>JAHHIA010000014.1 GCA_019359045.1 Scytolyngbya sp. HA4215-MV1
AAGTGATGCATGAGCGCAATGCTCACAACTTCCCCTTGGATTTGGCGGCGGGTGAGGCTGCGCCTGTGGCGCTGACGGCTCCGGCGATCAACGGCTAATTGTCGAACTAAGAGCTGATTGATTGAAGGCGCTCTCCACTGGGGGAGCGCTTTTTCGTTGGAAAGTCTGACAGAATAAATGGGAATAGGGCGTTTACCCGATGAGATTTGTGAGAAATTTTCTAGGAAGATAGCGATTTGCCAAATCAAAGGTGGCGATTTTCAACTCATGTTCGGGGAGCTTTGTGGATGTAATCTGCGTCTTTCTTCCTGTTTGGGGTTGAGTGCGATACTTTTGATGAAATTGCAGTTTGGGTTCCGTGTTTGCGATCGCACAATAATTCTTAAGTCTTTCCCTAAGGAAACATCATGTTTAAGAAAAAGCCCGCTCATCCCAAGATTTTACCGACTTACCTGGCTGCCAGTAGCGAGTTCCAGGGGACGCTCCATGTTGAAGGCAACTTGCTGGTGGATGGCATTGTGCATGGTACGGTCGAGGTGCGAGGGGATATGGAAATCTCGGAAAATGGCTTGGTTGAGGGACCGGAAGTTCGTGCCAGAAACCTGGTAGTGCATGGTGTTCTGAAGGCAAGAGTCTTGGTGGATGGGAAATTAACCTTGACGAATACTGCTCGGTTAGAAGGGGATGTGGTTGCGAGTGCTCTGGGGATTGAACCTGGGGCTTTTTATGTGGGGTATATCGAAACCAAGGATGCGAGTCGAACGTTGCCAGGTACGGTGGGAATGCCGGAACTAGCAAGTGGAAAAGAAGAGTATCGTTAGCAGCAAAGTGTTTCAATTCTGCCCTGGAGTTGGGCTGTAGATGGTGGACGATGCACGAGTGATGGGTATTGATGGAGCTAGAACAAGTTTGGGGGGCTTTACTGATTTTTGTTTGCTGCCCTTTGTTGGGTGGTTTGCCGCTGATTGCCTGGATGACGCAACTTCTGACTGGTAAGCAGTTAAGAAGACTAGGTACTGGCAATGTGGGGGTTTCCGCTGCGTTTTATCATGGCGGACGGTGGATCGGTGGGTTGGCTGTTCTGTCAGAAGCGTCGAAGGGTATTGCAGCAGTTTTGCTGGCGCGATCGTTTTTCCCAAATAACCCGGAATGGGAGATGATTTCTCTGATGGCGCTGGTGGTGGGGCGCTATTGGATAAGCCAGGGCGCTGGGACGACCAATGTCGTTTGGGGCTATGTGGTGCATGACCCGATCGCTGCTTTACTGGTTTTTCTGATTGGCGGAATTGGCTTCACCCTGTTTCGTGAGCGGCATCAGGGACGCATCAGTATTTTAGTTTTATTTCCTCTGATCACCCTCTTCCGACATCCACAGCAGCCGGCACTGATGGTGACTGCGATCTCGCTGTCTGTTCTGTTGTATCGGATTTACCAGAAAATTCCAGATGATTTGGATTTGCCGACTCCTAGTGTTAAGGCAGAATCGCGTGCTATGTTCCAGTTTTTTAGGAGCGATCGTGCCATTGTTACCCTGGATCAACTCCTTGCTGTAGACAAAGTAGGGGCAAAAGCAGCAACTCTTGCTCAGCTCAAACGCTGGGGATATCCGGTGCCACCAGGTTGGGTGTTGCCACCGGGGGATGACCCAGAACCCTTGTTGACACTGTTACACCCGTCTTCCCAGGAACCTTTAGTGGTGCGTTCTTCGGTAATTGGGGAAGACTCTGAACTAGCATCCGCAGCCGGGCAATATGAAACGGTGTTAAGTGTGACGAATCAAACGGATCTGCGCTCTGCCATCGTTCGGTGTCTGGCATCTTATGATCATCCGGGTGCGTGGCAATATCGGCGCGATCGCGGCTTACCCGATGCTGCGATGGCAGTGCTGATTCAGCAGCAGGTTCAAGGAGTTGTATCGGGAGTCGCGTTTAGTCGCGATCCGATCGCCCGTCAAGGAGACGCTGTGGTAATTGAAGCGCTACCAGGTGCCGCTACTCAGGTGGTATCGGGGCGAATTACGCCCATTCGTTATCAGGTGCAGATCACCGAGGCGGAATTTAAGGCGGTGAATTTAGCAGACGCAGCGAGTTGGCAACTACCTGACTGTCTAGATTTGGCGCTCTCCACTCCTTCAAGTGACGCGCCTGCGGCAAAAAAAATTCCTCTGGGCCTGATTCAACAGGTAGCTTTTTTGGCGCGTCATCTGGAATCCCGCTACCACGGGATTCCTCAGGATATTGAGTGGAGCTACGATGGACAAATTTTGTGGTTGCTGCAATCGCGTCCCATTACGACCTTGTTGCCAATTTGGACTCGTAAGATTGCGGCTGAGGTAATTCCCGGTGTGATTCGCCCTTTAACGTGGTCAATTAATCGTCCGCTCACCTGTCGTGCATGGGGGGATTTATTTACGCTGGTGTTGGGCGATCGCGCTCAGGGATTAGATTTCACTGCAACTGCAACGCTGCATTATTCGCGTGCTTACTTCAACGCTTCTCTGTTAGGGCAAATTTTTCTACGTATGGGGTTGCCTCCAGAAAGTCTGGAATTTCTCACAAGAGGCCGTCAATTCAGTCAGCCTCCTCTGCGCTCGACGCTGAGAAATGTGCCAGGACTGTTGAAGTTGCTGGGTCGGGAACTGAGACTGGAAATAGCCTTTCGGCGGGATGATCGCCAATTATTTGCACCTGCGATCGCGCAGTTTGCTCAAGTCCCTGCGGACCAACTAGCGCCTGCGGAACTGCTGACCCGCATTGATACGATTTTGGCGATTTTGCAACGGGCGACCGACTACAGCATTCTGGCTCCTCTGAGTGCAGCTTTGAGAAAAAGCATCTTTCGAGTTGCAGATACAGAGTTGGACAACCGCCAAACGCCAGAAGTTTCAGCCCTGCGATCGCTTCAGCAAATCGCTCGCTCCTTCTCTGATTGGGGAATTGTTGCCACGGACGCAAATGACGCAATTGATGAAACTGCTCCAGCCAACAGTCAAAATCCACCAGCTAAAATCGTTTCTGCCTCAGACTTGTTTGAAAAATTGGCAAATAGTTCGGTTGGACAAACCCTGCTGACTCAGTTTGATCAGTGGCTCGATCACTACGGCTACCTAAGCGAGGTAGGAACCGATATTGCCGTGCCGACCTGGAAAGAAGACCCCACCCCCGTGAGAGAGTTATTTGCCCAGTTTTGTCTCAATCCTCCGTCTCAAGCGGCGCCCCACCACCAGGTTTCTGGTAAAGTTCGACGAGTCCAACGGCGGTTTGATCTGAAGGGACAAGTGACCGAAGTGTACAGTCGTTTGCTGGCGGAGTTACGTTGGAGTTGTGTGGCATTGGAGCAACGCTGGCTACAAGTGGGCGTGCTCAGCGCACCAGGCGATATTTTCTTTTTAGAGCTAAATGAAGTGCGAGATCTGGTGCAAGGCTCCGATCTCTCGACATTGAATGGTGCGTCTCAGCGGATTGCTCAACGGCGATCGCAATATCAGCAAGATAGCCAGATTGCCACCATTTCCTCCCTCGTCTATGGCGACGATCCGCCTTTACCTGATCAGTCCTTTAGCCCTCGATCATCCACTCAACAATTGCAGGGCATTGGTGCCAGTTCTGGTCGGATCGAGGGGCGGGTCAAAGTTTTGCGGGATTTACAAGCATCGTCTGGACTGGATCGAGAAATTATCCTAGTAGTACCTTATACCGACTCTGGTTGGGCACCGCTATTAGCCAGAGCCGGTGGGCTAATTGCCGAAGTGGGGGGGCAGTTGTCCCATGGGGCGATCGTTGCTCGCGAATATCGCATCCCTGCGGTGATGGATGTGCACAACGCCACCCAGCAATTACATGATGGTCAATGGGTCAGAATCGATGGCACCACGGGGATTGTGGAGATTCTATAGAAGGAAAGAAAATCGGTAGGAGCATTCTTGAATTTCTTCACTCCATCACCCCATCACTTCTCGTTCTCGCGTCATCTCCTACAATAGAAAAGCACGATCGTCCCCTTTGCTATGGTTACTCTGTCTCCCGAACTGTGCGCTCGTCTATCCTTACCGCTAAAAATTGGCAAACTTGAGGTGCGGAGTCGGGTTTTGCAGGCACCGCTTTCGGGGGTGACGGATCTGGTGTTTCGGCGATTGGTGCGACGCTATGCACCGGATTCGATGATGTATACGGAAATGGTGAATGCAACGGGGCTGCATTATGTGCGGGAATTGCCTCAAATTATGGAGGTCGATCCCAACGAGCGTCCGATCAGTATTCAGTTGTTCGATTGCCGTCCTGACTTTTTGGCAGAAGCGGCACGAATGGCGGTGGAAGAAGGGGCGGATACAGTGGATATCAACATGGGTTGTCCGGTCAACAAGATCACCAAAAATGGAGGGGGCTCATCGCTGCTGCGCGATCCGGAAACGGCAGAGGAGATCGTCCGTGCTGTGGTGCAGTCGGTTGACGTGCCCGTCACGGTCAAAACCCGGATTGGGTGGACCGATCGAGAAATCACGATTCTAGACTTTGCCCGGCGGATGGAAAACGCTGGAGCCAAGATGATTACTGTGCATGGACGGACAAGGGCACAGGGCTACAATGGTGCGGCACGTTGGGAGTGGATTCGCCGAGTCAAAGAAATTCTCTCAATTCC
Organism: Scytolyngbya sp. HA4215-MV1; assembly: GCA_019359045.1. Lineage (GTDB taxonomy): Bacteria > Cyanobacteriota > Cyanobacteriia > Leptolyngbyales > Leptolyngbyaceae > Scytolyngbya. The sequence goes on from JAHHIA010000014.1 coordinate 4,639, forward strand.
TGTGATTGCCAATGGCGATATTTTCTCGGTAGAAGCTGCGGTGAAATGCTTGGAAGAAACGGGAGCCGATGGGGTGATGTGCTCACGCGGCACGATGGGCTATCCCTTTTTGGTGGGAGAGATTGACTATTTCCTGAAAACGGGTGAAGAGCGGATGTCGCCGACTCCGATCTCTCGGCTGCAATGTGCGCGTGAACATCTACAGGCATTGTGGGAATACAAGGGCGATCGCGGAGTGCGCCAAGCCCGGAAGCACATGACCTGGTATGCCAAAGGCTTTGCGGGTGCAGCAGATCTGCGCGGACAACTGAGTACGATCGAATCGGTAGATCAGGGCTTGGCGCTGATTGATCGCGCGATCGAAGTCTTGTATACCCTGGAGGAAAGCCCTGTCTTCTCCCCCTTACCCCAGTCTGAGGATCTAGTAGCCGTGTAAAGCAGTTTAAAAATGGAAATCTTGTGACCGGACTGAACTGCCCCTATAATCTTGAAGACTTCTGCGTGATAGGGCTGAAGGGCGGCTGGTTTGAGTGATTTGCCCGGTCAAGAAGTGGAAGTCATAGAATGAAGATACAGATTATAGAGCAGATATCTAGAGTACAAAGCAGATTGCAATGAATATTTCCTTGCTGCGGATGCTGAATTCGATCTATCGCAAAGAACCAATTTCCAGCTTTGTTCTGACGGTGGGGATTGTCGATGCGGCGATCGGAGGATTTGATAGTCAATGGTCTCTGTTCTCGTTTGGACTTGGCACCATTGGGGTGGCGGTGGCATTGAGATGGTGGCAAATCCAGCGTCGTCCAGAACCGATTGAGCGGGTGGCAGTGCATGTTCTTCCCGCGCGCGCTTCCCGTCCACCATTACCTCTGCTGAGTGCAGCCAAAAAGCAACCGCCCGGTTGAGGATGACTCTGTGTTAGGTCGCCGCAGATTTTAGCGTTAAGTTTGCGTAAAGTGAACAATATCCTGGCTGTTCACGATCGGGGTGAGTTAATCTGTGGTGGGGTAAAACGGCGCTGAATCAGACGGTTGGATAGCCACTCACGGAATCAGTTGGGGTTTGTGCAATGCTGAAAATCTTTACTTCTCTTTCCATCCGATGGCTTCGATTGGGCGGGTTGACGCTATTGGGGGCTGCAACGATCAGTATGGGCGGACTCGCGAGTTCATCGGGAGGGAGTCAGCCCCTGTTCGCATCGAGCGTGGCACGCACCCCCACTGAAGTCATTTCTGAATCTCCTGATGCCCATACTTGGCAAAAGGTCAAGCTCGTCCGTACGATTAGAGGCAATCGAGGGGTTATCGATACACTGATATTTTCACCGGATGGACGCAAGTTATTGAGTGGCACCAGCCTCAACGATACCCGCATCCGAGTGTGGAATGTCCGAAACGGTGACTTGGACTATGCGCTGAAAATGCACCAACAAATGGTGTATGCGTTGGCGATTTCCCCGAATGGCGAAACCCTGGCAACCGGCGGTGGGGACGGCATTTTGAGTCTCTGGAATTTCAAAAATCAATCCCTGAAGCGGGTTCTCCTAGAACACTCCAACCCGATCTCATCGCTGGTGGTAACGCCTGATAGCAAAACGTTGGTCAGTGGGGGGCTGGATGGCATTAAGTTGTGGGATTTGCGCACCTCTCGCCCCTTGGGAACATTGATGGGCATGGGTGATCCGGTGTTTAGTCTGGCGATGAGTCCCGATGGTAAATTTCTTGCGAGCGGGAGTGAGTCTGCTCAGATCAGAGTATGGGATTTGGCGACTGGCTCAGTCAAAGATTCGTTTTCCGGGCATAAGGATGCGATTACTGCGATCGCCTTTACACCCGATGGCCAGACTTTGATTACTAGCAGTAAGGATGCAACTATTCGAGTTTGGAATTGGCAAACGGGCAAAGTCTTGCAAACGTTGGTTGGACATACGGATACCATTTATGCTCTGGCGATGAACCCTGATGGACAAACGCTTGCCAGTGCCGGACAAGATGGCATCAAATTTTGGAATATCCAGACGGGTGAATTGACCAGTGAGTTGGAAGGCCATGCGGATTGGGTGCGGACGATCGCGTTCAGCCCAGATGGATCATTGCTTGCCAGTGGCAGCTTTGACAAAACGATTAAACTCTGGCGATCGACACCTTGATGATCATTGACTTTCTAAAGACCTGATATTCCGTCTTTTAGCTGAAACCGGGCATAGTGAAAATAATCCAGTAGGGGATCGGCTTGCCCTTGCACAATCCAGTCAGTGATCAAACGAGCCGTGATCGGTGCTAATAAAATGCCATTGCGATGGTGTCCGGTTGCCAGCGTGAGATTATTGTAGGGACTGGAACCGAGCAAAGGCAACTCATCGGGTGTGGTGGGTCGAAATCCCCACCAAAACTCTTGAATCGGGTAGTCAGCGATCGCGGGATATAACCGAATGGCGGCTGCCAGGAGCGTATTGACCCCCATTGGGGTATTACCAGGACTAAAGCCTACCCACTCACTGGTTGCGCCCAATACAATCAACCCATCCCGGCGTGGCACCATATAAATCTCTGAACCAAACAAAACTTGTTGCAGTGATAATGCTTCTCCAGAGGGCACCTGCACTGATAGCATTTGCCCCTTTTGGGGAGAAACGGGCACCGGTAGCACCTCAGCCGACCAGGCACCGCCTGCCAACACATAATGATCTGCCTGCCATTCTCCAGTTGAGGTAATCACAGCAGTTACTCGACTGGCTTGCGTTTTCAAGCTCGTTGCCGGGATGCCTTCCTGAATGTCTATCCCCGCTGCTTGGGCTGCCTGCCACAGGGCGATCGCCAATGCCCGATTATCGACTTGGGCATCCAGAGGAAACCAGTACCCTCCTCCGACAGCTGTACTTAATCCAGGTTGGTGTTGGTGAATGGCAGTCCGATCCAGCCAATGTTCTGCTTCAGCCTCTGCCGATCTTTTGCCATGGATGGCTGCTTCATACCAGGGCTGCAAAATGCCACATGCCCAGTATCCTGTAGATAATCCGGTCTGCTCTTCTAAATGTTGAGTCCAACTAGGGTAAAGTGCCCGACTCCGAAGACACAAATCCAAAAAAGGGCTGGGTGGAAGTGCCTCTGCTTGCGGAGCCAGCATTCCAGCTGCAGCATGGGCAGCCGCTTGCTTAAAATCCCGGCTGAGGACTGTGACAGCAACGCCCTGCTGTTTCAGTTCAAGGGCGATCGCCAACCCAATAATGCCGCCCCCAATGACCAGAACTTCACCCACGATCGAACCTACCAACTTGCTCGTACAGGGGATGGGCGGCGTTGCGCTGCTGCCGGATTAGTCGTGTCATCTGCCAGACCTGTTGTATTGGTAGATTGTGATTGGGCGCGCTGGGCGCTGGTTCTGGGAAGGGTGGAGAAATTAATTGCCGCCAGATTCTCAATGCCTGGTTCTAGTAATGCAACTTGTTGCGAGTTGTTAGGGGACTGAGTTGCCTCGATCGGATTGTTGGCTGACTGATCCACTGCTGTTTCTGAGCCTGGATCGGTGGACTGATTGGTGTTAAATAAAGGATTCTTAAACCCCCATTGGGCTGCCCAGAGAACTGCGGCAAGTGCCCCTAATGCGATTAAAACTGTAGCCACAGCATTCTTCATTCTGATTTCTCCTAAGCGGCTACATTTAAGGATGCACTAAATTTGTAATTTTCAAATTTTTTCTATACAAAACCTTTTTACTCAGAAATGGTTGTGAGGAAATTGAAGATGTTTTAGGGGATAGAGGATGTGAAAACCCCCGCTTCGGGACACAGACCGTCACCGGTAGTACTGTCAAACCCGCTCGTAAAATTTGCAATTTTATTTCATCCACGATCCTTAGTTAGAAAAAGATGGGAAAAGGATTGAAAAAACATCAAATAAATCGAATAAATCGACGATTCAGCTTCTGGCAGTGATAGAACTGAATCGGGCAGATAGGACAATCCTCAACCAGGGATGAAATGAAAAACTTTGTGAACCAGGTTTGCTTGTACGACTCTCTCTTGCAATTTAGATAGGATTGCTACAGATGCCCCCATACTTAAGGCGGATTACTCAAGGCACATAAAGGGAGATGGCGATGACAACTTATCAATCTGATGCAGCGATCGTCCAAAATGAACCAGAGACAGAAGGAGTCAGTCAGTTGCTTCAGCAAGAATCGACGAGTGGTGGCTATCTTGATGTCATCGAAACGGTGATCACCAGCCTTGCTCAGGAGGGCAGTGCCATGGTCAACCAGAGCGATGCTGGGCATGTCTGGAAGTTTTGCTATGGGTCGGTAGAGGTTTTCGTGCAGTTGACTGGAGATAGTGATGAGGATACGCTCACGGTGTGGTCGCCTGTGCTCAAGCTGCCCGCAAAAAATGAAGCTCAGTTGACGCGCAAGTTGCTGGAAATGAATTGGTTGAGCACGTTTGAAGCCTGCTTTGGCATTTTTAACAATGAGGTGGTGGTGCTGACAAGTCGCACGCTGGCGGAGCTTTCTCCTGGTGAGATTTCGCGATCGATTACCATTGTGGCGACGATAGCGGATGACAACGATGAATCCCTGCAAGCCGAATTTGGGGGAGCCTGACATCAAGCCTCAATGCAAGATGATGACTGTCTGTCCGCTACTGGCGCGCTTCCTGTTTCTCCCGCTTCCACTGCTTGGCGCTTGATCCCGCTGTTGGACGCGCCCGGACGAATTCAAATGGCATTGGACACCTGGTTGTTGGAGCAACACCGTTTGGGAAAACATCCACCAACATTGCGGTTCTATACCTGGTCGCCCGCTGCAATTTCTTTGGGATATCACCAGTATTCAGTTCCTGATTCCTGGCAACACTTGACCTGGCAAGCGCAGGCGATCGACTGGGTGCATCGCCCTACGGGTGGTCGGGCAGTACTTCATCAGGGCGATTTGACGTATACCCTGATCACGTCGGGTTTGCAAGGTTCTCGACTTCAGATCTACCGACAGCTCTGCACGTTTTTAATCCAGGGTTGGCAGAAGCTAGGCGTTAGGTTGCATTATGGGCAGGCAGGACGGGGCTATATCCACAATCCCAATTGCTTTGGTACAGCAACGGGTGCAGATCTGCTGCTAGAAGATGGCTGCAAGCTGATTGGTAGTGCCCAACTTTACCGGGGACAAGCCATTTTACAGCATGGGTCGATGCGTCTCGCGACGGATGCAGAATTATTTGCCCAGGTTTTTGGAGAAAGCTTGCCTCCCCTTAATTGGTCATCCCAGGTTAAAGCGTCCCTATTTTCTCAAACAATGGAGTCTTCCATCGTGCAAATCATTGAGGGTTTGGTGGAGGCTGCCTGTGAATGCTTTGAAGTCTCGATCGTTCTGCAACCCCTTTCTCAATCGGAGTGGCAGGCAGTCATGGCAGTGGCTGAGGAAAGCACCAGAATGCAAGCAGGGCAGTTAAGCCGGCTTGGTTCAGGTTTCAAGCGTTTGGGCGATCGCAGATAGCCTAAAGCCAGGTGGGTATATGCCATCCGCTTTGATTTGCTGAATCATAGAATCAGAAATGCGGATATTCAGTTTATGAGCGAGGATACGGACAATATCCCCCCGATCGATGACACCTAACAGCGCACCTGCTGGAGAGAGTACTGGAATTTGGATCAACTGATACGCTTCCATTAACTGAATGACTTGTGCCAAATTTGCAGTAGTATGAGTGGCTGCTCGGGCAGAATCGGGGTGAAGAATCCCCTCAATCGACTCATGTTCCCATTGGCTACGTTCAATTTCGTTTAAGCCTTCTGGCACCACAATGCCTTGATAGCGATCGCCCTGGGTTGCCAAATACATTGGTGGCTCAAGCTTGGTCAAATACTCTCTAGCAAAGTTGGCAAGGGACATTTCTACAGGCACGATACGAAATTCGCCCGTCATAGCGGCAGCGGCAAGCGTTTTCAGCAAGGCTTCCTGGAGTTCTGTAATTGGTTGGTAGGCTCTGGCACTTTGCCAACCAAACCAGCCCAACAATGCCATCCACCAACCATCAAAAAATTGGCTAAACGGAACTCCCGGCAAATTCAAAATGTCGGCAATACCGAAGCTGATCGCCAATCCGCCCAACAGTTCTCCCACCTTTGCCGACAATCGAATTGCCCAAAGTTGATCGCCGGTCCATTGCCAAATGATCGCCTTGAGAATTTGTCCACCATCTAGCGGGAGTCCTGGGATGAGGTTGAACAATGCCACAACCCAATTCATAGTGGCAAGGTTCGCGGTCAATACTTTCAGTGGGCTAGCTGTATGAGGCAGCACCAGAGTTAACAAACTCAATCCAGCTGCTAGACCCAGACTCACGGCAGGTCCCGCGATCGCCACCTGCAAAATCTGGCTGGGTCTTTTTAATGCTTCTTCAGCCGACGTGCTTCCCCCAAACAAAAATAAGCTGATAGCAATTTCTTCAATTCCATGTGCTTTTGCGACCAGGCTATGGGCCAACTCGTGCAGCAAAACTGAGGCAAATAACAGCAGCGTGGATAAAAAACCGGTCAACCAGGCAGTTTCTACGCCCCACTCTGGATAGCGACCACGCCATACCCAGCCATTGTGGAGCATAAACAATGTCAGAATCAGAACCCAAGAAAGGTCAATAAATAGGGGGATGCCAAATAGCGACCCAACTCGCCAGCCTGATTGCATGAGTCCTCAGTCTAATGCCGTGCTCAATCGTCACACCCAACTTGGAGCTTGTAAAGCGATACTTTGCTGGCTTCGTTGGTGATGTACTTAGCGCATCACCAACGAAGCCAGCGCCATTGAGATGAAGACGGGATGCAGGAGTTTTAACCCTGGCATTCCCCTTTGATTTTGCTGTCTTAAGTAACTGGGCGACAGCGATACTCAGAGACAATGGAACGATGGAAGACTACGATAGAAATATTTAGAGCAAACCAGCATTGCTGAGTCCTAAAATGAACCCAGCGCCCAAAATGTGACCAAAACTGAGTGTTGCTAGCAACTCGGGAACTCCAAACCCTTCAAACAGGGCAGGGGTTTCAACCGGTAGCTTAGGACCAACTCCCCGTTGCTGAATCGCATAGCGCCCGATCGCCACTGCAAATAAGCAGGCGGAAATCATGACTAACCCAACACCGGGAGACCATTGCGTTGCTCTGGGGACAACTGCCAGTAGTGAATACAGCACTTCCTTTCTCCTTATGTCCTGATGTATTGATAAGCTGATACAAACAACAAGGATTATAAGAAGTGGCTGTCAGCAACTTTTCAAATCGCTTGAATTTGTTTTAAGAGTTAACAATCATCTGAATTTTTGATACAAAGAACGTGCGCGTCAAAATTTGTGGCATTACCCGGATAGATCAAGGCAAGACGATTGCCGAAATGGGGGCTTCTGCTTTAGGTTTTATCTGCGCTCCCCAGTCACCTCGCTATCTTCAACCCGAGCAGATTGGCTCGATCGTCCAGAGCTTGCCTGCTTCACCGAAAACTGGCAAGCCGATTGACTGCGTCGGTGTGTTTGTCGATGCCGAGTTGGCAGAGATTGTCCAGGTAGTTGAAATCGGCAGACTGACCAGCGTCCAATTACATGGCACCGAATCTTCAGAATTTTGCCAGATGCTACGCTCTGCCCTGCCCGACATCGAAATCATCAAAGCCTTGCGGATTCAAGCACCTGCAAGTCTGATGCAAATTGTCCCTTATGAAACCTGCGTAGATACCCTTTTATTGGATGCCTATCATCCCAAAATGATGGGTGGGACGGGTATTACGATCGACTGGACAGTCCTGCAAAACTTTCGTTCTCGTTGCCCCTGGCTGTTAGCCGGTGGACTCACTCCCACCAATGTCTTGACCGCATTGAGCCAGCTGACTCCAGACGGTATCGACCTGTCTAGCGGTTTAGAACATGCCCCCGGAGACAAAGATTTGGAGAAAGTGGCTCATCTTTTTCAACAGTTGGCTGAAGCCGATCGACAGCAAAAGACGGGTAATCGACGATAGATAATTGGGCAATCACCCGCTTTGCGTTTGATGTGCCGTCCAGAATAGGCTTACTTTCTTGATGAGTTCTACCCTGGTAGGCAAATGCTTGGCGTGATTTTGCCAAACTTGAGGGGTCAGAATTCAGAATCCAGATAAATTCTGAATTCCGACCCCTCAGTTTTTCGGCGTTGCTCAACAACGAGATGAAGATGATGCTGAATGATTTGAAACTTCGTTTCAAATCATTCAGCTTTTCAGCAACGCCTGAAATTGGGCTAGCACTGCACCGAACCGATGCAGCACAAATTGCTGTTTTTCAACGAGCCCTTACCAAAAAGTAGGTTGGTGACGAATGAGATTGAGAAATTCTTCGCGTGTCCGTTGATCTTCTTGAAAAGCGCCCAACATGGCGCTGGTAACTGTCCAAGAACCGGGCTTTTGCACTCCGCGCATCACCATACACATGTGAGTCGCTTCCATGACTACGGCAACTCCCTGGGGTTCCAAAATGGTTTGGACGGCTTCTGCAATTTGGCGCGTCAGGCGCTCTTGCACTTGCAAACGACGAGAATACATTTCCACAATGCGTGCGAGCTTGCTGAGACCTACAACCTTTTGGTTGGGAATGTAGGCAACATGGGCTTTCCCCATAAAAGGCAGCATATGGTGTTCGCAGAGACTAAAAACATTGATGTCTCGAACTAACACCATTTCGTTGTGTCCTTCATCAAAAATGGCACCATTGACCAATTCTTCCAAGGATTGCTGGTAGCCGCTGGTTAAAAATCGCATTGCTTCTGCTACTCGCTTCGGCGTTTTTAGCAACCCCTCGCGGTCGGGATCTTCACCAACCCCCAAAAGCATGGTGCGTACAGACGCCATCATTTCATCTTGCAGTTCTTCTGAGGGGGGCTGTAATTTGGGTTGTTGTCCGTTCAAAGTATTGCGATCGGGGCGGGTCTGTAAACGTTTCTCTGACTGAGAGGATGAGGGAGCATTCTCAAAAGTACTTGAGGAAGTAGAGCCGTTCGGAGAAGCAATAGTCATGGGTAAGTCCACGTAGAATTCTACAAAGTTAAAAGGTTGAAAATCTAGTCTGGCGATGTCTCAAAAGGTGCCAGTATTTGGCATGAGTGTAAGTTCTTCAATCACAGCCTGAGCGGGCAAAAGTGCCATATGAAGAATCGATTGAGCCACAATCTGGGGTGTCAACATTTGGGTGCGATCGAAATCCGCTTGAACGGTTTCGGTATCCCAAATGGGAGTATTTACAGAACCGGGGCTAATCGTCGTAACCCGGATACCGTGGGGGTGCTCTTCGGCAGCCAGAGTTTTAGATAGCGCCACCAAACCAAACTTACTGACACAATAAGCGCCCCAGTTCGGGAAGGTTTGATGCCCTGCGATCGAGGCGACATTGATAATGATTCCCTGACGCCGGGCGCGCATATCTGGCAAAATTGCCTGAATACACTGGAACACACTGGTAAGATTGAGGTCGAGTACCCGTTGCCAATCATGCAATGGCATATCGCTGAGCAAACCGGTATATCCCATCCCAGCATTGTTGACCAGGATATCTATTGAGCCAAAATCATCGACGATCGCGGCAATTTGATCTTTGACTTGCCCAACCTGCGAAAGATCGATTGGGTAAGCGTGCGCCCTGACGCCTATCTTCACTACCTCCGCAACTACCTCTGCCAGCTTGTCTTGAGAACGGCTGACCAACGCCAAATCAATCCCTGCCCGTGCAAACGCAAGGGCAGTTTCTCTGCCAATACCACTACTTGCCCCGGTAATCAGGGCACGCCGTCCTATTTCCACCATGAAGCTATGCTATGCCTAGAGTCTGGGAATGATAACCAACTTGCCCTTAAGTGAGACTTCCTCATTTAAGGGATCAACGGATGCAATTCAAAAATCCAAACATCAACCAGGCTGGAACACAACTTGCAACCAAGCCGATGTTTTTGAGATGTGTATAAAGCTTAGTCAGTGAGCAAAATGTTACAAAACTTATTATAACATTTGAAAACCTGGTGTTGAGTACGGGTATCGTGGCTCAGCTTTAAACTATCTAGAATAGTCGCTACTTTTTATCCTAAACCTTTTTAACAGCCTTGGGGGAAAACTCGAATCGTGCCCTGGAAATCAAGGGAACGATGAGTTTTTAGGCTGAGTTGAAGTGTGCGCTTGCCAGTGTGGTCAGCGTTCAAAATAAGGGTCGCTAAAATGCTAGGCTGACATTTCTGCAAAAAAGCCAATTTTGCGGAATTTTTGATAGCGGAGTTCTCGTCGCTGTTGTCCGGTCATTTGGTTGAGTTCTTCGAGATGCCGAAGCAAGGCTTTTCGGAGGATTTCTGTGGCTTGTAAAGGGTCTGAGTGTGCCCCACCAACGGGTTCTGGTAAGATTTCGTCAATAATGCCAAGTTGTTTGAGGTCGGGCGCCGTAATTTTGAGAGCTTCTGCTGCCTGAGTTGCGCGGGAGCTATCTCGCCAAAGAATAGCAGCGCAGGCTTCTGGGGGCGCAACGCTATAGATGGAGTGCTCCATCATCAAGAGGCGATCGCCGACACCAATGCCCAGCGCACCGCCTGATCCGCCTTCTCCAATCACTGTACAGATAATGGGCACATCAAAATGGAACATTTCTCGCAGATTGTAGGCGATCGCTTCTCCTTGTCCAAATTGTTCTGCATCCAGACCGGGCCAAGCAGCGGGCGTGTCAATGAAAGTCAAAATTGGCATGCTAAAACGATCGGCGTGTTCCATCAATCGAATGGCTTTACGATAACCACCCGGTGAAGCCATGCCAAAATTGCGAAGAATATTGTCTTTGGTGTCTCGTCCTTTTTGCTGACCTAACATCACCACAGGTTGCCCAGCTAGATAGGCAACGCCTCCTACCACTGCTGGGTCGTCAAATCCGCAGCGATCGCCATGCAACTCCATCCATTCATCACTAATCGCCTGGATATAGTCCAAGGTGCTAGGACGTCGAGGATGCCGTGCGACCTGAAGCCGCTGCGAGGGGGATAGGCTGCTAAAAATTTCTTTTCGCAACTGTACTGCCCGCGCTTCTAACTGGCGGATCTGGTCGGACACATCGACATCATTTTCTTCCGCCAATTCACGGATCTGGCTGATGCGAGTTTCCAATTCTGTGAGCGGTTTCTCGAAGTCGAGCAGGATTGGTTTGCGTTCGGCAGAGGTCATATGAGCGTTAGGGATGAAGGGTAGAGTCGATGGGGATATGTCAAGAGGTAAAGCAGGGCAAGGAGAAAGCGGTAGGGGAGTGCAACCGAATCTGTGGCATTGATTCTCTGCTACCTGCCTGCTTGCTCGCTAAACTAATAACGGTCGGAATCCATGTTTCACGGAGACTTGACCGATTTGATCCATCTTTTCCACGGTAATCCGATTGCGTCCCCAAGAAAAGTTGGTGTACCACTTTTCAAATTCCAGCAACATCGATTCGGCAAAGCAGGCGAACAACTGGCGGGCAGGCACGTCCATGTTGACGATCGACATAATGCGCCAGTCGATATCCAGGGAATGTTCGACAATGCCACCATTGAGAACATGGACGCCAGGGTGTTGTACTTTGGTAGCTAGGTTTTTGGGATATCCGCCATCAATCAGCAAACAAGGTTGCTTTAACCGCAGTGGGTCGATTTCCACCCCTTTGGGCATGCTGGCAACCCAGACGATGACATCGGCTTGGGGAAGCGCTTCTTCGAGATCCAAAATCTTGCCACGTCCTAATTCGGCTTGGAGATCTTGCAGTCGCTCCTGATTGCGGGCAATTAGCAAGAGTTCTGCAACATCGGTGCGGGCGTCTAACCAGCGACAGACCGCACTACCAATATCGCCAGTTGCGCCACAGACTGCCACGGTTGCCTTAGAAAGTTCAATGCCGAGTTGTTGCGAAGCCTGCTCGACTTGTCGGCAAATAATATAGGCAGTGTGGGTATTGCCTGTTGTGAAGCGATCGAACTCTAATTTGACATTCCGAACCTGCCGAATTTGTTGCAGGTTGAAATTTTCAAAAATGATGGACGAAAAACCACCGAGTGCAGTGATGTTGATGCCGTGTTTTTGGGCGTGTGCCATCGCATTGATCACTTTTCGGGTAGCGGCTTTAATGCGACGGGTCGCCAACATTTCTGGCAAAAAGCAGGATTCTACGTATTTGCCTTCGATCGTTTGTCCGGTAATGCTGGTCACTTTGATGGTGTCAACGATTTGTGGTGGAGCGCTGCACCAAAAATCTAAGCCCTGATCGGCATATTCCGGGTAACCTAATTCTTTTGCAACAGATTGTGCGTGTTCCAGACTCGTAAGATGACCAATTAAACCGAACATGGACGATCGCTAGGGATAGGGGTAAAAGGTAGACGTGTGAGGAGGAAATGAAAGGCTGGCAATGCAAATGAGGAACAAACAGCGTTTAAGCAGCAGAAAGTCCGTAAGCAGACATCCGCATAATGTCGCGGGTGGTGAAACCAATATTGCTGAGCGCTTCCCCGTACTGAATCATAAAGTCTTCGACGAGGGCATCCTTTTCCATCCCTAGAGTATGGGCGTCATCTTCAACCTGGTTGAGCATTTGCCAGACGAGCGGCAAGTTTTGCCGATTGGCAGTTTCTAATTCAGCCTTTGCTGCTTCAAAATTTGCTTTGAGCCATTCTTCGCCAAAGTTTAAGTGACTGTATTCGTCTTTCACTACGCCTTCCGTAATTTTACGCGCAAAGTCATCTGCGACAGGGATATAAATGTTGTAGGCTGCGATCGCGAAGCATTCAATAATCAGCGATTGGATCAGCAAACAAGTGACGACTTTATTTTCAGCTGAGGCAGCTTGAAAATTTTGATGCAAGCGAGAAAAAAACTGTTGAGCAAACTCCATGTCAGGAGTGACTTTCAAGTTCCGTCCGCAAGCTTCAAAACCTTTCCGGTGGCGACTTTCCATTTTTGCCAATCCCAGCAGTTGATCTTTACTGTCTGGCAACATTACAGCCAGGGATTGATAATTTTCAAACGCTTCTTGTTCGCCTTCAATCACGATCGCATTGATTCGACTGTAAGCATCCTGGTAGTGTGCACTGTAAAAGTCGATTTCTGTGCTGGCTTCTAACTGCGGCATAATCTTGTTATTCCTTATCATGAATGCAGCCGACGGACGATCGGCATAGGACATGGGGTAAAGGCTGATGCAGCCATTACAACCAAATGCCCCTCACTTCTTAACACTCTAGCGGTTTCAGCAGGATATTTCGCCAGAAGCTGAGAGATTCTGCTTAAATACTAGAGTTTGCGCTATGAAAGCCTGAAAAACTCAGATTTTCACGAGAGGAGGGTTTTCCAGGGTTGTCTAGTCACTGGGAGCCATCCATTGATTCTACCTATTATTTGATGTAGAACCCGTCAGGATAAAACCTGTTAGACTAGAAAACCGCTTAAAGCAGGTTGGGATGTTGATACCTCTGAATCACAAGCCAATAAGTAGTATTATCTACCTATTTGATTAAGTAAATGGTTAGAGAAAAGCCGTATCTGGACGAAAGCTCCCTCTGTCACGAGCTGTGATGGACTTATGAAAGCGATGGATTTAAAAAAGAGTTCATCTTATCTGTCTTCGCGACTTCCCTTCCTGCTGCTTGTTTTAGGGGCCATCCTTGTCCTGGTGCCTTTAGGGATGGTGTTTCTGCTGTCACTTCGTCCCGCGGATGAGATCGTGGGTTCTGCAAAGGGCTGGACGTTGCAAAACTATGAAGTTGCCTGGCAACAGGGACAGTTTTTACTCGCTTTTGCAAATTCTACGCTGGTAGCGTTGGCAGTCACCGGGTTTCAGGTTATCACTTCTGCTTTGGCAGGTTATGCCCTAGCCAGGCTCAGATTTCGAGGACAGCAAACGCTGTTGCTCATCATTCTGACAACGTTGGTGATTCCTTTTCAGCTTCTAGTGATTCCTGTTTTTCTAGTTTTAAAGTGGGGACACCTGATCAATACCTATGGAGCGTTGATTTTGCCAACTGCGGTAAATGGGTTCGGGATATTTTTGCTTAGGCAATATTTTCTCACTATCCCCCCTGCTTTAGAAGAAGCCGCGATGTTGGATGGTGCCGATCGCCTACAAATTTTGTGGCAAGTGATGTTACCGCTCTCGCGTCCTGCGCTGGTCACGTTGTCACTTTTCACCTTTTTAGCGGAATGGAATGACTTATTTAAGCCGCTTGTATTCACCACACGTCCTGAACTGCGAACGGTACAATTGGCGCTGGCAAGTTTTCAGGAGCAATTTACTAATCGCTGGCAACTGTTAATGGCTGCGGTGGTCATTGCAACCGTGCCAGTGGTTGTGTTGTTTTTACTAGGGCAACGCCAGTTTATTCGCGGTATCGCGACGACTGGTGTGAAAAGTTAGCGAGAACAAATGTAAGGATTGAGCACAGCGTATATGCGCTCCATGCGTTTGAATCTTGGGGGTGCCTGTGGTGAAATATCTCGGTTTTGGGTTAATTAGTCTCTCGTTGGGGTTGTGGGGCTTGCTCCTGGTTGTGCCCTGGTTGCCTGCGACGATCGCTCAAAAAACGATCGTTGCCACTACGTTTGTCGTTGTCTCAGAAATTTTTTGGTGGACAGGCGTTTTGCTCTTGGGCAAAGAAGTGGCAAAACGCTATCGACACAAGCTCAACCTTGGTCAAGTTTGGCAGCGCTTGAAACAATCCCTGCGTCGATGAAACAAGGAGGGGTGCTCTGGACTTCAGACCGAAGGGTTGCCTTTCAATAAAGGGGAAATTCCTGCTAAATCAAGGATTTGAGGAATGAGGTCTTCTCGCTTAACCGCCATCATATGAACGCCCTGACAGAGTTGTTTGGCTAACTTTACCTGCTCTGCGGCAATGATCATCCCTTCTCTCAGGGGATCGGTAGCGTGTTCTAAGCGATTAATAATGTGATCTGGAATATGGACACCCGGCACGCAACGATTGATAAACTGAGCGTTTTTAGCAGATTTGAGCAGAAAAATACCTGCCAGGATGGGCTTGTCTGTTCCCGATGCGATCTGGGCCATGAATTTTTCTAGCCGATCGAAATCGGAAATGAGTTGGCTTTGAAAAAACTGTGCCCCTGCAGCCAGTTTGCGTTCAAATCGACTCTGGAGACTAGACCAGTTGCTCAATTGGGGGTCGATCGCGGCACCAATGAAAAGATTGGTTGCGCCATCGGTCAAAGGCTTTTCATTCAGGTCAAACCCTAGATTCAGCTTTTGCAGAAGTTTTAATAAGCGAACTGACTCTAATTCAAATACGCCACGTGCGTTCGGGTGGTCACCTGCTTTGACTGGATCGCCCGTCAGCGCCAGAATATTGCGGATCCCCAGGGCGTAAGCACCCATCAGATCAGCTTGTAAGCCAATGGAGTTGCGATCACGGCAGGCAACCTGGCAAATAGGTTCAATTCCATTCTGAAAAAGAATTGCTGAAGCTGCCAGAGAAGACATCCTGAGAACGGCTCGGCTACTATCTGTCACATTGACTGCATGCACCCGATCTCTGAGCAACGTTGCCATCTGCAACATATGCGCCGGGTCACACCCTTTGGGTGGGGCAACTTCCGCAGTAATCAGAAAATCGCCTGCCTCGACAGCGGCACGAAAATGACTGGGGGGGGAAAGAAAAGGATTCATCGCTAAAATCCTAATACACATTTCATAAAATTTTTATGAACTCAGCTGCTTTTCTAATTAAATTTCAAATCGCTTCTCAATCTTGTTGCGAAGACTTTTGATCGAATGTCTTTTGGGATGTACAAAAAAAATGATGATTACCGCCCAGATTGACGGCTTGAAAACTCAAACTAAAAGTTATGATTAAAGTTAGAATCCAAAAAAATTACTCTAAACAATTTTTTATAGATTTGGTTAATTCTGAGGTTTTGAAGAATTCGAATGCACGGGTTGCTGTAGTGCAGAATTGGGTTCATTCTTTTCGTTGCTAATCGAGATCGCTTCCAAAGCTTTGGCTCATGGCTATTGTGCTTACTCCCACAGAAATTAACCAATTTCGGCAAGAGTTGGCAAATCTCGCACCGGCGCTCATCGCTCTGGAGATGGTTGAGGCTTGTGAAGGAGATCTAGAAGATGCCGCCATTTCATTGGCAATTCGAGTTGGGCAGGAGCCAGATACCTCTGAGCGGTGGTTGGAGGGGGTGGCTAAGCGATGGCGACATATTATCTGCCAGCTCAATCTCCCTTCTAATTCCCAACCTGAGCAGGTTGTCAAAATGGTGAAAGCCCTCACCGAAAATACGGATATTCCACCGGAACTTGTGACTCCGGTCGCGCTTTATGTCTTCAAAGCGGGTGTGAATAATTTTTGTCAGCCTTTGTCTGCGAAACTGGTATAGATGTGTTGTGCCAGTGCTTGGTTTACTAGTTTGCTTGCTTTGCTAGTTGATCGATCCACTTCCCTTTTGGTGTTCTTGCGGTGATGTCCGTCCCAGTCTCTCCCCTGGTTCAAGTCTTGACTCCCCTCCGGTGCGTAGGCTGGATGCTCAATTTTGTCGACGTAGGTTATCTGGGATTGTTGGTCAGAAACGGTAAATTGGTTCGACAGTTATCTCCAGGGCGCTATTTTCACTTCGTTTTTCCCTGTCTGGACCAATGTAAGTTGATCCTGGTCGATATGCGAACTCGTAACTTGCAAGTGATCTCTCGCAAAGATTTTCTATCGCGAGATCAAGTGGTGGTTAACGTATCGCTGAACGTCACGTATCAAGTGCTAAATGCTGCCCATATTGCGCTGCGATTGTCTGAACCTCTGACTTCGCTGACAGCAACGTTGAAAGATTTAGTGGGCTTGGCGATCGCTCAATTGGATGGGCAGGTGTTGATGCGATCGGGACGTACTCACATTCGCGAATGTTTGCTGGCTCAGTTTAACGAGATCCGCGAACTTGGCTTTCAGATCGCAGATGTGCGTCTGGATGAAATCTCATTTCCCGAACAACCCAAGGTGCACCAGCGTTCAGACTTGCTCAACGCGCATTCAGCAGAATTGCTGCAGGCGAGTTATCTAGAATCGGCGATGAATCCGCTGGTTTTTTCTAATAGTCTTGATGCGGAGACAGATACAGTCGGCTCGAGGGCAAATTTCAGCCATTGCAGTTTGGTGCATCAAAAATCGGGAGAAAAAATCTCTCTGGCAAGCTTACTCAGCACCAAACCTTATTTGGCGTTAGGGCGAGAGCTGGACAATGATTTTGTGATCCCCGATCGGGAGTGTTCTCGCCATCACGCTCAGGTGTTCCAGTTTCAGGGGATTTACTACCTCATGGATGTGGGAAGTACGAATGGTACCTATGTGGACGGTAAACGTCTAGTCCCGCAAAATCCAACGCGCTTGAGGTCGGGAGTGACGGTTCAGATCGGTCAACAGACCTGGCAATTTGAAGAAAAAATTCTCTACTTGTGGAAACGGTAGTAGATTGGAGACTCGAAAGTTGAGTTGTCCATCAAAAGGATGGAATTTTAGCGGACTTCTTAGCGTTCAACTCTGGACAAGTGAGAGTTCATCGCTTAGAGTCTGGAGTTACCTCTGGCGAATAAAGCGCTATGAATAACCTCTCAGCCACGATCTACTGCCCTAATCATTTATGTCAGGCTCCCAATCCGGAGAGCCACAAGTTTTGTCAGAAGTGCCGAACCCTTTTGCCAAAACGGTATTTGTGGGCAGTTGGTCATAAAGTAGAAGCTTACCGCCCTGGAGAGGTACTGGCAGGCCGCTATTTGGTGAAGCAAAGTCGAATTTTGCTGGATACTCAGCCAGGTTTATTGCCTGATCCGATCGCTGAAATTCCAAAAGAGGTGGAGCCGTATCTTCGGCTTTCGCCCCATCAGTTACATGTTCCGCAAGTTTACAGTTTAGTGCGCCAACCAGGTGGGCGATCGCGGAGTGATATTTTGTTGCTAGAGTCAGCCCCTATCTATCCAGATGGGATTGAAATTGCTCAAGATACTCAGGCTTCTTTCGCATCAGAGCAGCCTGTGGTGGGTGGTCAACTAATGCCCGAGTTGGGAAAAGTCTGGAAGCAGGGTAGTGCCTTACGTCAACTCAACTGGCTCTGGCAAATGGCTAACCTCTGGCAACCCCTCAGCGATGAAGGGGGTGCTTCAACTCTACTAACCCCCTCCCTTTTGAGAGTGGAGGGGGCACTGGTTCGTTTGTTAGAACTGCGGCTAGAGCAAACTCCGCCGACTTTGATGCAGTTGGGACAAGCCTGGACACCCCTGGCGGCAGCGGCTCGTCCAGAATTGACTGGTTTTTTAGAGCAACTTTTTCGCTGGCTAGTTCAGGCGCAAGTGAGTACGGTGGAGGATCTTCTCACTATTCTTGATCGGGGACTTCAGGTGTGTGGGCGGACGCAGTCGCGGCAGATTCGCATAGCGACCCGTACCGATCGAGGACCCAGCCGTCAGCGTAATGAAGATGCCTGCTATCCGGTCAGTGGTACGGATATTCCCCTAACCATTAGCCCAGCGCCTGCTCAGGGGTTGGCTGCGTTCTCCGTCTTACCTTTGACGATTGTCTGCGATGGGATTGGTGGACATGAGGGGGGCAATGTTGCTTCAAATCTGGCGATCAGCGCGATTCAGCAAGAATTGGAGCAAATTCCACCGACCCCCGAAGCGCTGACATCCAATCACCTGATTCCTACCTTGATGCGTTCGATTTGCTTGGCGAATGACTTGATTAGCCAGCGCAATGATCAGGAACAACGGCACGATCGGCAACGGATGGGCACGACGTTGGTGATGGCATTGAGCTATGGGCATGAAATCTACGTATCGCATGTAGGCGACAGTCGGGCGTACCGCATCACTCGTACAGGTTGTCATCAAATCACGTTGGATGATGACGTGGCTTCTAGAGAGGTGCGGCTGGGGTATGCACTCTATCGAGATGCTTTGCAACAGGCTGCTTCAGGTTCTTTAGTCCAAGCGTTGGGGATGAATCCATCGAATCTGCTGCATCCAACTGTGCAAAGATTTGTGCTCGATGAAGATTGTGTGTTTTTGCTCTGCTCAGATGGTTTAAGTGATAACGATCGGGTTGAAGAAGCCTGGCAAACTGAAATTTTACCGATTTTGGCTGATGAACTGGATGTGGCTGCGGTCAGTGAACGACTGATTGCACTCGCCAATAGCAAAAATGGGCATGATAATGTCACAGTTGGGCTAATCCATTGCCGTGTAGCAGAAACCACTTCGGTTTCTGCCCAAGATTTGATGGCACAACTGAATTTTCCGCCTGACAGGTTAGGTCAGGTTGCCTCTGCTGAAGAGACGAGCCCCACATCGCCTTCTGTCTCAACCACTGTCAGAACCAAAGTTCTGAAACCCCGTTCGAGTCAAGCAAGAGTACTGAGATTATTCAGTCGGCTGGTCTTTTTACTCGGATTGCTGAGTGCTTTGGCGTATCTACTGGGGATGGGATGGAAATATTGGTTTAGCAATCCCGGAGACAATTCTCCGACGACAGGATTGCCAACCCATCGTGCTAGCCCATCTGCCGCGCTCAATCTGCCGATCGGGGCATTTGTGCAACTCAGTGGTGCTTCAGCTCCAGGAGGGGGAACTTCACCGCTACCCATGTTGCGAGTAGAGCCAGAATCTTTACAAAATCAAGGGCAAACCTTGATGATCGTGGGTACTATTCCCCTAGGCAGTGTTGTACAAATTCAGGGAAAGTTAGAGAATCCAGAAAAGGGAAACAGTTGGCTGAACCTCAAAGTTTGTTCTACTTCCCCCTTGGCTGCGGTCGTTCCTGAAGCAACTCGGCCTGACAACAGTCCTCCCATTCTTGGTCGCTTGCCCTCTCCTGCCGGCTCACCAGCATCTACTTCTGCGCCCTCTGCCCCGCGTGCGTTGCGACCTGGCGAAACGGGTTGGATTTTGGAGCTTGATCTCGTGCCCTTTGTCAGTCAAGAGCCTCTGCGCGATCCGACCTTGCGAGGAGTTTGCCGCTCTACAGCAAGTCCCGTTGAGATGGTTAGCCCATCCGTCAAAGTGCGTCAATCCCCGCTGAAATCGCCTTAATTGAGGCGGTGGTGCGGAGAAGTTCAGAAGGAGTCGAGTTAGAGCTTGCTTCTGCGTTCGTAAAGGGAATGCTCTAAATGAGGTACTTCATCAGGAGATTTTATACTCTCGACGTGGAATATGGAGTTCCGATCACGAATTGTTGATTCGTGTAAACACATCAGGAATGATTAACCTTTGACTACGCGATCTCCATATTTTCCTTTTCGTGCATCTTGTTCCGTTCCTTTATAAAACCGTTAAGATCTCCCATTCAACCCAGGCAAACTCTCGGTAGACTGGTAGAGATCAGAACAGTCTGAGTGTGGTGAATTGTCCGGCATGTCGTCTGAAACTCCCTGCTTACATCTGGCAATTAAACGTCTGGAAATTGACCATCTGGCTACGAATCAGATGCGACACTATGCTGTTTGGGTCATTGAGTCACCTTATCCGGCTGGGTACGAGCATCACGATCGCCCATGGACGATGGCGCTAACTCATGCCTGGAATGCCTGGCAAGAAATGTTTTCTTCCAGAGGGTTGCCAAATGTGCCTTACGTTTCAGAGGTGAGTCTTATTCCAGATACAAGCCCACCGTCAGAACTGGTACAGGTGGGAGAGGGAATCCCCTTACCTTTGGGTATTGGGCGGATGCAAGGTCTGGGGATTACCCTTTGGCAATGGTTGTTTAACGGTGCGATTCAGGATAGTTTCAATCGTAGTCAGGGATTCGCGAATGCCAAGTCGCAGCCCCTACGGTTGCGGTTGGAAATTCGGGATGCGGATTTAATTCAACTTCCCTGGGAAATTATGCAAGAGCAAGCTGCGAAGCAGGCGATTTCCCTCAGCCAACAGGTTTTATTCAGCCGTACTACTTACGATGTTGATCCATTACCGATTTTGCGAAACGATCAATCCCTTAGGATTTTGCTAGTCTTGGGTCAAGATTCTACGACTGCTGTTTCCGGTCGTGGTGTCAGTGCTAAGGAAAAGGGGATTGTTCAAGAGATTCCTCAACACTTGAAGTTGGAGCAGGAGGCGATCGCGCTATCGCAACTCCTCGAAACCTCGAGTAAGGTATCCTTCTTAGAACAAGAAGATTTAGCGTTTTGTCAAGTAGACACGCTGATTCAGCCAACTCCGGCTCAACTCATTCAGCAGTTGGAAAGTGATAGCTATAACGTCTTTTTTTATGCGGGTCATGGGGTGCCTGCGCCTGATGGCGGGTTGTTGCTGTTGCGTGCTGACACGACCCTCAATGGGACAGAGTTAGCTCAGGTACTGACTCGCTGTCAGGTGAAACTGGCAGTTTTTAATGCTTGTTGGGGTGCTCAGCCAGAAGAACACAATCATCAGCCAATTCCTCGCAGTAGTTTGGCAGAGGTGCTGATTCATCATGGGGTGCCTGCTGTGCTGGCGATGCGAGACTCAATCACCGATCAGGAGGCTCGCAGCTTTATCCAATCCTTTACGCGGGAATTGGTCGAGCGCAAACCGATCGACCAGGCAATGGCGATCGCCAGACAAGACTTACTGACTCTCTACAAGTTCAACCAACCAGCCTGGACGTTGCCTGTTCTCTATATGCACCCAGGCTTTAATGGTGAACTTATCCACCCTCAGAAAAAAGAAGATAAGACAGTGATGCCGCCCGTTCCTTCAATTATTCATAAGCACCATCGGGCTTCCCTGCGCCTTGTTGGCAGTACGAGTAAAAGCTGGAAAATTCGTGCGGGAATGCTCCGCATTGGTCGGAGTGACACCAATGATGTGGTGATCAGTCATCTTCAAACTTCACGAAAACAGGCTGAAATTTTTTGCGCTGATATGACCGATGATGGAGCTTCAATGCCCAAATATTTTTTGAAAGATATTTCGTCTTATGGGACTTTGGTTTTGGACTCTAGCCAGCAAAGTTGGAAACGGGTGAACAATGACACCGTGCCGCTGGAGCCAGGTAGCCATCTAAAGTTTAGCGGGATGCAAGGCGAAACGTATGAATTTATTCTGGAGCAATTTGATACGTCCAAATCACCTGAAGGATAGAACAACCGACTTGAAATTGCCGATTTGAGCGGGTTAATTGAGGCATCATTTTTCTGAACAGCCTTAAAGTTCGTATTGGGAGTCAAGCGTCAGAGCATTTCACCTCCTCGCTGATGTTTGGCTCAATACGTTTGGCAAGGAGATTGAGTAATCGCCTCGCCATTTCAGTTCAGGTAGATACCGGGGTTCTATCTTTAACTGAACGTAAAATTTCTACATCCTCGTTGATTCCGATCTCCTCAATACCTTGAACGATCGCTCTTGTAGGGACACTTTATGAACTGGCATGAGTTCAGTAGTTTTTCGTAAGCTATATCGCTGTTCTGTAAATAAAAGCTTGTGTGCGGATGGAAGCGAATCTGTTAAGCTAAAGCGATGTTTTTTGAGTGGACTTGAGCGGTTCTATCTCGATAGGGATACTTTCTTGATCAGCAATTTGGCTTATTTTATAACCAGTTGCGGAACTGGCACTTTGGCAAGTGTAGGTTCTGATACGGAAGTTGGTTCTATCAGTGCATGCAGGAGTCTAGAATAATGGCAAACAAATCAATGTTGAATCAAGGTAATTCTCTTCAATCTCAAATCGAAATCGATCTCGTCCAAGCCCATCTTGATGCTGAAGGAATTGTAATTCACCCTAGTGAAACTGTTGAGAGAATGATTCAGGATCAAGAAATTCCTACTGCAAAAATTTCTTATCCCTGGAACCCAGCAGACCCAGAAGCTGAGGTCTTTTTCAATGAGTTGGAACAACAGTTTTCGTTAGAAGATCTCTGGCAGCCAGAGGAACTGGCACAGCGATCGCAGGCTTTTTTCAGTCGGATTGATGAGTTATGGAATGAAGTCTCGCTTGAGCGGACGTTGGCTCAGCAATTTTCGGCTTATATTCCTCAAGATATTCTGGCGAAGATTGCCCAAAAAGCTCAACAAGTGGTTTCTTCTTCAGTCTCTTTGCGGGATCAGTTGGTACAGTGTGCCCAAGAGATTTGTCTGAATTTGGCGATCGAAGATCTGCAAACTCTGGCGCGTCCCTATGCATTTGAGATGCGGAGCATCGAGCGAGATGAAGTGAAAGGTCACTGGCAAGATCTGTCAGAGTTTCAGCAAGCTCGGATGGCACTGGCGATCGCGCGTTATGCCATTCACGAGTTGCAGAAATAGCGGATGAGTGAATTTCAGAACTTCAGTCGTGATGAATGGCGCGCTGTTGGGAGACAGAGCCAAGTCTGAATGAACTACTTTTCGCTGAAAAAATGCGTGGCAAAGTTTTGCGATCTCGTTGGCGATAAGGCTCGTGCTTTCAAAATAGCGGCGGCTAGAAAGGCATAGGAAACAATGCCAACCAGGGTGAGCAGTACGACGCTAAACAGTCCCGCAGCGTTCCATAGCGTGTGTAGCCCCGCTGCGCTCAAATAGCCAATCCCTAGCGTGACCCAGCGCTTTCCTGGTTTGAGCACGCTGAGCCCAATGAAGTAACCCAGGTAGCCACTGTAGGCGACGTGACCTGCAAGCAACCCCAAAATGCGAGGAATGAGCAGTTGTAATCCTGCCAGTTCTCCAGCGCCCTGTCCCGATTGTACAGTCACATTTTGGATGGCTTCGGGGACGTACTGACCTAAGGTTTCCAACAGGGTGAAGCCCACTGCGGAGGCAGTGCCCAATAGAATGCCGTCCAACGGTTCCCAGACCCCTATCCATTCTCGCCAGGGTGACCGAAGTCGCCTGCCCACAAGATATACCGTGAGGACAGGCAGTGCTTTGATCAGTTCTTCCATCAAGCCTGCGCCCAAAAAAATTCGCATCAGGAGTAATGCTAAGTTATCTGACGAATTTGTTGGCAAAACCTGACCGGGCAAGATTTGCCGGAAGATGAGTGTGAAAAAGGATAGTAGGGGACTCCGCAAGATGAGCACGGTTGCCAGGGCAATGCCAAGGATGACCCACCAGGGTTTATGTTTGCCGCAAAGTTGGTAGACGACATAGTAAGCCGCGATCGCGAGATAGGTCGCGAGGAAGCAGTTAAACGCGATCGGGTGCCCGACGGAAATGAACATGAGCACCACAAAGCCGACAGTGATCGCACCCGGTAAGAGGTATGCCTTTTGGTACAAATCTTGTCCCGTTGAGAGAATGGGAAAGAGTTGGCTGAAGGTAATGCTCTCTGGGCGTGGAGGAGTCTGATTAGGGCGTGCTGTGGCAGCGATCGCGCCTACTGGCACAACAGGGCTAGAGTGGGGCGGGGTGAAATTCAGTGGCTCAGATTGATATTCAAACAGAAATTCTGGACCGGACTGACTCAAAATAATGCGATCGCCTGCTTGCAAAATCCGACATCCACGCAAGCGCTCACCATTGATGTAAGTACCATTGACGCTATTTAAGTCACAAATCCACCAACGCGGATAGCAAGTTTCGGCAGGTACCAGGTTTGTGGGACGAACCTCGGCATGCCAGCGGGATACTTCTCCGTACTGTTGTGTATCTAAAACGATTTGGCAGCGCGGATCTCGTCCGATCGTGGTCATCTCGCTTTCAGACAGACAATAGCAAAGCAATGATTGCTCATCGCTGTCATGAGAGGGTAACTGCCGCAAGAATGCACGGTACGTAAACTGATCTCTCATTGCTGAGGGAGCGGGGGTAGCGTTTCAAAAGGGGCTTGAGGTTTTTGAAAGATGAAGGGTAGGGCTTTGAGAAAACGGATCTGGTCTGTATAACCCTTATCAGAATGGGCGCTAATGGGGATGCCCCGACTCTTGTGAGAGGTTGACGTGATCCGTCGGTTTTTCGGGCGGCACGATATCGGGTAAGGGGCGTTTGAGCAGATATAACCAACCTAATCCTAAAAGACCGATCGTGATCCCTGCCAAACTTACCATTTGTGCGATCCGCAGTGATCCCAACATTAGGCTATCAGTTCGCAATCCCTCAATCCAGAATCGTCCCATACTGTATGCGACCCAATAGGACAAAAACAAAGTGCCAACCTTCAGGTTGAGCTTTCCCTGTACCCCCCGGAAGAACAGTGTGAGCAATAAGATGAAAACGCCCATATCCCAGAGGGATTCATATAAAAAAGTGGGATGAAAGTACTCGAATCCTTCGTAACCCGGTGGACGGCGGGATAGAGGAATCAATAATTTCCAGGGCAAATTCGTGGGTGCGCCAAATGCTTCCGAGTTAAAGAAATTCCCCCAGCGCCCGATCGCTTGTCCCAAAATAAGTGAAGGCGAGACTAAATCAGCAATTTGCCAAAAAGAAGCCCGCTTAAGCCGACAGAAAATTAGCGATGCAAGCAAGCCTCCCAAAATGGCTCCATGAATGGCAATTCCACCATTCCAAATCGCCACAATTTGGTCAGGATGCTGGACATACTGTTTCCACTCAAACAAAACATAATAGAGCCGGGCACAAGGGATAGCTCCCACGACTAGCCAGATCGCCAGATCACTCAACAACTCTGGATCGACCCCGCGCCGACTAGCAAGGGACTGAGATAAGAACACGCCAATGATGACGGCTGACGCAATTAAAAAACCGTACCAGCGGATTGACAAGGGACCTGCTTCCACGAGCATTGGTCCCGGCGAGGTAAATTGGAATGCCAGTAGCTGACTAGCACTCGAGATCGTCGAAGAAAGGAAAAAACTATCCAACAACATGGGGGGGAGGGGAGGTGCAAGTAGAGAGTAGCAGTCATGCCAACATCCTATCTTGCATAGTTGCATCTGCTGATTCAACTAATCGTCTCGAAATCCCGGTGTGCCTTCCAATCGTTCTCGGTGAGAGGTGAAGCCTTGAGAAATCAGCGGGGATCTCTGAGTGGGGAAAGTCTGGCTAATGCCACCTCTTGCGGAAGCCGCATGGGCAGGAGTAGCGGCGATCGGAGTGAGGAATCCGAGGAGAATTTCGGTATTGTCGAAAAAGCGTGCCCATTGGTTGATGTTGTTGCTTTTTTGCCACTGGTCACGAGTAACTTTAACCGTCAAGATGGGAGCGAATTGTCCATTGCGATCTCCGACGATCGTGACCGTCACTTCCGTTGTCTGAGAATCTTGACGAAACCCTTGCTCAATCGACTTTTGTGCAAGGGTTGTAGCTTCTTGCTTCAAAGCAGAAAAGGGCTGAAAGGCTTCAGATTCTAGTGTCAGATTAATGGTTTTTGCTTGTGCCAGGGTGGGCATCGGAGCGAGTGCCAAACTGCTGCCAGCAAGCACAGTGGCGAGAATCTGTCTACGGATACCCATGGATTCTGTATCGATGTATACCTAGTCAGCTTAGCAACTGGCGATTAATGCCTGAGTAAGCCTCGATTAATGAGACGTAAAGAACCGTAGGTTTTCAGTCTTGTTCAAAAACTTTGCCTAGTGCAGCGGGAGGGATGCTTTGAATTGTTTGAGTAGTGATTCGGCTAACAATGGGGGGCAGCCGTTTGAGCAAAATGGCTAGCCGATCGCTGGAGGTGAGCACCAAGAGCAAAATCATCAAGACAAAGGGGGCGACGGTAAAAACTTGGGTGGGAACGTCGGGGATCGTACTTTGGGCAACGCTGGCGAGTGATTGCAAAATCCCGAATAGGTAACAACTGAGGGCAACGCGCAGAGGGTTCCAACCCCCGAAGATGACGATTGCCAAGGCGATCCAGCCGTAACCAGCGGTATGGCGGTGACTCCATCCGGCTTTGAAGTCAAGCGCGAAAGCGGCACCCGCGATGCCCATCAGTGCGCCACCTAAGAGGGTATAGAAGTAGCGCATCAAAATGACGTTGGTGCCTCTGGCAAAGGCGGCGGCAGGTTGCTCCCCGATCGCGCGTAACATCAACCCGGCTCGGGTGCGATAGAAGTAAACCGCAGTCAAGAAAATGAGTAGATAGCTGGTGTAGACGAGCAGGTCACTCTGAAAAAACAATGCGCCCAGGAGTGGAATGTCTTTGAGCCAGGGGATAGGAAAACTGGGAACTGTGGGGCCGGGTATGCGGACAAAGTTACTGCCCAAAAAGGACGAAAGATCCGCACACAGCAGTGCTAGCACAAATCCGATCGCTTCTTGAGATTGTTTCAGCGTCAAGGCACCAAAGGCAACGACCAGGGCAATTAAAACTCCGACGATCGCGGCACTTGCAAAACCCAGCAAGAGGCTAATATCGCCCCAATTTTCGGTAGTTTTAGCGACCGCAAACCCGGTCATGGCTGCCAGCATTACAGTTCCTTCTGCAGAGAGATTAATCACTCCAGCCCGTTCGGTGATGGTTTCACCCAGGCAGGCAAAGATGAGTGGCGTAGAGGTGGCGATCGCCACTGACAAAATCGGCAAAATCTGGGCAGCTTCCATCAATTTTCTACCCCTTTGCAGTTTGTTTCTTATCAAACCAAATGGCAATCTGACGGCGTATGGCTTGCGGCGGCAGCGTTTCGCTCAACCCACGTCCCAACAAGGCAAACAGCACCAACATTCCTTGAATGACTCCTGCTAGAGAAGACTCTAAATTCAGTTCCAGCGGCAATTGCAGACTACCTACATTCAGGGCGCTAAAGAAAAAGGCAACGGGTAAAATCAGCAAGGCATTCAAGCCGATTAACATGGCTACCAGCAAGGCAAGAAAGCCCAAATTACTCGACACACTTGGAATCAAGCGGTGATAAACCGCTAGCACTTGCAGCGATCCGGCGAGCCCTGCAAAGCTACCGCAAATGGCAAAAGCGCTCAGCAGTTGACGAGTGGAAGGAATGCCTAGCACATAAGAAGCGCGCAGGTTTTGCCCCACGGCTCGTAATTGCAAGCCAAAGTGAGTGCCGCGTAACACCACTAGGGTAATGACAACGGCTGCAATTCCCAACAGCAGAGAAATCGGACTAATGTCTGTATTAGCCAAAGTTGGTAACCACAGAGATTCGTGAAAGGTCTCTGTGCCGCTCATGGAAGCAACGCCTTCTTTTTTCCAGGGTCCAAAAATCAGGTAAAGCGCCAGTCCATCGGCAACAAAGTTGAGTCCTAATCCAGCAAAGATCTCATTGACCCGACCGTACACATTTAAAGCCCCAGCCAGTAACCCCCACAGTGCTCCACCTACGCCACCCAGCCCGATCGCCAGCACAATAACCAATGCAGGCGGTAGCACGTCTTGAAACAACCGAATTGGGATCATAGCAACGATCGCCCCAAAACTGATTTGTCCCTCGATTCCCAAGTTGTAGAGCCCGGCTGTAAAGGTAAAGAGCAGACCACTGGCACAGAGTAACAACGGCGCTAATGTAGAGACCACCCGCGCTACTTGGTCCAAGGTGCCGAAGGCACCGCCCCACATGCTGGCAATGATTGCCAAGGGAGATGCCCCCGACAACAAGATCATGCCGGTAAGGATAATCAGAGCGATGGCAAAGGAACTGATTTGGTAAAAGAAAGATTTTGTCATGGATGGACTGCTGAAAGCTGACTACTAAACCTTCCCCCAATCGTCTGCCCCAGTCTTTCGACAGTGAGATCAGCGACATCGATCAGCTCGGAAACCTCGCCGCCACTAAAGACGAGAACGCGATCGCTGTATTGCATTATTTCGTCTAGATCCGAGGACATAAATAGAATGGCAGTGCCGCTTTCGCACCGGGCAATCAATTGTTGCCAGACCCAGAGCACCGATTCGATATCCAGCCCACGAGTAGGATGTTCCATGAGCAACAGGTTGAGGGGAACTGGCAGAAGGGCTAATTGGGTGCGCTGTTGGTTGCCGCCAGAGAGCCGTTCCACCAGGGTTTGGGGTTTGCCGCGAATGTTGAAAAGGGCGATCGCTTGTAAGGTTCTCTGGAGCGTTTCTTGCCAATCGACGAACCAGCCACGGGACACATGGCGCAGGGCGACGTGTTCGTGAATGGATAAGCCGCGAATCAGTCCATCTTTGAGGCGATCGGCAGGAGAATAGCCAATTCCCGCTTGTAAAAACTCTTTGTAGGGTTTAAGAGTCATGTCTTCGCCGTTGATAGTGAGGCTCCCTGTGCTCGCTGGTAACAACCCGGCACAGAGCAGCAAGAGCAACTGTTGACCACTGCCTTCCAGTCCTGCCAGTCCAATGACTTCACCCTGGCAGACGGTGAGATTGCCCAATCGCAACGTGAGTCGATCGGTGGCGATCGTCACATCCCGCAGTTCTAGAGCTGGAGTGGTGCGGCAGGTGTTGGGCTTTAGGGGGAGTGCCAATTCTCGCCCAAACATCAGTGCAATCAACTTTTCGTCAGGACACGGAATTGGTAAATGCCCGGCGGCTTTGCCCTGGCGCATTACGGTTACTTCATCACACAGCGCTTCCACATCTTCCAATTTGTGGGAGACAAAAATGACAGACTTCCCTTGAGCTGCCAGGTGTTTCATGGCGTCAAACAACGCAACTTTTTGGGATGCAGAAATGCCTGTGGTTGGTTCGTCCAAAATTAAGGTTTTGACTCCCAATGAGAGTAAACGCAAGATCTCCAACTGCTGCCGTTCACCTACCGTCAGATTGGACACCAGTTCATTCACATCCAGCTGGAAATTAAACTCAGTTGCGAGACGCTTAAAATCACGACTTGCCGATCGCGGATTGATGAAGATACCTCCCAACTTCCCTACCATGAAATTGTTCAACACCGATAGCGGTGGAAAGTCCAACGGATCTTGATGCAACATCCCTACCCCGGCTCGAATCGCATCAGCTGGAGTTTTGATCTCGATCGGAAACCCATCCAGCAAAACTGCTCCTGCATCCCTCGAAATAAAACCGCTCAATACCTTAACCAGCGTACTTTTGCCAGCCCCATTCTCACCGAGCAACCCGTGGATGCTTCCTGCCTGCACCGTCAATGACACGTCATCATTTGCCTGGACTGAACCAAACCGTTTGGAAATATTCAGGAGTTCAATTTTCATTCAGAGTGTGTGGGAGCAAGAAGAAAGAATTGAAAGGAGAAAAATCGAGTGCTGAATCGCCAAGCGCACTCAACACTCAAAAAAGGTCTACTTACTGGGCCCTTCCATGCCTGCTAGCAGCTGAGGTAAATACCAAATTTGTTGATCAGTTGCAGTTTCACCCGCTTTGAGGAAAGGAGTGCCGTCCTGGAAGTTGAGCGGTCCCTTAAAGGGATGAATGCTGCCATCTCCTAACCCCTTAATAAACTCATCCATAAACTTTGTGTTTTCGCCCAGTGCTTTACCTGGTAGAAAGCCAAGGATTGAAGTTTCAGGATTATTGATATCTTTCCAATCAGGAGCTAACCAGACAAACTCATTCGGAATTTTGCCACTCCTTGCCTCCTCCACTGCCTTGCGATAGGGAAGCGACCAATTGTAGTAAGGCACACCCAAGCAAATTCCGGGCGCGAGCGTACACCCCTCTTTAAAGTCGTAGTGGACAAATCGGACATCTTTGCCAGCATCAGCTGCTTTCTTGGCTTGGGTAGCTGCTTCGGGTGTATCGATGCCGGACATTACCACATCGAATCCCCCATTGTAATAGTCATCTGCAACTTTGGTGGGGTCTAGGGTTTTACCGGGAATATTGAACCAAAACCCAATCCAAGTCACTTTAAAGGTCAAGTCTTTGGGATTTTTCTTACGATAGTTTTCCCAACAATATTTTGCTCCTAGGTATGCAGACGATGCATAACGGCGGGTCTCATCGTTAATCAGGGGACCGAGATAGCCAATTTTGCCCGTTTTTGTGCCCAATGCTGCTGCACAGCCTGCCATCATTTTGCCGTATTCCATCCGAGCCATGATGTTGCTCAGATTCTTCTGATCTTTGAAGTTTTTACCTTCTTTCCAGGCATAGTCTCCCGAAATATGGATGATAGAAATGTCGGGGTGCTTTTTAGCAGCTGCCAGTGCGTCGTCTTTAAAGTCATCTGAGTTGAAGATGATCATTTTTGCGCCTTTAGCAATTAGGTCATCTGCGACCTGTGCACCTGTGACATTTGGCCGATCGCCCGGATTGACCTTATCCACATACTCAAACTTGACCCCAGGTACAGTTTTCACCACTGTTTCCATCCCTTCGTAATGAGCCTGGTTCCAACCTGCATCATTTTTGGGACCAACAATGATCATGCCAACTGTCCAGGCATCACCGCCTGCCGGATTATCAGAGGTGCTTGCTTGCGGCGATCCAGTTGTGGTGGGGCTACTGCTACAAGATCCCATCAGCATCGCCAGAGCAGCAATCTGCCAAAAACGGTAGCTCAGCTTAACCACCTTGGCAGCAGTTCGATGAATCTGCCCAAATCGATTAAATTCCACAGTTGCTCCTCATACCAATACAAAGTTGCTTTCAGATTATAAGAATTGTGCTGACTTTGCTCTCCGTAATCCAATTAAGGCGATCGACTTAGAGAGAAATGTATTAAAGGTTACAACTTGAGATCGGACTTTGGGGAATGGGAAGGAGGAGAAGAAACACGGAGCGATTGGGCTTAACGCATAGTGACAAATTCTTCAGCTGCACTAGGATGAATGCCTACTGTGGCATCAAAATTGGCTTTGGTGGCTCCCATTTTGAGCGAGATCGCGATGCCTTGGATAATTTCAGCTGCATGATCACCGACCATGTGTGCTCCCAACACCTTATCCGTTTCTTGATCGACGACCAACTTCATCAGCGTTTTTTCGTCTTTGCCCGCCAGGGTGTAGTACATCGAGCGGAATCGGCTTTGAAACACCTTGATGCGATCGCTGCCATACTGAGCAATCGCTTCGGCTTCGGTCAGTCCAACGGTTGCGGCTTCTGGCGTCGTAAAGATCGCAGTTGGAATATTGTCGTAGTGCATTAACCGGGGAGTTCCCCCAAACAGGGTGTCAGCAAGGACACGCCCTTCGTTAATTGCAACCGGAGTCAATTGAATTTTGCTGGTACAGTCGCCTACCGCATAGATGTTCGTTTCAGCAGTGCGATGATGACGATCGACCACGATCGCGCCCTGAGCCATTTCAACCAGGGTATTTTCCAGTCCTAGATAGTCGGTATTGGGTCGTCGTCCCAAGGCGGCCAAACTGACTACATCTGCCAGAATCAGTTCTGCTGCGCCATCTTGGTGTATGGTCACCGTGACGCCAGCCTCGGACTGGATAATCTGAGTCACCTCTGCATTGGGAATGATGCGAATCCCATGCTGGATCATCGCCGTTTGGATTTGGGTTCTCAGATCCTCATCAAATCCGCGTAAAATTTTGTCTTTGCGAATAACTTGAATCACTTCAGTGCCCAACCCGTGCAACATGCAGGCAAACTCTGAAGCAATGTAGCCACCGCCTAATAACACGACTCGCTGGGGTTGTTTGGGTAGCTCAAACAAAGCATCTGAAACCAGTGCCCGTTCAATGCCTGGAATGTTGGGGCGGACTGGGGCCGCACCGACTGCAATCAAGATTTTGTCGGCTGTGACTTTGCGATCGCCAATCGCGATCGTATGAGCATCCAACAACTGTGCTCGTCCCTGAATCACCTGCACGTTAGAAGTGTCTAACATGCGCTCATACACTCCATTCAGGCGAGTCACTTCAGCATTGACCTTGCTGATCATTTGTTGCCAGTCCAGTGTGGCGTGGGTTTCGCTCCAGCCATAGCCCTGTGCATCCTGAAACACATCGGGAAAGCGGGATGCATACACCATGAGCTTCTTGGGGACGCAGCCCCGGTTTACACAAGTGCCGCCCAAGCGATCGTTCTCGGCAATGCCTACGGTGGCTCCATGGGCTGCTGCTCTCCGTGCCGCTGCAATGCCTCCTGAACCTGCGCCAATCACAAATAAATCAAATTCGTAGGTCATGCCCTTTGCCTCTCTGCAGAACGCTGGGTAATGGACTGGAAAGACGATGAATGTTGGAAATACGACCTCAACAAAAAGCAAAGGAAGGAGAATCGTTCCCACCTCCTTTGCTTTGCCTGTGTGCGATCATCGGAACGATCGCAGTCGATTCATTGAGATGGCTGAACAGCCTAAAACCTTC
This sequence comes from Scytolyngbya sp. HA4215-MV1, assembly GCA_019359045.1. Classification (GTDB taxonomy): domain Bacteria; phylum Cyanobacteriota; class Cyanobacteriia; order Leptolyngbyales; family Leptolyngbyaceae; genus Scytolyngbya. The sequence goes on from JAHHIA010000014.1 coordinate 37,721, forward strand.
ACTCTCAATCGAGCGTCCGAGGTCTACTCTCCAGGATTAGGATGAGCGAAATCCATTGGTATTGGCATCGCTATAGAGATTAACCAACGAAGGCTAGACGTGGCTGAGAGACGCCAGCGGGCTGAACACCCTTTAAGTAAGCCAACATCGTATCTGCGTCAGAGACTTCAAAGGGATCGATCGGGCAATTGTCACCGAAATCAGGTTCTACAAAGATTTTCTCGATCGCGCCGTCATTGACCAGCATTGAATAACGCCAGGAACGCATACCAAACCCAATATTTGATTTATCGACCAGCATCCCCATCTTGCGGGTAAATTCGCCATTGCCATCGGGGAGCAAGAAGACATTCTGCGCGCCTTGCTGCTTGCCCCACTGGAACATGACAAACGCATCATTCACGGAAATACAGACCACAGCATCCACACCCAGTGCCTTGAACTCTTCATAAAGCTCTTCATAGCGGGGCAAGTGGTTGGATGAGCAAGTAGGCGTAAAGGCACCTGGCAGCGAAAACACAATCACTCGCTTGCCACCAAAAATTTCTTGCGTGGTCAAATCTTGCCAACGATAAGGATTGGGACCAGGCACAGACTCATCACGAACACGAGTCTTGAAAACTACATCGGGTACGCGCTCAATAGCTGCCATATTGACCTCTTTTTAAGGATTAGCGTGGAGTTTGTTTCAGGCTTCGCTGTCACAACTAAGAATAATTCTTACATAAAAATGAGTAAATGGCGAGAATTACCTATTTTTAAGAAGAATTACTAGATGAATGACATTCCTATTTGTATCTCTTATAATCTATAGTCTAGAAGTAATTTTTCTAGAAGTAATTTTTAGCTCAAAAGAAAATTGAGCGGGGTTGTTGGATTTATGCAGCAGCAAGCGGTAGATGTGGTTCAAATTCTCAAATCTAAAAGGTTACGGGTTACGCCGCAACGGTTTGCCGTTTACGCTAATCTGCTGACTCGCACGGATCATCCAACTGCTGAGCAAATTGTAACGGATCTTAACCAACATGCTCCCACTTCTTCGCAAGCGGCTGTATACAGCGCATTGCAAGCGTTGCGCGAAGTCGGGTTGGTGCGAGAAGTGCTCCTGGAAGCGGGTGTGTGTCGCTATGATGCCAATGTGGCGCTGCATCACCACTTTCGGTGTCGCTGTTGTGGAGCGATCGAAGACATTGCCTGGGATACGTTTCGTTCGGTTGATTTAACAAAACTCCGCTCTGACTTGTGTGGAGAAAGCTATGAAGTGACGGTATATGGTACTTGTATGGGTTGTCAGCAACCGGAACCAGTATCTCCAAGCCATGGATGAACCTCTGTCCTGCTGCATGAGTCTGATTGCTGACTGTAGTCCTGGTTACTATTGCAATACCACGGCTAAGGTGCGTGAATAAGTGGGGAATAAATGCTTTTCAATGACAAAAAAAACTTTCAAGGATTCTAAGTTGCCATTGATGCTAGGCGCTAAATCGGTTTTCTTGAAGAGTTTGGACAAACTGCTCCAATGACTCAGGCGTAATCAGAAGGGTGTTGCCAACTGAGCGATCGAGCACAACTAAGCGATCGGTTTGTGAAACGTAAAATTCGACGAACCCCCGACGCTGGGTCCACAACCAACCAAAACCGCCCCATAATCCTCCCACACCGATCCGGATTGCCCAACCAAACTCTTGATTAAACGCATTCTGATCAAGAATTCGCACATCGGTAACTGTGTGTAACGAAACTCTGCGTTGCCATACTGGAAACACAATCTTCAAGGTATGGGGAGAAATGATGAAATGCGAAGGACGACAACCCAACCAGACGACTCCGTATAACCCGCCCAGCAGGAGTGTCGTGAAAATAGCGATCGCATTGTGTGACAATAGCGCCCAAATTCCAAATGCCACGGGCAAACCCAAGAGTGCCAGGGTGAGTCCGCGAATTAGAGTAGACATGGGTGCTAGGGGAAAGCTACGGCTCATGATCGAGTTTTCCAATCAAAAAGGCTGCAAAGCAATTATGTCATTGTTTGGACATAGAGACTGAAACCTTGACTATGTAAGGTTCTCAGGCTCTCAAATCAAAGCACCGCTGCGCTGATTGACCCGTTCCTATAGCTTGAGCTAAGGGGATAACGGTAGCAACCAAAATGGGATAGATTTAAACAATAGTCATAATCAGCCGAGTCAGGATGAGTAGTGCGATGGAATGGACAGCGGAAGCGGAAGCATGTTTGAAGGAAATTCCCTTTTTTGTCCGTCCGGCTGCTCGTAAGAAGATTGAGAAGTTTGCCCAAGATATGGGGATTACACAAATTACGGCTGAGATCTATCACCAAGCAAAGCAGAAATTCGGCTCCTGAAGTAGGTGAAAATAATCTGAGCATTTTGCTTAAGGCGCGGATGCGGTCACTGCTTGCATCAACCTCTAAAGAGGTGCACGATCGATCTCACCGTTAATCGTCAGAGTAGCTGCTGCGCCTGATCTGGGGACCACGACTACCACTTTGGTTTCCCCCCGAACGTTGGTGTATTGAATGCCTTCAGTGGTTAGCTCGACTGCAACTAGAACCCCTCTGAGCCAGGTGATGCGATCGTGTTTATCGTAAATATTCATCCGCGTTTGTCCGTTCTGGCGAAAAATGTGAACGGTATTTCTGTGTGCCTCAAATGCGATTAATGTCTCTTCAGCGTAAGCGGTTGATCTGAGTTGAGTGAACCGCAAACAAGATTTGCTCTCTTCAGTGTAAAGAACCAAATTTGTGTCTTCTAGTTGTAACTGCTGCGCCTCCTGCAGAACTTGAAAATAGAGCTTTTCTTGCTCCATGACCACAGGTGGACAGAGTTTTTGAGTCACGGCAATGGCGAGCACCATGAAACGAATCCCCAAATGCGACGGGGGGGCTTCGCTTCTCAAGGAAAGTTCTGCGCCATAAAGATTACAACCTCCGTGTCCTGAAATATGGTGAGTGCTATCAAAATACAGAGTTGTTTGAATGCAATCGTTGACTGCTATGCCGGATATTTCTTCGAGCAACCATTCTGTATTAACCAATTGGTATACGGATAGATGCGTCATGAATTTACCACTTGTCCAAGTCATAGCATTGAATCAGTTAGACCAGCTCTTAAGAAGTTAAAATATCACCTTGACTTTACTATGCTAAATTGAATTTTTAATTATGAATTAGAGATACTTTTCACTACATTGAATCTTCATTCTTTCATCATTAAGACATATAAACTGTCGATTGAAATTCTTAAGAATTAGTTAATCTATAGGGCTTATTTGCTGATTTGATCAGCCAGTATTTTTGAGAAGTTTGTGGCATGACTGAAGTCAAATCTTGAGAATGGATTAGAGGTTATTGTGATCACGATCAGAGCTGTGCCAATTCTTTATTTTATTGCCATCAAAAATCCCTGGATGTCTTGCCGTGTTTCGACTCCAGGGATTCTTGAATGAATTTACTCCTCACCCTCTGACTATGGCAGATTGTTTGAAGAGAAGTGCTTAACTTTGTGACAGATGGGTGGCTGGAACACAAGGTTAAGCAGGAGTTCATGAATTCCGTTGAAAGCCTTTTTTAGAAGTTTTCTGACTCTCTTTTGACTTACCTTTCGATTTGCTAACTTCTGCGATCGCTGATTGAAATAATTCGTGTAAGTGTAGAGGAACACTGGCAATTTCGGGTAGTTCTGGTTCAAGTGGTTTTTGATGAGTTTGTAGCAACTGATCCAAGTCGCGATCGAGGCTAAAATCTATGTGCTCTAACGCTGTCCGCAAGACCTGTTCCAGTTGTTTCGGATATTGTGCGGCTAGCCGATGCCAGACAAAGGCGTTCATCGCAGGGTCTTGTAAATTGCGATCGACCAGCCTGGATACTCCTGAGAGACTTTGCCAGTCTTCTGCCTCCAGCAATTGTTTGAATTGAGTATAGGCAGGCAAAAACATCTGTCCCCAACGGGGATGGGCTAGCACGGTGACTTGTTCTGCTTTTTTTAATTCGGGAGGCAGATCAACCTGGGGTGTCACCATTTGGTTAAGTGCCTCTTTGCGTTTCATAATCTGGGAAACTGCTTTGGCATCGGCACCGAGCGATTCTGCGGCCGCTTCCAATTCTGCGGCATCGATTCCGGCAGACTCTACCAGTTCAGATAAGGATTTGGAATCGTCGATCCCTGCTTCTGTCAATTGCTTTTTCGAGAGAATTTTCTGGAACTCTGCCAGTTTTTTACCGAGTTGATAACCCGACAAGGTAACTTCGTCACCCCCAAAGAAATCGAGAAAGTCCTGGTAATACTTTTCTACCGACTGCCATGCTTGCTCCAGCAGTTCGGGAGCATCGCCGTAGAGTTGGGATTTGTAGGTTTGTTTGAAGTTGCCGATCGCGACTGCTAATTTGGGTTTACCCAGATTACCCATCCGTGTGTGAGGACCAGAAATGAGCCAGTATTCGGGAGTAACAGGTGCAATCCGAGTGAGCAAAATCTCACCCAGTTTCGATCGCTGCATCTCCTCCCACATTTTGGGCTCAGATGGCTTCACAGTGTAGCGCTTTGCCGTTAGCCAATTGGTTAGCTCGAAGCTATCTGGAAGGATGGCGTCAACAGCAAACAAGCCAGTAAAAGCACGTTGCCAGCTCTGAAGCAGGGTGCGATCGTCTTGCGATAAATCGGGGTGACTGGCAATGAACAAATCTAAAGGGGTGTGTGTGCCGACTCTGCCTTCGGTCAAAAATGCATCGACGACCCGCTGTGACTGTTGGCTATCTTGATTGGGAAAGTAGGAAGTTTGTTTCGCCGCGTAGGATTCTAAGGCAGTTGCGAGATCCCCTTCCGCATCAAACACGAAGTCGGTGAGTGCCTGTTTCAGTTCTCTGGCTCGCTCTAATATTGCGTCCACACTTCGTCTCCCAGATTCAACTTCTCTAGAGTACTGGTGAATTGGACGTAAGCGTATCTTCTTGAAGGATGAAAAATAGGTAAGGGTGAAGGGGTAAAGCTTTGTTACTGACTTGTGACTCCTTTCTGCTGATGAGGAGTGGGAATGACAATGTAGCCGTGAGTGCGATCGCCGAGGACTTGGTTACGTGCTAAGCCCCAGTACCACCAATGGGCAGCGATGTATGCGCAGATTAGGCTATCGAGTTGATCTTCGATGGCTTTGAGGGGCGTGCTTTTGAGGGGGGTGAGGTCTGTCCAGAAAGGAGACGAGGGAAAATGGGTGGAGGATGGCAGGTATAGGGCTGGTTCCAGCGTGGGAAGGAGTTCGACGATGAAGTGCTGAAGTTTTTTGAGTTCGGCTTTGCGTTCTGCTAGTCGCCCTTTTTTGTATTTCAAAATACGCTCTAGTTGAAAAAGATGAACGATCGCTGGGTGGGGAAAGGCTTCGATCTGATAGCGTCCAAGTTGCTGCGGTACGATGTCGGGAGCGTGCTGAAAGCCTCGTGTTTCCAGGCTAAGACCAAAACTGATGGTGTGGACGGCAAAGGGGAGACTGAGGTTAGCAGGATAGCAGCCAGCATGATAACGATGAAAGTGATGATGGGCAAGCCGATCGGGTAAGCGTGACCCGTTTGGGTTGGGGATTAGGGTGGGGGCATCCACAGCAATGAGTCCGGGGTCGGGGACAGGCAACCAATGGTCAATCCAGGTCAAAATATCGGTATGGTGAGTTTGGCGGGTGATTTCTAGGAGTTGCAAGTGTTGTCCTGTCCACTGAAGACAACATGAACCGCTGGCTCCGGATGACCAACCGAGATCGATACCGATGAATTTCATAGATGTGGAGGCAGAGAGGGAGAAGGTGGATGGGTGGATGGTGAATAGGGTAGGGACTGAAGCGTGTGGGAGGAAGGATGATGCGATGGGGGTTGGGATTGGCGATCGGGTTGCTTTGGCTGGGGTCTGTGGGATCGGCTCTGGGGATGGCGATGTCGGCTGGCGATTATCGGCAGTTGGGCTTATCTTACCGTCAGCAAGCGCTCTATCCTGAAGCGATCGCGGCGTTTCAGAAGGCAGTTGCTCTGGAACCAGATAATTTGGATGGGCGGGTGTTGTTGGGCTGGACGCTCCATCAGGCGGGGCGACGGGCACAGGCTGCCAGTGAACTGCTGGAAACCTTGTATCGAAATCCGCTGGATGTACCGGCTGCGAACGCTTTAGGGATTGTTTATTTGGTTGAAGGACACTTGTTGAGTGCGGTGGTTACGCATACCTGGGCAGAGTGGCTTAAACCCGATAATGAAATTGCTCACTATAATCTCAGTCTGGCGTACCAGCGATTGCAGATGTATGAACCCGCGATCGCCCATGCCATGGAAGCTGCCAAACTGGAACCCAGTAATCCGCATCCGCTGGTGGCGTTGGCGATCGCGCAATGGGATCGGGGCGATCGGGTAAAGGCGCAACAGACTTATCGGCAGGCGATTGAGATTGATGGTCGATACCAAGATACGGCGTTTCTCACTTATCTGGATGAAGCCGGATTTAGTCCTGGCCAAATTGAGCGATCACAACAGGTGCTCAAGAGCCTGAAATAGCACGTTAACGAGATCGACTACCTACCTCGACCCTCTTCCATAGCAGTTTTTACCTGAGTGAAGTACAGCGGTGGGAAGTACAGCGGGGTGCAAAGTACCCTCACTGTACTTCTCACCCTTGAAAAGGGCTATATAGCGATGTCTAAATACGATCTCATTTATCAGATTGTGCGTCAGATCCCGATCGGTAAGGTGGCAACCTACGGACAGGTCGCAGAGCTAGCGGGATTAGGGGGGCAGGCGCGTTTGGTGGGTTATGCGCTCTATCGGGTAGATCTGCGATCGTCGGATATTCCCTGGCAACGAGTAATTAATGCCAAGGGGGAAATCTCAGAATCCTTACATCGACAGGGGTCTGACTATTTTCAGCGATCTCTATTAGAAGCAGAAGGGATTCAATTTACCCCGACAGGCAAAATTGACTTGAAGCAGTATCTCTGGAGACCTGATCCGACGACTTGGGAACCGTAAAGCCATTTCCCTGGTCTACCCCCGATCGCCCACGGTCGATCGGATCAACAGCCATTACTCAGGACGGTCAGTACGGGTAAAGCTCAAATCTTTGCGGACTTGTTGTCGCACCTGCCTTGCCTGTAAGCGATGACGCCAGTCACGAATCGCGAAGGCAGTCCGTGCCATCGGTGCGACATACCCTTCTGGCAGCGTCTCGGAATTCTCCAAATCGGGACGTGCCTGTACCAGCATACAGTCGCTCAGATTTTCTAAGTGGGATTCTAAATCCAGGACACGGATCACTTCTTGGGCGGTTTGATAGCGATCTTTAGGCGAAATTTTCAACATTTTGCCCAGCACTTTGCCAAAGTGATCGCTGACGAGAACCTGATCGCGCCATTCGACTTCGCCAGTGGTAAATTCATAGTCAAAATCGAGAGGCGGTTTGCCTGTAAGCAAGTAGAGGCAAGTGATGCCCAGCGCGTAAATGTCGCTAGCAAAGAGTGGGCGCATTGCCAGTTGCTCGGGTGGGGCAAAACCAACAGTGCCAACAAACTGAGTCGAAGCGGATTTGATGGCACTGTTTTCGATGTGGCTAATTTTCTCTTTCATTGCACCAAAATCAATCAGCACAAGCCTGCCATCATCTTTGCAGCGGATGATGTTGGGGGGTTTAATATCGCGGTGAATAACCTGGTGATGATGAATATATTGAACGACCGGCAAAATCTCTCTCAGAAATCGTTTGACTGCCATTTCTGACCAGGGACCGGTGCGGCGAATTTCTTTGCTGAGGGGCATGCCCCGAATATATTCTTGAACCAGATAGAAATCACCCTTGACCTGGAAATAGTCGAGCAGTTGAGGAATTTGGGCGTGGCTACCCAATTTGCTCAAGGCTTTGGCTTCTTGTTCAAAGCGTTGTTGTGCCCGTTGCAGGGCAACCGGATGATCCACTTTGGGGCAAAGCTGCTTGATGACGCATAAAGGCTGACCTGGCAAGGCTGCGTTGCGGGCTAGATAGGTGATACCAAATCCGCCTCTCCCGATGATCCGTAAAATCTCGTAGCGATCGCGAAAGAGCTGTCTAGAACCACACAGTTTCCCTAAACGGGTTTGGCTCAGCGCAGCAGAGTGAAGATTAACGAGGTTCCCGTTGGAGGAATTCATCTAGCCAGTAGTGCGGAATGATTTAGAGGCTCTAATCGACTGAATCCGGGTCGTCAATTCTGATGAAGCTCAATCGTAACTTACAACATTTCCGGATGTGTCTAATCTACCTCCAGTCTAAGGAGAAACTGAGAGGGTTAGCTGAAATCTTTAAACTTTGATTACGATGCGTTTACGTAGTTTCCCAAAAATCAGCCAGGTCATATCCTAATTCGTCCAACATTTGGCGCAACAGAGGCAAGCTGAGACCAATCACATTACTATGGCATCCTTCGAGCTTGTCAATCAGTGATCCACCTTTGCCTTCCAGGGCAAAACATCCGGCACAGGTCAGGGGTTCTCCAGTAGCAACGTAAGCGGCGATTTGGCGATCGCTGACCCAGCCAAAATAAACCCGGGTAACCTGACAACGCACCTGCTGTCGCTGATGGGTTACATCTAAGAGAGCATGTCCGGTATAGAGTTCACCAATTTGACGCCGCATTCGTTGCCAGCGGGCGACCGCTTCAGCCGCGTCGGCGGGTTTGCCATGAATCTCACCCTTGATTGCGAGCACCGAATCGCAACCCATCACCAACACAGGCGATTCCAGGCTCGCTGAGTCTAGCTGTGAAACAACGGTTTCCGCTTTCCGCAGTGCCAGGGCTTTGACGAGGGCGGCGGGGTCGGACAGCTGAATTTGTGACTCATCAAAATGGCTGACTCGAACCACCGGATCGATACCAACCCCTTGCAGCAGCCGTCGTCGTGCTGGAGAGGCTGAGGCAAGAATGAAGGTGGCAATGCCCATAGAAAACAGCGAATCGTAGTTAATTGCGATCGACGCTTATCAGCCTGTATTCCGCATTCCGGCAGCGATGCCGTTAATGGTCAAGAGTGCGCCTCGTAGCAACTCACCCCGACTATAGCGGGATCGCACCACGCCGGAAGCTGCCTGCGATTTGTGTTCTCGCAGCCGTTTGAGCAACGAGACTTGCAGAAAGCCAAGCGGGACGATCGTGCCATTGCGGAGTTGCACCGATTTTTGGAGCGAGGGATCGCCATCTAGCAATCGCTTATGCCCCGTCACCAGCAACACCAGATCACGAGTGAGATAGTACTCATTGGCAATCTGCTCGAAGACATGTTCGAAGCGCACCCGATCTTCAGGCGCAGTTAACTCGTTGACGTAATGACGAGCGATTTGCAAGTCTACTTTGGATAGGGTCATTTCGACCTTAGAAATCGCCATCTTGAAAAAGGGCCATTTGAAATAGAAGTAGCGCAGCAGTTTCAGATGTTCTTCGGGGTGTTCGGTGAGAAAATCGCGCAGAGCTGTTCCTACCCCATACCAGGAAGGTAAGAGGAAGCGACTCTGAGTCCAGCTAAACACCCATGGAATTGCCCGCAAACTGCCCAAGTCCTTTTTACCGCCCCGGCGTGCTGGACGAGAACTGATCTGTAGCTGGCTAATTTCTTCGATCGGGGTAACGGAATGGAAGAAATCAATGAAGTCGGGTTGTTCGTAGATTAGGGCACGATAGTGGGTGCGAGATCGGGCTGCCAGCTCTTCCATAATTTCATGCCAGGGTTGAATATCATCAAACCCAGTTCGTAATAAGCTGCCCTGAATCACAGCGGTGGTCACTGTTTCCAGGTTGTAGAGAGCAAGCTCTGGCAAAGAATATTTAGACGCGAGTACCTCGCCCTGTTCTGTAATCTTGATCCGACCATTCACACTGCGACCTGGTTGCGCCAGGATAGCTTCGTATGCGGGGCCGCCGCCTCTCCCTACCGATCCGCCTCGTCCATGGAAAATACGCAGTGACAGTTGATACTGTTCGGCAATGCTTTGCAGGGCTTGCTGGGCTTTATGGATTTCCCAATTACTGCTGAGAAATCCAGAGTCTTTATTACTGTCAGAATAGCCCAGCATCACCTCTTGTAAGTTGGGGGTCAACCGGGGCGCACGGGAAATGGTTCGTTCCCCAACGGTTTTTGCGTCCTGATTTTGTGCCTGATATCCCCCTGCTAGCACGGCTCGGTAGACGGGGAGCTCGAATAGGTTCAGCATGATCGAAGGTGCTTTCAGCAAGTCTTCGACGGTTTCAAATAAAGGCACCACATGCAAGCTACTGATGCCAGTGGCAGGATCGTAGAGTCCAGCTTCTTTTGCCAGCAATAACACTTCCAGCAGATCACTGACTTCGTGGCTCATGCTAATGACGTAGGTCTGACAAATCTCTTGCCCAAATTCTTGCTGGAGCTTTCGAACCATGCGGAAGGTCTCGATCGTCTCACGAGTTTTTTCCGAAAAGGGAATTTCTTGCGGGATTAAGGGGCGACGAGTCTGAAGTTCGGTAGCCAGCCAAATACCACGCTCAGACTCTGACATAGCGTGGTACGACCGAGGCAAAATTTGTAGATATTCGGTAATTTCGGCGATCGTATCCGAATGGCGTGAGCTTTCCTGCCGAATATCCAGATGTGCCAGGATAAACCCGTAAACTTCGACTTGACAGATCAAATCATCCAGATCGCGGCAACTCAGCCCAGTTTCTGCCAGGTTGCGTTGGATCAGACGCAGTTCTGCCAAAAAATCATCGCCTGAGGCATAAAATAAATCCGGGTTATCTTTGGGGGATTCTTGTTGCCAGGTGCCCTGCCGCAGTTGATGGTTGCGTTCGCGAGTATTTTCTAACCGCTTTTGGATATAGGACAGTTTGAGGCGATAAGGTTCTTGACGATATCGAATGGCGAGATGGTCATAAACGTCGGGCATCCGCAATTGGTCTTGTTCTAGCGATTCCAGCAAATCGGGCAACACATCACTCCAGTGCAAAGAAAGACTGAGGAGATCAATCAACCGTCGCACTGAGTGAATATATTTTTCCAGAACCAGATTTCTTTGGTAGCAAGCGGTTTGCCAACTGACCTGGGGAGTGACAGAAGGATTGCCATCACGATCGGAGCCGACCCAGGAACCAAATCGGCAAAAATCATAGCTAGGGGGGTGCAACCAGGGGAAAGATTGATGCAGTGCTTGCTTGAAACGCTGATGCAGGAGTGGAATCACATCAAATAGCACTTCCTGGAAGTAATGCAAGGCATAGTCTACTTCATCCAGCACCGTAGGTTTGAACTGATGCAATTCATCCGTACGCCACCACAACCGAATTTCTTCCGTTAGTTGATTTCGCAGACTATCGGCTTCCCAGGAAGAGGCTAACCCAGTAGCTCTTAGCCCCTCTTCTGCCAGATCGAGCTGGTGCAGAATTTTGGCAATTCGGCGCTGCTTATCTCGAATTGTATGGCGAACAATTTCAGTGGGATGGGCAGTGAATACCAACCAAATATTCAACTGATTGATCAGCAATTGAATTTGTTGGGGAGGAACATTCAACCGTTTTAGTTTGGGAAACAGGGCATGGAAAGTGGATAACTCACGATGGTTCGAATTTTCTTGCAAGCTCCGTTCCAGCAGTTCCGCTTCTGGACGGCTACTCAGAGCCAGATCCGCACTGGAACTGTAGCCTTGCCGATTGCCGTTGGTATCACTAAAGGGATTTTCGCGAATTGCCCGATATTGCTGCTGTTGATCGCGTTGCTCGTAGTGCTGTTCAACAATATTAATTAACTGGAAATAGAGGGCAAAGGCACGAGCTGCCCGAATTGCTTCGTTTAAGTCGAGCTTTTCGACCACACCTAAAACTTGCGCTTCAATAAAGGTCGGTGCCTGCCCTTCGGGTGAACACATAGTACGCAGCTGACTCAGTAGGTCAACCAACGCTTGCCCGCACTCCTGTCGCAAGACCGATTCCCAAAGGTCTTCAACTAATCTTAAACGGTGGCGAAGGAAGAGATCGAAGGTAGAAGTACCCGCGTCGGAGGAGACTTCTGAAGCTAAAGCAGCTTTGAATTCCTCGGACGGACTCATGGCATCATCAGTCATTATGGGGAGATGAAATGCTTCATCTGAAGAGGGAGGTCGCGAACTCATAGAGCCTATGCCAGCAGCGAAGATACTCAATAATTCTATGGGCTAAATCCTTATCCGTGGTCTCGGAAACGACAAACTTTTGTCATGTTACAAAACCACTCACTTAAACCTTAAATTGTAATTTTTAGGTTCAAGTTTTTACCCCGATCGAGCGCGTTCTTGTAGCAATGATGACAGACAAAAATGAATAGTTTGGTTTTAGACGAGCGCTGCAGTCTTCTTTGTTTCTGCCAAGCGATTGTTTCTGCAAACAGGCTCTATCATCATGCCAAAAATCTGTCTCTCAGGGAATGGTCGATTCGGAGTCGTTGGTGGGAAGTGGTTGATTGAGGGTGAGTAACCGATCGCCTCGAAACACTTCCTCACTGACCAGTCCGAAATCTTGCACCAGTTTGAAGACTACCCGTCCGCCCACCAGGGTGATCAGCAGGGGAGGCGTCATCAAACTCAATAACCATTCGGATGGGACAAAAGACTGAGAATTATTCAGGCGATTTTTGGTTTCTGTGCTTTTATAGGTGGATTGCATCGGTCTCTGGATACCTCAGATTTCTTTACGAAGCCATGCCAATACAGTATCAGGATGTGTTATCTCTAGTAGGCTGTTACCAAAAGATTGAGAGCAAGTTAAAGGGATTCAGGCACTAATGCTGGACTCAAACGAACTCCTGCCTAAGACCTATCAGGACTCTACCGCTAATGGACGATCGCCCATGGGAGTTGCCGCTCATCCCAACGGGTCACCCGATCGTGGGCATTTGAACCAAAAATTCACCCTTAAAAGTTGGGTGGAACAAGCAATCGGGTTGGCTCAGGTGCGGGTTCATGTCAAGGTACAGGGTAACCACTTCCATATTCTCTGTGAGAGCGATCCCTGTCCAGTAACAGAGGCGATTTTGCCCAACCTCGTGCGGGCACTGGCTGAGGTTCGTTGGCAAGACTGGCTCCCTGCCGATCACTCAGCCATTTACCAGGTCTCGGTCTATGGTCGATTGCTGAGTATGTCTCGTCCTGAATGGTCAGAGGTAATTTACCTCAATCAACTGGAGCGCTATCAAGAGCGTTGGTTGCCTAGGGTGGAGACCCCGCAGCACCGACTGGAGCCATCGAGGGGAGGGGCTGATGCTGCCTTGGTGGTTTCTAATTACAGTCTGGCACAACAAGGAAAACCAGGTGCGATCGCTCATTACCTGAGTGAGATTCTCAGCTTGATGGGGGTTGCGGTTCAGGTCAGTGTCAAGACGGTGCCATGGAAGGGAAACAGAGGGCAGTCGTCAGCGCTATCGGATGGAGCAACGGCACTGGCGCACCCGGCTAACCAGCGGCTCTGGATTACGTGCGAGTCCGTGTACAGCCCTGATCCCTCCCTGCTGGCGGAACCGATCGCTCAACGCTTGAGAGAACTGAAACTGGAAGGGTTTCGGGATGCGCTGGTCTTTAGTCAGGTGAAGGGTGAGACTCGACCTGACTGGATTTTGCGAGTAGACCTGACTCCACCAGAGGCGATGTTGCGCGAGTGGGCACGTTGGGGTGATGTACCTGCGATTGCTCGCTTGCTCAATTCTGCATTAAAGGAACAAACGATTCAGGCTTCGGTTTCACTGAAAGAAGCGACTCTGCACATTATCTGTACATCCAATCAGCAGGGGTCTTCTGTCCAGCAGGGGGCGGCTGAGGTGGCAAAACAGTCCACAGTAGAAATCGTTGCGCCGCTACTACACCAGGTTGCGCCTCAGGGGATTCAAGCGGCAACGGTTTATGGGTTCAAGCACTGGCGACCTGATGGGCTGATGCCGATCGAGCCGCCGCTGTGGGTCGATTGGCTAGAGTTGCCAGCCCAGATCCATCCGGCATTGGCAGCATCAACGCTGACGCTAGCACAACAGGGCGATCGCGATGCGATTCTGTTTTTACTAACTCGCTTACTCAATCCGGATCTAGATACTCAACTGGCAACGGGGGGAATTCGAGTGCAGCTCTTGCAGAAGGGCGATCTGCTCCACATCATGACCGATGCGCCGATTTGCCCGGATCAGCGTCAAATTGGCATGGCGATCATCCGGTGTTTGCGTCCGCTCAAAATTCCTCACATCCATGGCATCCGCATTTATGGCAGACGATCTGGGCAAAAGCGTCCCCTGTGGAGCTATGGCACCGATTTCAATCGGCGCCAGCGCATAGTGCCGGAAGCCACTCCAGAGTTTGCTGCTTCAGAAGCGTATATCGGCGATCTTCTCGCTAAACCCGGTGAATTGGCGTTGAGATCGGAACTGGCGATCGAGGATTTGCCCACGCTGGTAGTGCGATGGCGGCAGCAAGCGACTCAGTTCCTGCAACAGTTTTTGCTGCGTACCCAACTGTTTGAACTTGAAGCGACACTAAGACCCGCTACTACCTCCCAATCGGAATCGACCGCCCATCCCAATCAGACTCAAAATCTACGATTGGCTTTGGTGTGGGGCGCGGTAGGAGTCTTGTTAGCGGTCAATGTGGACTGGATACTGGGTTTGGCGCTGAAGTCTCTGCCAACGGTGCCACCGCCTGGGATGGTTGCTGCGATCGCCCCGAAAAAGTTGCCGGCTCCGGTGGCGTTGTCGCCTGTGCCGACTACATCGGTAAAACTCCCGCATCTCTCGCTCAAAAAATCTGTAGACGATAAAGCTGTATTCAATGCTTCGGGCTTTACGGGATCTGAAGCGCGATCGGTGGTGCTAGAAACCGAAAACCCTGCCAACCCGTCAGCTCACTCCAATGCGGCTCCACCGGAGTCAGCCATCCCACTGCCAGCCTCGCCGATTCAGCCGATGAGTACGGTGCTTTCATCCCTAGCTCGATCGGGAAAAACGGTGCCGACCTTCAATAGTCGGCAACTAGATGAAAAATTGGCATTGTACCGGGAACAGGTGGCTGAAACGGGTCCGCCCGATATTTTGATCATTGGTAGCTCACGGGCATTGCGAGGGGTTGACCCGATCGCCCTTGAAAAAGCGCTGGCAGCTCAGGGATATCCTGGTGTCAAAGTCTTTAACTTTGGGATTAATGGAGCCACTGCCCAAGTGGTGAACTTAATCTTGCAAGAATTTCTGACGCCGCAACAATTGCCGAAGTTGATCTTATGGGCAGATGGTGCACGCGCCTTCAACAGTGGGCGGGTGGATATCACTTACAACGGCATTAAGGTGTCAGATGGTTACAAGCAGCTAACACAGAGCAAAGCAACGGCTAGCCCGATTGACCCGGCTCCGGTAACTGAAGCAACCCCTGTGCCCCCGACCGCAGTGGGCGAATTGCCTGCGCCGAACCCAGTCGCTGCTAAAAATTGGTTGGAGCAGTTTTTCAGTCAAGTGTCGGTGTCTTATCCACAGCGCGATCGTCTCAAAACTTTTCTAAGAGATAAATTGGCGGCAATGCTGCCTGGTGCGGCTCCAGCCTTGCCACCCCCCACGATTTTGACCCCCAATCCCACTGAGCAGGTCACGATTACGCGATCGGGGGCAGTTGCCCCGCCGTCCTTGCCATCTGAAGGGCAGGGTTTGATTGATATCAATGGTTTTTTGGCGCTCTCCAACCGCTTCAACCCAGCAACCTACTATCAGAAATATGCCCGGGTTTCGGGTGACTATGACGGTGACTACGAAGCCTTCCATCTGACGGGTAAACAAGTGACAGCGCTCAATCAACTGACAGCGTTTACCCAATCCAAGCAGATTCCTTTGGTGTTTGTGAATTTACCCCTGACGGAAGCCTATCTCGATCCGATTCGGCGAGAGTACGAAAATGAGTTTCAGCAAGGAATTTATTCACTATCTGCAGCGAAAAAGTTTGCTTACATTGATTTGGGACAGATCTGGCTATCTGAGAATGATTATTTTTCTGATCCCAGCCATTTGAATCGTTATGGTGCGTACGCGGTGTCGCAACGACTGGCGCAGAATGTGTTGATTCCCTGGCAAGCGGTGAAAGCACTCTCACCCACTGCCCCGATTACGGAGGCTAAGCCTTCTCCTTGAGGCTCTGCCGGGTGCTAAATCCAGCCTTTGACTTCAGCTTCGGTAAGGGGGCGTTCTAGCTTAATGTATTCACTTTGGGCCGCTTGCAAAATGTGGTGCATTTGCACAGACGAGTTGGCATCGGCTGCCAAAAAGGCGGCGTTGAGGGCAATGTTGCGGATGTTGCCGCCGGGAACATTGAGCCTTGCTAGTTTGGGGTAAGACAAATTTTCGGTGGGAGTGTCTTTGGGAAAGACCCGCAGCCAGATCTCGGCGCGTTGGGTAGCATCGGGAAAGGCAAACTGTACGACAAACCGCAATCTTCGCAAAAATGCCTGATCGAGAGAACTTTTCAGGTTGGTGGTAAGAATTGCCAGTCCTCTGTAGGCTTCCATGCGTTGCAGCAGATAAGCGACTTCCATGTTGGCGTAGCGATCGTGGGAATCTTTGACCTCGCTGCGTTTGCCAAACAGTGCGTCGGCTTCATCGAACAGCAAAATTGAGCCTCCCAACTCTGCTGCATCAAAAATTCGGCGCAGATTTTTTTCTGTTTCACCAATATATTTGCTGACGACAGAACTCAAATCAATGCGATAGAGATCAAGATGCAGTTCATTTGCCAGAACTTCTGCTGCCAGGGTTTTGCCAGTGCCGCTGGCTCCAGCAAACAATGCACTAATGCCTAGACCCCGTTGCCCTTTGCTGGCAAAGCCCCATTGTTCGTAAACTTTGGCGCGTTGCCGTACTTGAGCAGCGATCGTCCGCAAAATCTGCTTTTCCTTTTCGGGTAAGACTAAATCTTCCCAATGCACCTGGGTGCGAATCGGCTGTGCCAGTTCTTCTAGATGGGGACGGGCATGGCTCAAACACGCCTTCCACAATCGTTCTGCCAGCGATCGCGCCGACCGTTCCTCAGTGGTTCTGCCAGATAACGCCTGGGCACACACCGTTTGAATTGCCAGAGGCGACAGGCTAAAGTGGCTGACTAATTTATCCACCTGCGGGATCAGGGTGCCATTTTCGGGTTCCAGTGCTGTCCCCAGCCTTTGCAACCAGAGTTGCCGCTGTTCGGTCGTCGTGGGTTGAGAGACCTCAAAACTGAAGACCGGGCGCTGTCGCAGTGGACGACGATCGCGACTCAGCACAATCATCGGTTGCTGGCAGGTCTCCATTAAAAAGTTAATTGCGCTAATTTGTTGGGGAGAAGCGCTGCTGCCTTCGGTGGTTTCGGGGATGCCGTCACAGTCGAGTAACAACACCCCTTGGCGCAAAATTGCTTCGCGTTCCCACAGGGTTTGGATCAGGTGGAGTTGGGTGAACTCAGTGGGTAAAACTTCTGCCGCTAAATTGAGCAATTCACTGCCCAATTCGACCCCGATAGCAGTGGCGATCTCGCGTTTACTGGCTCCGTCATAGCCACACAGTTGGATCAGTGGTGCCCCTTGGTTTTGCCGAACCAGGGTAACGATCTCTTCAACCAGGTGTTGTTGTGAGGCGGGCAGTGAGAGAGATGACTGATGCGGGAGAACTTTGACCAACTTCAGAAGTTGTTGATCTAGCTGGCGATCGCCTAAGAGAAAGTGCAGAATCCGCTCATTAATCCGTAAGGGACAATGGGTCAGGGTAGGTGCGCCGCCTAGCTCTAGCAAGTACCAGCGTCGCAGTGGCGACTCTGGCGTCAGCGCGCTCCAATGCCCTTGGGGAAAGTGTGCCAGCGCCAGACTGAAGGTTGGGCTGGTACGTTGCGAGTCACCTGCCAGTGTGGACAGTTGGGTGGCAACCCCGTTCTGTAGCTCAATGCCTGCACATAACAAGATCAGCGATCGCTCAAAATCCGACAGCCCAAACAATTGGCATAGTTGCTCGATCGCTGCAGGCGGGGTCAAGGATGGCAGCACCGGCATCGAACTAGCTTCGGGTTGCAAATGCGCCATCATTTGGGAGATTGCCGCCATCATATATTGATGATTTTGGGCTGCCCATGGGGTCGTTTCCCGCGCAACTGCTGTTTCAGCCATCTGCCTGCTCCGTCGATTGAATCAAAGATTGCAGATAAGCAAACGCTTCAGGCGGAGAAAGCAGCAACACTTCTTCCCGCTGCAGCAGCTCGTATTTTCCCTGGTGATATCCATGTCCCACAATTAATCCCAGGGCGATCGCTCGATTACCCAATGTATTTAGTTGGTTGTAATCAAAGTGATCGGCTTCAGGTTCGGATGGAGAATGGGTCGGTTCTGAGTCGGTCATGGCAGTGAAGGAGGGGTAGAGGGTAGAGGGGAGAGGGGGAGAGGGGGGGGAGAGGGATAAGGATACTGAAAAGTGAAGTTCTAACGCTCAAACCTTTTAATGCGACCCATCTCCTACCCCCGTGTCTCATCTCCCTGCGGTTTTGTGGTGCTGCTTGTCCATGCTGCTCAGTGAACTGTCACTCTGGGTCCGATATACCACTCATAGGTAGGACTATCGGGGTCATCATCAATTTGCAATTGGCTTTCTGCGCCATCGACCATGAGCCGTACCAGGTATTCGCCGGGTTTTACATCTTGAAAAGGAATGGTCACCGCTGTGCCATCTTGTTCGCGGTGGGGGGCATCAAATAGATAGGAAGCTGGTTGTTGGATTCCCCATTCGTTCATCACAACTACGATGCGTTGACGAGCACCGAGGGTCAAATTGGTTTGTAGTTGGATCTGTCCCGATCTCAATTCATCTTCTTCTGCGGTGGTTGTCTGGATCGCCACATTCAACAATCGAGGGCGTAATACAAACGGAGCTGCATTCGATTCTTTGCCACGTCGGTGGGCGATCGCGCCATTGGGCATAGGGGGATGAACCACTTGCAAACTTTGAATTCCGGCGCGTAATGAGGTGACAGGCATCTGGGATAACGGCAATACAATTTGAGTTGAACTGATTTCGGGCGGGGTAATATCAATGCCACAAAGCCGTACCTGAGTTGCCCAATCTCCCTTTAACTGTTTGCCAGTGATGATGAGTGTACTGTCTACCTGAATCGCTTCAGTTACACCGCCCTGTGTCCCTATCTGCTCAATCTGGGGTTGGTTGTAGAAGGGCATGAGTTCATTGGTCCGACGATCGCGGATGGGTAAGCTCCGAGTGGGCGACTCTTCCCCTTCCACTAGCACCACCAATACCTTATAACCGACCGAGAGCAGGTAGGGCGTTTGGAAAAATACTGACCAGGCTTTTGAGAGATCTTCTAAATTGAAATCTAAGGGCACAATGTTCATTTGCTGGACTTGTTGTGCCAGCGTCGATTCTTGCAAAAATGGCAAGGTCGAATCTCGACAAGCGGCTCGAATCATTTCCTGGGTCAGAATGCGCTTATCATTCAGCGTCCGCATCACACTCCCCAACAGTCGTTGTGGCTCCAATTCGGCATCGTTGCCGTAAAAAGTGAACATATAGTACAAATCCAGGGCTGCCTGTCGTTTGGTGGGCATGCCCCGAGATCGAAAGGGTGTGGCGTCGATATTATTTAACGCTGGATTGGTAATTACCTGATACAAAAACAGATTCACTCCGGTTTCGGGTGTGCCATTGCCAATTTCAGACGGGCGCACCGTGGTAATGCGTGCGCCTTCAATATCCGTCTGGACTGCCATTTGGAGTGTGCGCTGGAGGGTAGCTGTGACTGTTGCGACAGCGAGATAAGTACTCATGAAATCAGCATCTCCTCTTCAAGGGCAAGGCAAAACTAGGCGGAAACCAAACCCAGTTTGAGGGCTTGCAGTGCTGCTTGGGTGCGACTGTTGACATTGAGTTTTTCAAAAATGGTGGTGAGATAGGCTTTAACGGTGCCAACAGTAATATTGAGTTGTTGCGAAATCACCTCATTCGATGCGCCCTGAACCAGCCAATGCAACACTTCTCGTTCTCGTTCTGTCAGGTGCACAGTCTGAGTGCCCATCATCGATTGCCCTGCCGAAAAATGAAACAGTTGAAAAAAACGGGTTGCCACCTCAGGCGACAGATAAATCTGATTTTGCATGACCACTTGGATGGCTTCTAGCAGTTGAACCGAAAGGTGATGTTTAAACACATAGCCTCTGGCGCCTGCTTGCATCGCTTTGAACACCCATTCTTCTTCTTGATGCCCTGATAACACCAAAACGTGGCTCGTTTTGGTGCGCGATCGCAACTGTTGCAACAATTCGACCCCATTGCCCTGCGCCAGTTCCATGTCGAGCAAAATCAACATCGGGGATTGTTCAATCACCAGGTCGATCGCCTGTTGTAGCGATGCTGCTTGCCCGACAATCTGAAATTGCAAAGGACTGGTTGCACTATGGAATTCCAGTAAATTCTTGAGCCCCTGACGAAAGATTGGGCAATCGTCAACGAGCAATGTAGAGATGGGATGAGTCAGATGGAGTGTTGTAGGAGGCTGTGGATACATCGTAATAGCTCCTTCAAATCACAACGTTTGTGGTTACTGGATTGAGGAAACGCCGGGTCGAAATGTCCCATCAGTTCTCTCAGCCATTCCGTACAGCCAAGGGTGATGCAAATTGCAATTCAGAGTTTGGAACTTCATTTTCATCGCGAAGGCTCATGCAAATCAGGTGACGATCCACTTTAGCAGTCTGCCATTAATGCCTAAGGCTCTTAAAAAACGATTAAAATTCTTCAGGTCTAATCAATTTCTCAAGGTAAAGACATGAATTTCAGGAATAGGTGACAATGAAATCATCACCAAATTCATAGCATGATAGGGAGATCACTATCATGATGAATGATTCCTGAAAAAGTAGCATTTATCAAATTTTCAGGATTTTCTATCTAAAGTTCTCAATCTAGAATGCTCCGAATTGTGCGTCAAAACCCATTCGGGTGAACAGAGGTGTGAGTTTGTAGAGCTTTCAGGTGGTTCTAGGCAACACGAAACAAAACTGTGCGCCCCCCGTTGGCAAGTTGTCTGCCCATAAGTTGCCCTGGTGGGCCAGGATGATTTGCTTGGCGATCGCCAATCCTAACCCAGTTCCTCCCGGACGACGCGAATAGAACGGTGTACCTAAAGCGCGCAGATCTTCTGCCGATAACCCAGGTCCGCTGTCGCTGATTTTGACCAGAACCTCTGTTTGAAACACTTGCCATTGACAGACAAGTTCTCCTCTCACTGGGCTAAAAGCGATCGCGTTGCTCAGCAAATTTTGTAAAACTTGCTTCATCTTCCAACGATCGATCCAAAGCCACAGCGGTTGAGTCTCGCAGACCAGGGTGAGTTGTTTAGCTTCAATCCAGGGCTGCATTTCCTGAAAGCACTGTTGCACCAGTTGTCGCAAGTCACACTGACCCAACCGATTTTCGGAAAAAGTGGTTGGGTCAGTCAACTGTTGCAGGCTAGTGTGCATTTGCTCCACGGTCGTTTGCAGATTTTCCAACCACTCTTGCGACTTGGGAGTCATGACAGCGGTTTTCAATAAGTCAACGTATAACGCAATCAATGACAGGGGAGTGCGTAGTTGATGACGAGTGCGTTGCAATACTTCTTGAGTAGGAGTGTTTTCGACAGTTTGGGAGGGTTGAAAAAACTGTTGACCCAGCGATTGAGCATACAAGGTCATGCCATATCGTTGATGGTCGGAAAGTGCCGATTCCTGCCAGCACAGCAAATAGCAAGAAAAGGTGGGAGTATCTCGACAGAGACAGCCAGAGAGCTGATAAGGAGTGGGAAACGGATGAGCGGCGATCTCAAACACTTCAAACAACTGAGTTGTAGAAATATGCTGCCAATCGATCGCAGTCTCTAGCTTTAGCAATGTTCCTTCGAGCGATAGTTCACTCCAGACAATGGTTTGATCGGGTTTTGTCTGTCCTGGATAAAAGCAGAACAGACACCCTCCGGTGAATGAAAATTGTTGAACAAACTGTTTTAAAGAATTGAGAAGAAGGCTGAGATGAAACTTCTTCTCTCGACAAACTGGCGAAGGAGAATCCGACGCTGAAATAAACATTTGAATCCCCCTTAGTCTGCTGGAGATTTTTTAAAGAGCAAACTCAGAATTGAGCACTTCCCACTGGGTGTATCCCAGTTTTGCGTGTTAAACTTTCATCCCTCAATGCCTGCCCGCTCCGATAAATTAGTTTCAGATCTGTATCTACGTATCTACATCGCAGCTTACCCAAAGAGAAGGCAACCGAACCCAAGTCTCCTCTCGATCGAGGAGAAGGATTTGAGGGTGGACTGTTCAATATTTCTGCATTGCCGGAATGCCCCCTCAAAATAACCATCACAAGGTTTGTCCTAATGGGACAAAATAATGATAAGGCACGAAATCCTGAGCTGGTAAAAACAACCCTTATCTAAGATCACTTAATCTTTATCCAGATTATAGCCACGACTTTATAGTGTTTTCGGACTTTCCTTGATAATTTACGGCAGAAAATCTACTTATCTTTAGAGAACTTTACGGTTGGAAAGGTTAAGGGTCGATCGGTAAATTAATTCGCAAAAAATAAATTTCGAATCAGATCATAGTTAAGATCAAAATTAAAGGTGGAAAAATTTACAAACTTGAGCGTTCATCTCGTGAATTGCGTGGGGATCGATTTGTAGCGATCTATCGGCTTTAAATTTAAACAGGATAGGCTCAAGATAAATCAGCGATCTTCTACACCTCTAGGAAAATAAATCCAAGGAGATTTCCAGAGAAGATTTTACCCTCTGCCATTGCCCTTCGTCTCCGCTCAAGGCAAAAGCTGATTGAGCGGAGACGAAGTCAGCGGATAATTTGTTTGCTAGAAATCTCCCAAATTGTCTGTTGGTCTGTCAAGATTGATATGAGGGATAGATAGTGCGCTCACAGAGCGGGTGTCCCGCGCGCACATTTTGCTTGCGTCGTGAAGAAGAGGCTCACACGACCAACCCGCAAAACTCAATTGACAGCCTACCAGAGTTTAATTAGAAAATGGTTTGAGACTGTGCATCGCATCACAGCCCATGCTGAAATTGTCATTTTAGTTAATATAGATATTGTCTAGTTGTCTTGTGAAATAAAGATCTGCAGACATTAAATCCAGATTGAGGTTGGCTTAGTTTCGGTTACGGGTGGTTTTGTAATTTGTCGCATCAGGTCAATGCCGATGAATCCCCGCTCTCAACTTCAGTCCAGCCCGAATCAACCTGCTCATCTGTCTGCCAAGATTCAGCAACGTCCCTGGCATGATCCTGTGGCTGAGCCATCTCAAGCGGGTGAGCAACCGAAAGGAGCCATTGCCGATTTTTCCCATGTGGATCTGTTTTCCCATGCGCCCGTGCGTGCCCCTATTCAAGCTAAGTTGACGGTGGGCGAACCTAATGACCCGTATGAGCAGGAAGCCGATCGGGTTGCCGAGCATGTCATGACCATGGCTCCCCCATCTGCGCCCAATCTGCAGCGTCAGGAGGAGGGCGGATTGAAAATGAATTCCCTGCTTCAGCGGCAGGAACAGGATGATGATCTGCCAGGCTCTCCCCTGGCAGGTAGGGTTACACCTTTCGCTCAGCGGCAAGCCCCCGAGGAAGATGCAGAAGCTGTTCAAATGAAGGGCGATGATTGTGCATCGGAAGAAAAAACGGTGCAGCGGCAAGGTGTAGGTCATCCAGAAGTGGGGCAATCCC
Source organism: Scytolyngbya sp. HA4215-MV1 (assembly GCA_019359045.1). Taxonomy (GTDB): domain Bacteria; phylum Cyanobacteriota; class Cyanobacteriia; order Leptolyngbyales; family Leptolyngbyaceae; genus Scytolyngbya. The sequence goes on from JAHHIA010000014.1 coordinate 61,480, forward strand.
TGGAGAGCCGGTTGAGCCCAACGCAAGGCGGTGGCAATCCCTTACCGGATGATGTGCGATCGTTCATGGAACCCCGCTTTGGCGCAGACTTTAGCCAGGTGCGGGTGCATACCGATGGTGATGCGGTGCAGATGAGCCAAGACTTAAATGCTCAAGCCTTCACCCACAAACAAGATGTTTACTTTGGTGCTGGAAAATCTCCTGCTAACGATGCCCTGACTGCCCATGAGTTGACCCATGTCGTGCAGCAGGCAACTGTGCCGCTACCCCTGGTACAGCGAGATGAGCAGACAGGTGGGATGTCTACGCCGCAGGGCACCTCTGCGTCTGGAACGGCACCTAATGCTAGTATTCCTACCGCAGCCCAAACCGAAGCACGTAAGCTGATCGATCAGGCGTTGCAAGACTTCTCCCAATCTGCCTTTAGAGACATTACCGATTGGTCAATTGCAACCGACGCAGAAAAACTAAAGCTCATTGATAAAGCCACTGACTTGGGACTGGGTTGGGTTGGTCCGAGGGATGAGGCGGCATTGGAACGTTGCTGGGCAAGTTTTGGTACGGGTTTTGAGGCGGCAGTTGAAGGCAGCCCCTATTTGTGGAATCGCAGTGTTAAGCGCGGTGTAGAGCCAGAGGCGATTCCACAAATCAAAGGCAAGTACGCCCAGTTCAAGCAAGACGTTCTTGCTACCGTCACAGATAACCTCTACAAAAATGAGGAAAAAGTTGTTGCTGAAATGGCACAGTTTGGCATCATTCCATCCCCCAAACTGCTCAGCCCCAAAGCGGCTAGCAAGTTAATGAAAGTAGACGTGGCTCCTACTGTAGGCAAATCTTCTCCAACCGAACGGTTGAAAGAACAGGCTCAACTGGCAAAAGTGGTGCAAAACCATAAACAGCATCTGGAAGAACTGAAGAAATGTCATGTTGGAATTGATAATCGTCAGTTCGATCCGGGCAACCCCACTGAGAGCTACCAGGATATCGTTCTCTATGAAGGGATGACCAGTTGGCAGTGGGTTAAAAGTACTTGGGACAAAGTTACCGCTGAGATTGCCCTGATTTTTAATGCCTGGCCCGCGCTCTATGCAGCGGATACTCAGGGGACACTGGGATCTTTTGCTAACCAGTCTTATGACAAAGTTGCGGATGCTGGGGGAGGGTTGCCTGCCGATCCACTGGGTGCCAACGACCAGGTTCAGTCCGGTCTGGGACAGGTTCGGGAAACGCTCAATCGGGTCCTCGAAAATATTCAAAATGTGCGGGACAAGGTGGAAGGCGGCGGTGCCGATGCGCTTGACTTCGCCCCGGTTCATTCGGCTATTTTCAGTGGGAGTGCTGGTTCGCGTAAATGGTCGCGGGCAATCTATTCACCCATCATGAGTGACGAGCGAGAGGTGAAAGATACCGCTGCGGCGGCAGCTAAATTCGCGATCGATGCTGCCCTTTTCGTTGCGATGATTGCAGGAGTAGTTGGGACGATGGGTGGAGCGGCGATCGCAGTGGGAGTTGCCGCCGCAGGAGCACTGAAAGCAGATACACGAGCCAGTGAGCTAGCTGCTGCTCGCGGAGCCGCTGCCGGACAAGACAGCGAGTTGGTGACGAAAGAAGCGGTCACGGCTGCTGATGCTGAAGCATTTAGTAAAAAAATTGAATTGGGGATAGTGGCGCTGACCAGTGCCCTGGCGATCGGGGTGGAAGCCGCCGCAGCGGCAAAAGCGGCTAAGCCACCAACCCCGGGTGGGGCAGCGGCTGAAGAAGGTGCGGAGGGAGCTGCCGGACTGAGATCGCGTTTGAATCAACGCCAGAGCACTCCAGAATCACCTACTCCAGCAGCAGAAGCCGCGGGAGCGGCAGGCAAAACTGCAGCTGCCGGAGCCATGAAATCGTGGGGAGGTATTCCGGTGGGGGCAAGACCCAACTTAGTCGCTGAAGTGGTGAACAAACGCCTTGCTTCCGATGGAGTGCCTGAAATTGGGGCTAGCTTCGTCAAGGGCAAAGCAGGATTTTTTGATGCACCCAGTTGGTCGATGAAACTGCCAGAAGAATGGTTTGTTAAAGATGCAATTAGCGAACAAGAATTCTTTGACATGGTAGAGGTGTCTTACCACGAAGCTCGCCATGCTCGTCAATGGTATAACGCTGCTCGTCTAAAAGCTGGGGAAGGCGGATTTGCCAATGCCGATGATTTGGCAAGTCATCTCGGAATCCGTAAGGACATTGCGCAAAAAGCCTGGTCTGAACCAATGCCAAGTTCTGATCCACTGTATGCTCAAACTCAAGAAATTTATAACAACGTTTGGGGGGCTAACCGAGCTCAACGAAATCAAATTCTGGATGAATGGAAGGCTTCCTGTGAGGATCTTGAGGCAAAAACTGATGCTTTGAAAGCTTTGAAAGACAAACCAAAAACAGATCCTGCGGTTCAACGCGCAGAAGCTGAGCTTACAACAGCCCAGCAACGGAACGATCGCGCAACACAAGCTTACCAAAACATGCCGGAAGAACGGGATGCTTACACTCATGCACCGTGGAAACGGCAATGGGCAGAGTTTGGATTGCGGAACCGCGCTGCCGTACGTGCGGCTGAAACAAAGCTAGAGGCTGCCCAAACACGACTGAAGAATGCTCGTCAAGAACTAGCTAAGTATCAAGAAATTAAAGCATCCAGTGAAGCGATGCAAGAAGCGGATATCGCCCGTGCCATTGCTGAAGATGATGTTAAAAGGGCTGAGGCTGAGCTAGTGCGGGCAAAGAATTTTAGTGCAAAGGATGCTTGGGGTCCCTAAATTTAATAAACCTGAGGCACAAAGAAAAAACGATATTTGGGTGAGATCGTAGCTCTCATAGGATGCGTCTCCAAAATCAATTGTCTCCTCAACCCAAGTCTGGCTTATGGGAGTGCACCCTCTCAAAGGTGAAGCGATCGCGAGAGTGGAGAAGTGCGATTGCCTTAAAAACCTGATGAATCATCCAAATTCGCCTCAGATTGACTTGGCGATCGTGCCTCGGCTATTCTCAGAGCGGAAGTGAGTGAATTGGATTTTGTATGACCTCTCGACTGTGTGCAGTTGCTAGCCTGCTGACAATTCTGACGGTTGCCAGCCAATCCCTTGCAACGGCCCAACAGGCACCTGGTAACTTACTCCCGATCATTCCAGCCTCAACGATCCCATCCGCGCAGGTCCGTCCTCGCCGCAATCCATCGGTGTCTGCTCCATCGCTGAGGTTGAATGGACCCAATCCGCCTGCTCTTGCCCGACCGATCGTGGTTGCAGATCTGGTGGAACAACTCCGGGTTGCCCATACCGGACAGCGCCAGAATATCATCCAACAACTGAGTTACACCCAACAACCGGTCGTGCCTGCCTTAGTCAAAGCATTGGATGATCCCGATCCACTGGTCAAAAGCGGTGTCGCAGAAGTTCTGGGCAACCGGATAGAAGATGCCGTGCCAGCCATTCCGGGCTTGATTGCAATGATGAGCGACTTGCGACGAGCGATCGTGCCCACATCGAGCGTCTTTTTGTCACCTCCCATCTTGCCAATTAGCCTATACAGCACGGAACGGCGTAGCCCACCCACGCCTCCCCAAAACCCTGAAAACTTACTGCGGATTACCGCGATCGTGGCGCTGGGAAAAATTGGGTTGCCAGCTAGAACTGCTGCCACCCCGCCGCTCACCCAGGCTTTGCAAGACCCTGATCCTTGGGTCAGGCTCAGTGCCACCTGGGCACTGGCAGAAATCGGCGCGTCGGTATCTCTACTGCCTCACTGGCTAGAAGCGCTCCAGTCCCCCGATCCAGAATTGCGACAAAGCGCTGCCGAAGTTTTTCTGGATTCCCGCTCCCTTTTACGGAAAGCCTTTGGTAGTGAAGCTGACGACAACACCACCGCTCCCCTAGTAATTGCTCTGAACGATGAGAATTTTACCGTACGGAATGCTGCTGCACAGGCATTGGAACTGCAAGGACCCAGAGCATTATCGGGATTGATCCAAGCACTCAAAGCGCCAGAACCAGGGGTGCGTCTGAAAGCTGCTGAATTGGTTGGTAATTTGGCAGGCGCAGCTCAGTCTGCGGTGCCAGTTCTGCTGCCCCTCTTGGTAGATATGGGGCGTTATGTGCCACCCTCTACCAATCAATACGACACATTCCCGATTTTATCCGCTCCCTTGGCATTTTCAGGGAACTATCCATATCCTGCTCCTCCTGATAATCCTGAGCAACTGGTGCGGGTGAACGCCGCCATTGCTTTAGGTAGGGTGGGCGATCGCAGGGCGATTCCTGCCCTCACTGCTGCCCTGCAAGATGACAGCCCCTGGATGCAACTGGCAACGGGATGGGCGTTGCTCCGTTTGGGAGAGAATCGGGGCTTGCCTGTCGTGGGTCGCCTGGTACAGCACTCCAATCCATCGGTACAGAGAGCCGCACTGGATCAGTTAAAAGCCTATGGTTCGCCAGCTGCGCCTTACTTGTTGCCCTATTACAAAGCGCAATTGGAGTCTACTGATGATAACCAGCGCAATGATGCAATCATCCAAGTCGGACACTTGGGAACTGCCGCTTTGAACCTGGTGCCCAGGCTGCGAATTTTTCTCACTAGCAACCAAAAACACTCTTCAGGCTATGCAGCGACTGTTTTGGGACAAATTGCCCAGGATACCGCGATCGCCTGGAGTAATGGCAGTCTGCCAGCCAATCAACATCGACAGGCGATCGCAGAGTTTACCAAGGTGCTGAATCTGATGCAGGCACCCAATGCCCGGTTTAACCGCGAGCCAGTGAATCGGGTTCGCAGTGCCCTGGTAATGCTGCAACGCTCCTGAATACACTCGACTGACTGGCTGCCTATCCCAATGCCTGGAAAAACACGCCCAAGCATCACTTTGACCAGAAAAGGTTTGCCAGGTCAACTTCTAGTTCTGGAAACGCTAGTGGATAGACCAAGTCGATCGTGGTCAGGGTCACGTCAGACTGATCGCCAGCATCACCCTGATACCTCAAAATATAGGCTTGATGTATGTTGACATCTAAATTCAGTTTTATGCCCCATAAAATAGGGCAGCACATTAACACTCGCACCAGTATCGAGAAAAGCGGATGCTGGGGCAGAAACTTGTTGGTTGAGCAGGAAAATGGCAAATAGGGGCAAAAACTGGCTTTACCTAATGCTGGATCGCCCGCAAGAAATGGATACCGCTCGGCGTTACACATGGTCTGGAGCTTTAGCAGCCTGTCCCACTTTTAGCATCGTATCCGCAGCCTCATCCGCACCATAGGGAGACCATACTGGATAAGCTTATTCAGGTTTAATTAGATCTGTTTCCTGCTGGGCTAGTTCTGAGATCAAAAGCTGCATGATGTATAAATTGTCTGAACGACTCAGCCTTCTCAATGTCGAGATCAGGTCTGATGAAATCATGCAAAACACTCCAGTTGAATTGAGTTTGCCCTTCTATTCTAGAGATTTCTTCAATTTTATAATCTCTTCAAAACTTAATGGAGGGGAACGCCGATGAATCATGGCATGGCAATTTGGACAGACAGGGCGTAAATCTTTAACAGGATCAACTTCGTATTCCTCTCCAATCTCTGAAATAGGGCATAGATGATGTACATGAATAAATCCTTTGCCCAATTGACCAAAAGTTTCACCAAAATTGAAATTGCAAACTGAACAATTTAATCCGTAATAGTCAATACATTTTTGTCGTGCTCTAGGATCTCGCTCATAGGCGTTGACCGTTACTTGACGTACTGCCCCTTCACGGAAGACCTCTGTTGAATCTACTTCGTCTGGGAAAAGACTGACAGTATTCCTCTCAATCCATCCCAATACTTGCAGAGCTTGTGAAACCTCAGGTCTTAAAATCCAGTGCCACTCCCCCTCGCGTTTCTCAAACGTAACCAGCGTGCCTAACTTCTCCAGTTCTGGATTGTAATTCAACTTCTCACTAACCCAACGAGCTAAACGCCCATACATCATGTTTGCTGTTGCATGGTGACTGTAACCCATCGCTTGAGCAAGTTGCTTCGCAGTTATTGTTTGTTCATGAGCATGGTAGTGAATCTGAAGTATTTGAAGATGGTCATCTTTCAACTTACCTATTGCCTGAAAAGCAGCTACATATTGCTGAAAATCCGGAGGATTCGATGAAGCTATGGTCGGCATTCTTCAGCCCTAATATCCTGCTACTCGAAAATAACTTGGAAGCACTGCCCTGGCAGAAAAACTCAGCAACCTAACAATCTGTTCGGTGTTCAGTAATTACCATCAAGCTTTTGAGCGTGCCATCAGGATGAAAACCCTGGGAAGTGCGGACACAATAGTCGGGACGCACCAGATTAATGGTTTCCAAGCCAATCAGTGCCCCTGAAGTTTTGTCCTGTACTTTGAAGAGAACCAGATTTTCCCCATGCTCTTCGGCGATCGAGTGAAAATTGGCGAAAGACGCATCACTGCCCGTAATCTCTATCACCCCTCTCGCCACGGCAATGCCAACAAAGTGATGCGTCACGGTTGTTCCATCGGCGTAATGGTAAGTATTGGCTTGCACCCATTGATTATCCACAATCCTTTTGGTCAGGGTTGCGGTAAATCGAGCTATTTCCTGTCCGTTGGCATCCAGGCGTAACCAATTGCCTTGCCAAACTCCTACATGCTTCGGAAAAACCTGAAAATCCAGGATGTTGAGTTCGGGATTTAAGACGAGATCTTGACCCAGATTCTCCATACGTTCACACTCCATGTAAATCACCCAACCGAGATGTCCCGCTGAAATCGGTAACAACCTGCTAGAACATACCCTACCGCTTTCAGACTGGGATGGAAAAGTTTAGTTGCGGATTGTCCGAAATGCTGCCTGTAGTATTTGTAGTATAAAATGGGTAATCATCCATTCTTGCGTGCCCAAATGGATAGAGCCTACATACTAAGTACGAGAGGAAGCGTAACACTGCCATGCAGTGGGTGCTTGCGATCGGGGAGGGCGAAGAACTTGGGAGGTCGGCTTAAAAGTAGCCATCCTTGAAAGAGTGTGTAGTAACTCACCAGCGGAGTTCCCTGAAGTGCGGAGAAAGCGCAATGCTCTATTAACTTGCACGCAGGAGCGTCAGGGTGCTGAGCCACGCAAGACAGAAAGGGAGGAGCAATGGAACAAAATCGACTAGTCAAAATCAGCAAATATCTCAGCAAGCATTTGCGTCATGCGCCCGATCGTCTGGGGCTTGTCCTGGCTCCGGGGGGATGGGTGAGTGTGGATGCGTTGCTCTCTGCTTGTGCAGCATCGCAATTTCCCATTACCTCTGCCGAGCTAGAAGCGGTTGTCGCTGCCAGTGATAAACAGCGTTTCTCCTTTGACAAAACCCATACCCGCATTCGTGCCAATCAGGGACATAGTGTTGCTGTCGATCTGCAACTGGAACCCCAAATCCCCCCCGATGTGCTGTATCACGGCACAGGAGAGAAGTCAGTGCCCGCTATTTTACAAGCAGGCTTGCTCAAAATGTCACGCCACCATGTGCATTTGTCCAGCGATCGGGAAACGGCTCGCAAGGTTGGAATGCGGCATGGTCGTCCGATAATTTTGCTAGTGGATACAGTGGCGATGCAACAAGCTGGATTTACCTTCTACTGCTCGGATAATGGAGTTTGGTTAGTAGATACAGTGCCACCGCACTATTTGAAAGCAGAGTGATACAGGATGCAATTACGCCGATTTGACCATGTTCAGGATTTTTGGCAGACCAGCCAGGATTATTTGCGATCGCATTTAGCAGAACATAATCTGTTGATTGGGATTGTGCAGACTTTGTTGCATGACCCTTCTCACTATTCGCAACCGCCGTATCTGGCGATCGTCGAAGATCAGGGCACCCTGCTGGCGGTTGCCATCCGCACGAGTCCTTACAAATTGGTGCTCTCTAAGGTGCAGGATTTGGCAGCACTGAAGTTGATTGGGCAGGATTTGCAGCAACAGGCAGATCAAATTCCTGGAGTGGGGGGACTGGTTGCAGAAGTGGCAGCTTTTTTGCCCATCTGGCAAGGGCTGACTGGTCAAGTCTATCGCCGCGTGATGGAAATGAGAATTCATCAATTGATGCAGGTCGAGCCTGTCGCCATTGCCCAGGGGCATCTGAGATTGGCAACAGCAGCCGATCGTCCCTTGTTGCTGGACTGGTTCACTGACTTTGCTGCGGAAATCGGTGAAGTGGTGAGTGAGGGTGCGGAGCAAATGGTAGAGGGTGGCTTGAAGCGTCAAAGTATTTATGTATGGGACGAGGGAGGGGCAGTTTGTTTTGCCTGCGGTAGTCCATCGTTACCGATGGCGGCGCGGATTGGTCCGGTCTATACACCGCCAGAATATCGCCGCAGAGGCTATGCCACGGCTTGTGTGGCTGCCCTCAGTCAACGCTTACTCGACCAAGGGTGCCACAGTTGTTTTTTGTTTACCAATTCCGCTAACCCAACATCGAATCGAATTTACCAGGCGATCGGCTATCGTCCGGTTTGTGGCTGGCATGACTACGCATTTATGGCTCAGGAGACTCCATGACGATTTACTTTTACGTTGAACGTGAAGTGCCTTACGGTTGTTTCTCTAATTTTTCTCCTCATGGATTCATGTTGGATGAGTTGTATTGGGCAACCAGTGAGCATTATTTTCAGGCACAGAAGTTTGTTGGGACGCCCCATCTGGAGAAAGTGCGACAAATGAGATCGCCTAAGGATGCAGCAAACATGGGGCGAAATCGTGCTCTCCCATTGCGATCGGATTGGGAGCAGGTGAAGGATGAGGTGATGCGAAAAGCCGTGCTGCAAAAGTTCAAAACCCATGCCGATATCCGAGAAATTTTGTTGGCAACTGGAGACGAGGCGTTGGTGGAAAACGCCCCGGGCGATTATTACTGGGGCTGTGGCAAAGAGGGTACGGGACAGAATAAGCTAGGACAGATTCTGGTGGAAGTGCGCGCGATTTTACGCAACGACAACGCTTAGAACCGTGAATTCAATGTGTTCACTTCAATGATGCAATTCAGATGCTTGAAGATCTGCTCATCAAAAATCGACGACTTAATCATTCATATAGAGAAGAAATGACGCATTTAGATCACTATGATTACTATATGGTCCTGGACTTAGAAGCAACTTGTTGCGATCGAAAAACCATCCAACGACATGAGATGGAAATCATCGAAATTGGAGCCGTGATGATTACCGCTCCGGACTTGACGATCGTCGATGAGTTTCAAACCTTCATCAAACCTGTGCGCTATCCTGTGCTGACGGAGTTTTGTCGATCGTTGACTTCAATTACTCAAATGCAGGTTGATCAGGCTCCTGCGTATAAGGAGGCAATCGTGCTGCTGCAACACTGGCTGTCCCATTATCCCAATGCGGTCTTTGGTTCATGGGGAGACTACGATCGTAACCAATTCAAGCAAGACAGCAAATTTCACCAGGTGCCCTTTCCTATTGCGTTGCCGCACGTCAACCTCAAACACAGGTTCAGTGAAGTCCAGGGTTTATCGAAGCGATATGGTATGGCAGAAGCTCTGCAACTCGCAGGGATTGAACTAACGGGAACGCATCATCGAGGTATTGACGATGCCAAAAATATTGCCAAATTGTTGCCTTTGATTTTGGGAAGAAAAGCATTGGCAAAAAAAGTGGGTAGTGCTGAATAGCAGGATGAATGGAAACGACATTTCAATTCATACACATCCCAGTTCATAGCCAGAATCAGCAACGCCAAAAAGTGTGAGTACTGAGGCTAAAACCATGGACATCCGCCAACTCCTGAACCAACTTGCCAGTGCCGAAACGCAACTGCAAGCCATTCAATTCATCGCTCCTTGCGTTGCGGGCGGACGAGTTTGCACCCGGGTGGCAGGCATGGTGTACCAGTTTATGCCCCAACCGCGCCTTGTAGAAGGCTGGGGCATTTTTCAACCTGTAAATGCACAGATCGCAACCTGGGTCGAAGCTGCTGATTTGCCAGAAATTACCACCTATTTGCAACAATTTCCGGCAATGCGGTTGCGGCTGGCAGCACAGTTGCAACGCCAAACCTGGCTGGCATATCCAGTCAACGAAGCCGATATGCGGCAACGCTTTCAAACCGTGAAACCTATGTTGGTGCATTTAGTGACAGAAGGTGTGGCGTTTGAGCAAATTGTGGCACGCTGGAATGGCAATTCTGCCTGGTTTGAGGCAGTCGATCGCCGCGCTGATCCAACCATCCCTGAAATGCTGCAAACTGCTCTCCAGCAACTCATTCCAATAGAAAAGTTGCAGTTTAAGGACTGCACGCCCGAAATGCGATCACTGTATGAATTGGTCACGCAGCGCACCGAGGGCTTTGCTCAACCGCAACGAGATGAACGACGACTACAGCAGGCATTGCAATGGGGTGGTGGGGCACTGAATCAGTTTCAAGATCGGGGCGATTACTGGACAGTTGATTGGACAACAGCGGATGGGGTTCGCCATACCAGCGCGATCGCCAAAAGCGACTTGACGGTAATGAGTTCTGGGATTTGCCTCAGCGGGCGCGATCGGGACTTTGACTTGCAATCCCTGGTTGGTGTCATGGAACAAGTGGAGGATTGACTGCCGCTGACGATTGCTCCTGCCAAGCCGTAATTCATGCCTTCTATAACGTTGCTAATTTTGGGTATGAATTTGGAGTTGTATGAAGTCAAACTTCGTTCCTATTCATACTACTATTCAGCACCACCTTTCTATGACATTGCCCTCGCCGCAGGTGGCATAGATGAGGGTGCACCGGGAGGCTGACGCCATCATTTACTTACGATCGCTTATTGAACAAAAATGATAGCGGATGGCTCATATCAGCCGCAAACCCCAAAATCCCTCGATCGCGGTGTTCGTAGCACAGTTCACCTTCCCGATCGAATAGAAAGGTGCCGCCCCGCTGGGTGAGATGAGTTGCATCGGGTACATAGGTGTTCCAGTGGCTCAATGCCTCTGCCATGTTACGCAATCGCAGGGTTGCCAATTCAAACGGACGCTGAAAGCCTTTGCCACCCGCCAGATTAAAAGTAGACCCTTTGAGTGGTGGCAGCGGAGCTGCTCGTACCTCCTCCGCTTCGCCAATCAACTGGGGGGCATGACGATCGCCCCAGTAGCCTCGAAACACCTCTGCCAGCGTCCCCGGACTACCCACTCCCGCACACATCAGCAATAGGTTGACCCAGGCAGTCTGAGCAGGCGAGAGGACGGGAACTTTAAGAGAAAGCCCCCGATAGAGGTGGAGTTGCTGATGTAACACTGCGTGGGGATCAACAAACAACTGGTCAGCAGAAAAACCTGTGTAGCGACAGAATTGTTCACCAGCGGCGCGATCGCCAATCCCAATGGCACGAACCGTTATCTCAGCCTGTTGCAAATCGGCGGCATGGCGCTGTAGCCACCAGGCATACTCCAAACTATCAAAATCGCCCAATTGGGGCAGCACCAGCACCAATAAGTGTTTAGCCCTATCGCAACCTGACAGAATCGGCACACTTTCTCCATCACTGACTCGTTGCCGTTGTGTCTCTAGCAAGATGGGATATGGATTCATAAGCTGACCGTTTCTCTCCAATTCATCAGCGATTTATAAGCCTGCAAACCACTCATACCCTTGATCTTCCCAGTAGCCCCGCTGCGGCAAGAGCTGGTTGACCAGGGTAATGCGGGTTACCCATTTACTTTGCTTGTAGCCCAATTTGGTGGGGGCTGCTAGCCGTAATGGTGCCCCATTTTCGATCGACAGCGGTTGTCCATTTTTTTGATACGCCAGCAAGGTTTGGGGATGCAGACAAGAGCGCAAGTCCCAGCTTTCGTAGTAGTCATCCGCCGATTCAAAATAAACATAACGGACATTGGCTTTGGGGGTGGCTCGCTGGATCAGTTCGCTGAGACGCACGCCGCCCCACTGGACGATCGCTGCCCATCCCTCGACACAAACATGCCGAATCACCATAGAAGTCCGAGGCATTTGCTGAATTTCCTGCAAGCTCAGGCTGAGCGGTTGTTCCACCTCGCCTCGAATGATTAGGCGAAAATCGGTGGGCTCAATGATCGGCGTCGAACGAAAGGTATTGATGATCAACCGATCAGGCTCGATCGCACTCAACGGAAACTCTGGAACTGGCTTTTGGGGATTGAACAACAGTTCTTCTACCCGCTGGTTCAGTGGCTCAAATGCTCTGCCCACTGCCCCCTCAAATATTGGCAAGCTACAGCCACCCAATAACAGTCCCGTTCCAGAGATGCCAGACAATTGCAAAAAACGACGGCGAGAAAATGGTGAAGTCAACATCTGAATCATCCACACTTAGCGATTTATCGCCACTGAAACATCGAATTAATCAATCGATCGCCGCCTACTTTGAGTCCCAGTAGAGAATGAAGCGTGGCAAAGATCAAGACGATCGGCACCGTGGCAAAGTGTACAATTCGCAACGCTTGCCAATCGCCAAACATCTCCACAATCCAGGGAAATTGCGCTGGTTTATACATCCCCAGACCACTCAAAATCGCTAGTAATAAAAAGGGAATAATGGCAGTGTAAACAATCCGATGCCAGGCATACGATCGGCGTTTGTTATTTTTGCTGCTCTGCAACGCCTTAATATCTTTGCCCGTGAAAAATCGATGCCGCCAGCGTCGCGTCACCAAAATATAAACTCCATATCCCAACAAATTCAAGGCAAAGAACCACATTGCGGCAAAGTGCCAATGCCTGCCCCCAGCGAGCCATCCCCCCAGGACAAACAAACCCGGAATGGGCAAGCCCTCTCGCCCGCCAAAAACTGGATTGGCGTTGTAAATTTGCAATCCACTGGTCATCATCAGCAACAAGCTGACCAGGTTGACCCCGTGAAAAATTTTGGCAGCAAGGGCTTGGTGAAATGGTTGACCAGTTGAAGACATCGGCTGAATAGCGCCTGAATGCGACTGATGGCAAATCTAACACGAACACCGCCTGCTTAGACACGTCCCCCTCTCCCCCTCCGACAATTGCTTTATCGATCAGCCAGATTCCGACTTTCAAGCATCCGCTTCCACTTGACTGACCAGAGCACGATCGCCAACGCTGACTTTGACGAGTTGGTAGGCGCGATTGAAGCGAACGGCGGTGTGCAGCTTTTTGCGAATGCCAGGAATGGTAATGGTGCCGATCAGGGTCAAGTCTGACTGCCATTGTCCCACGTAGCGAGCAGATGCCAACTGCGGATAGAAGGAACTGGCGAATTGGTAGAGCATTCGACGCCATCCTGTGGTGACTGTGCCAATGGGAAGATAATCCCACCAGAGATATCCGGGCTGATGTACCAGGGGGAGTTTGGGTAAGGCAACCAGCAGGAGCGCCAGAGCTGGATCGTGGCCGTCCAGACGATGGCACATAAATTGATCGGGATCGCGACTGTAGAACAATTTGGCTTTGCCGGACTCGAAGTAGAAGCTGCCATCCGCTGCCATAAAGTTTGTGAGCGTCAGGGTGCCGATCTCCTGGTCTTTGCGAGTTACCCGAAAGCGGAGTTGAGTATCTAGGGGAAAGGTGAGCGATCGGGACAGGGCTTGATCTGAGATTACGGCTTGCAAGACGGAATGTTCACTGGGCATCGATTCGGTGCAAAATTCGTCATTCACTTGCAGATTGACGAAGCTGCAGGGCACGGTGGCTGCGCCGATTTCAGGTGTGAGTTGTGCCTGAATATGAATATGGGGTTGGGGAGAATAGCCGGAATTGCCGCAGCGTCCCAGCAAAGTGCCCCGTTCTATGCGATCGCCGGGCTTGACCGTAATGCTGTGCTGAGCAAAGTGAGAAATTTCGATATAGAATCCTCGCTCGTCATACAGCATGACATAGTTACCCCAATTGTGGTCGGGGTCCACTGTGCCGATCGGGCAATCGGGCAAATCGCTGATCAGATGCACAACCCAGCCGCGAATCGGCGAGAGGATAGGTTTTTGGAAGGCGTAATAGTCGGTTAATTGAGTGCCGTTACTGCGGAAGGTGTGTCCCTGTTCGTCTTGAATCACGAAGTCATAGGCATAGCGCCAGAGCCCTTGGTGCGTCCATTTGCTGTCACAGCCCTGCCAGACAGACCAGCGCCCTGCAAACGGAAGGACGATCGCTCTGCCACTGCCCTGATAACGGTGTCGCGCTGTAATTTCCACATCCAGGCTTTTCTCTGGCGATGCCTGAGGGCTGCGAATTAGGGAGCGACTGCCAGAGATGCCCAATAAATACAACAGCAACAGGGTGACGAGATTGTATGGTAAAGCATGGACGGGTAACCCCACTGCTGCCCAAAAAACGCTGACGGCTTCGCTGACCAGAGCGGTCAGGGAGACGGCGATCGCTGCTAGCAGGTAACTGCGGGGTGAGGAGAGCAGATAGAACCCTCCGATCGCCAGGGCAACCAGAATAAAGTTCAAGGCTGCCGGATCGTAGTAGACGTAAGCAAAGGTTCCGGTCAAAATCCCGCGCAGGGTGGTGCCCAAGGCATAACTGCTGACTGCCAGTAAAAATTGGATGCGCGAGTTCAACAATAGCAACCCAGCCACCGCAATACCTACCCAGACATTCGGCAAAAAGAAGATCAATCCTAAGGTCCGCAGGAAGCCTTCTATCGGTATGGGCAACCCGATGGTATAGACATGCTCTGGCAGGATGGCGACTGCCAGCCCGGCATACCGAAAGGCTGCCAGATGGATGACCCAACTGACTAAAATAAACGGCAGGCTCAAGACGGGCAACCAGAGAAAGGTTCTGAAAAAGTGGGCGATCGTCCAGGCGAACAAAAATGCCAAGGCTCCCGCTGCCGCTGCCAGAAATACTGTGGGAATGCTGGGTTGGAACAAGTAACCCACACTCAACCCTGCCAAGAGAGGATTGAACAGCAACGGATTGTGAGGGCGATCGGTCAGGTCAATTTGCAGCAATTTGGCAAACAGCACTGCGGCGAACACGCCGAGCAAACCTAAGATCAACACACCCGGTTGCAATACCATAGCAGTGAGCAATAAGGCTCCGGTGCCAGCGCCTCGCAAGAACAGGATTTCGGCAGTGGCAGCGCAAATCGATCGGGTCAGTCGTAAGGGGGTTTGGGCTTTCCAGGGGCGCCAGCGTCGATTAGACGACTGGCTGGCTGGGGTCGTCAGTTTGAGACGACCCCAACGTGAGGATGAGTCACGTAAGTCCAGCATGATTTTATTGACCTCCAGTCTGGGTGAGGAGGTGGGTGAGATTGGAGTTGGATGGGAGCGCTAAGCGGGGAGGCAGATGCTCCCGTCGTTCTAAATCTGTCAGGTCTTCTGCTGCCCGGATCAGTTCGACATCGCCGGATTCTGCGACGAGTACCACATTAGGACGGTATTCAATGAACTGGAGCCATTGGGTGTTGTTATAGGCTCCAACTGTGGAAATCACCAGGCGATCGCCCCGCGACAAGGGCGGGAGCGAAATCTGTTCATCAATCACGTCAATATTCATGCAGAGTGGACCGTAGAGCACTGAGGGTTCCGCTGCACCGGGGACAGGTTGAGCCAGCGCCACCTGAAAGTGATACCAGAAACTGGTAAACAACAGGTTGACTCCGGCATCGACTACATAGGCGCGCGTGCCATTGGGGAGGCGTTTGGTGCCGCATACACTGGTAATCAACGTGCCTGCTTCATCCACCATGGCTCGACCGGATTCCACAATCAGTTTGGGCGTATGTCCCGGTTGCAAAGTCTGCCATAGGGCGTCACAAATGGCATCGGCGTATTCGTCAATGCTGGGCAAGAGAACATCCGCTGCATGGTAGGCTCCTTTCAACCGACTGCGCGAAGGAAAGCCGCCGCCAATGTCGAGATATTCCATCCGCCAGCCCTGTTGTGCTTCAATTTCGTAGCCAAACTGCACCATTTTCTCAACCTGTCGAGCGTAGGCGTTGGGGTCGAGGATATAAGTGCCAATATGGCTGTGCAATCCATTCACCCGTAATTTGCCACTCCCTGCGATGCGTTGGACGGCTGACTTTGCCTGTCCTGATTCCAAGTTGAAGCCAAAGCGTGACCAGCAGGGCTGAATTCCTGCATCCAGATTGAGGCGAAGTCCTACGGGAATGATGCGATCGAGTTGGGTGGCGATCAGTTCTAGATCTTCAATCTCATCCAGATGATCGATGTTAATAGTGACGCCATCCTGGACCGCGGCTTGCAGGGTTTCAAACGGTTTGTGGGGACCATTCAGGATAATCTGCTTGCCGGGAATCCCAAGTGCTTTTGCCTTGTCGTATTCCATTTTGGACACCAGCTCCGCCATTGCCCCTTCCTGATGAAAAATGGCACAAATCGCTTTGAGATAATTGGTTTTGTAAGACCAGCCAAAGGTGACGTCAGGATAGCGTGTGGCAAAGGCGCTCTGGATGGTGCGAAACTGCCGCCGGAGCGTGCGCTCAGAATAAACAAAGAGAGGTGAACCATATTGTTCGACCAAGTCATCAACGGAGACTCCAGCGATCGTGGAGCGAATCTGACGCTGGGTAGCAGTGGCTGCCGCAAACTTATTCATCAATCCACTGCGAAGTGCCTGAATGACGGGTTTTTCGTAGGTTCGCATTAGCGTTCTCCTTGAGTTACGAGGGTTTGTAGCGGGGTGGCATCGGTCACCAGTTCGTAGGTGTAGCGCATCAACAACTTGCCAGCTTCGTAGGAGGGAAGGGGGGCGAGCGGTAACCCCAGCGCTGCTTGTACCAGACGAGCCGGCAAATTAATTCCGACCCCGGTGGCGAAGTAGGTCCAGGCAGGAAAGCGGGGGTTAATTTCAATCAGGTAGAGGATGCCGCCTTTGAGTTCGGCAATGCACTCCAATTCAAAAGGACCTTGCCAGTGGGTCTGCTGTAAAAAGGCTTCAGCGGCATTAATTAAGCCGGGATGGTGAATCGTGAGTCCACTCCAGATTTTGCCCAACTCGGTGACGCCCATTTTCTTGATGGCAACCAGCCCCAGATGCCCGCCTTTGCCATCTCCTACGCCTACCAGATTCAGCTCAATGCCCTTGACGATCTGTTGCACTAGGATGGGAAAGCCTGCCTCGGTTGCCAGTTGGTGAAAGCGCGATCGCGCTTCTTCCTGACTAAAAACTCGGTAGGCTTTGTAATAAGGACCTTTGATCATGAGCGGAAAGCCCAGGGTGGTGGTGGCTTGTTGCAATTCCTGGAGAGAGGTGATACTGAGGGTCTCTGGCGTTTGGAGTCCAAATTGAGGAGCCAGTGCTGCCAGTTTTGCTTTGTTTCGCAGGGCAAACTGGTTTTTAGTCGGTAGATAGGTGCGAATGCCAATCGCGGCTAAATCTTGAGCACAGCGGATGTACAACGGCAGCTCTAAATCAAAGTTGGGAATTACACAATCCAAGCCAAACTGCTGCTGAATCTGCTGTAATCGCTCCAACAAAACTTCCGGTTCCGCTGAAGGATAGGGCATGATGTAGCGACGATCGAATAACCAGTCCATATAAAGCCCCGGTTCTGTCGCATCGTATGCCAGCCCGATCAAGCGAGTGGAAAGCTGAT
The DNA here is from genome assembly GCA_019359045.1 of Scytolyngbya sp. HA4215-MV1. Taxonomy (GTDB): domain Bacteria; phylum Cyanobacteriota; class Cyanobacteriia; order Leptolyngbyales; family Leptolyngbyaceae; genus Scytolyngbya. The sequence continues at coordinate 79,059 of JAHHIA010000014.1, forward strand.
TCGATTCCCGCAGGCTGCGAGCCACGCCGGTACCGGGACCCGGATTGTCGATCGAGTTAATGCCTGTGATCGCGATTGCCAAATCGTTCATGAGTTCACTCCTGCAAATCCCAAGGTATGAAGTTGCTGAAAAAAGTCTGCAACATCTCGTTCAACGATGCTTTGGGCAATGCCAAATTCATGAGCGATCGCCTGAACAATTTGCTCCTGAGTTTCACTGGAACGCAGTCTGTGTAAAATAATCCGGGCGCAGCGGTTGAGGGTGTAGCTTTCGCCTGTGGTGACGTTAAAGGCAAAACCGTCGTTGCTGATGGTGAGTGACGATAACGGAGACATAGGTTTCTTTGGATGAATTACGAAAAGTGGGTGAATAACTTGATTAAGCGGGTGAAAAATGACAGGTTCGCTTACGATTGGATGACAAATTTGTCATTGTACAGCGCGTTCGTTTTGAGCAATTTGGGGAATCCTTACGGGCGATTACGAAACATCTGGATTACTTTTGCCAATTGTTCTGGAGTGAGGACCTGGCGTTCTCCCAACAGGGCTTCAAAATGGTTGTCATCCAGTTGTTGACGGAGTTGTTGTACAACTCGATGCTGTTGGCGCAATTGTTCAATCGAGGCATTGCTTTGCAACAGCGCTTGCAGTTGGGTCTCTGCTGCCATGAGTTTTTGCTGTAAGGGTTCTCCCTGTTGGCGGGCTTGTTCGTGGACGGTATTTAAGCGCGATCGTTGCTCTGCACTCAGGTTCAGATCTCTTGCCCAGGGGGGCACAGGGATTTCATTCTGTGTGGTGGGAGGGGTTTGAGCGGGGTCAGGGAGGGGAGACTGTGCAGACGCGATCGAGCTGCCCACTTGAATTGCCAAAAGGGCTACGGAAAATAGCAACGAATATCGAAGTTTCATCGACATATCTCCTTGGAATAGGGCTAAATTGAATGAACCGAGGCATGAGAAATTAATCCACAGAGATGGTTTGGGGTTGGTGCGTTTGCCAGTTGGCGATCGACGATATCTAACCATCAGGGCTTGGATTCAGGATTTCCGATAAGACGCCTGCCTCGGTCGATACATTAATTAAGCAATGGCAAAATGACAACTGAAGTTTTGCATCGATTACGGTTTTGTAATTTGAGTCGAACAAGAATGCCTCTAGAATGAAGAAGAGATTTCCGACGGGTTTGCCCATGGTCTTCTATGCACATTCTCTACATTGAAGATGAAGCGAAAATTGCCGACTTTGTCCAGGCTGGATTGAAGGAGCAAGGGTTTTTAGTGGATTATTATGACAACGGCAATGATGGCTATGTGCAGGCAATGGAGCACGAATATGACGTGATTGTGCTCGATATTATGGTGCCGGGTAAGGATGGGTTGGCAATTCTCAAAAGCCTGCGGCGGGCAGGTCGGAATACACCGGTGTTGCTATTGACAGCACGCAACGAACTGGACGATCGTCTGGAAGGGCTGAACTTGGGTGCAGATGACTATCTCGCCAAGCCCTTTTTTGTCGAAGAATTGATTGCCCGGATTCATGCGATCGTCAGGCGAGTTTCGGGCGAACGCCAAAATCTTGTCAGTGTGGGGGCGATCACCCTAGATCGAATCACCCGGGAAGTGACCTGTAATCAACAATCGGTGGAATTGACCACTCGCGAGTTCAATTTACTGGAATACTTGATGCGATCGCCCGGTCGGGTGTTTACCCGCACTCAAATTTTGGAACATGTTTGGGGCTATGATTTCAATCCGAGTACCAACCTGGTGGATGTATGCATTCAACGGTTGCGAAAAAAGATTGAACCTTTGGGGGGCACGGGGTATATCGAGAGTGTACGGGGGGTGGGCTATTGCTTTCGCAAACCCGATCTGGACTCGTGAAACTCCATTCTTTCCGGCTCCGCATTGCGCTCCTTTCAGCCCTGCTGGCAGGCGGTGCACTGGTGGGTTTTGGTATGATGTCCTGGTGGTTGATCTATCAAACCAAGCTGAATCGCATTGATGATGGCATTCGAGATCAATTGATGCGTGAGTCCGATCGTCCTCGACCAGACAATCACTGGCAACCCTATGCTGCCACTTTGCCCACGACCTTTAGTGTCGATACTGCGGATGATGTTGCCTTACTGGTACAAGACTCGACCGGTAAAACTCTCTATCAATCTCCTCAATGGACAGGAGAATTAACTCGCGTTGCTACTTTTCTGGCTGCGCTGCCGGGTTCGCAACCCCCTGTCCCTCCGCCTCGGTTTCTAACTCCAGAGCAGCCTCCCCCCGGACAAGCGCTGCCACCCCAATCGGAACCACGAGATCTACCGCTGGATCAACTGGGGCTTCCCCCAGAGCCACCGCTAGAGGGAGATGAGCCTGTGCGGTTTCGTCAACCCGGTCGATTGTCTAAGCGAGTGACGCGATCGACGCGCACAGGAGTCTGGCGAGTGGGAACTGTGACTGCATCCAATGTTCGTCTGGCGATCGCGATCAATCTACATACGACCGACGTGGAGATGAACGCGATCCGCAATGCCTATTTCATCAGCATTCCTTTACTGTTGGTCTTGATCGCGATTGGAGCCTGGATCTTGTCGGAAAGTGCCCTCAAGCCGATTCGGGAAGTCACTGCTACCCTTCGTCTAGTCACGGCGAGGGGGTTAGATCAGCGGATTCCCACCCATGGCAGCGATCGCGAGTTTGTGGAACTGCTGCAAGTGTTCAATCAGATGATGGAACGGTTGGAACGCAGTTTTACTCAAGCCTCTCGCTTTAGTGCAGATGCTGCCCATGAACTCAAAACGCCCCTCTCGATTTTGCAGGGCGAGTTGGAGCGGACATTGCACGCAGCGGAACCTGGTTCTCCACTGCAACAGCGCCTGAGCAATCTGCTGGATGAAGTGCGCCATTTGGGGGCGATCGTCCGCAAATTGTTGTTGCTTTCTCTGGCAGATGCTGGACAAATGCCTCTGCTCACCACGCCAGTGGATTTATCAGAACTGTTGGTTGATCTGGTCAATGATATTGACATGCTATCGCCCGATCTCAAGGTGCAGGTTCAGATCGAGCCTGCTTTAACAGTTCAGGCAGATCAGGCGTTGTTAATTCAGGTTTTGCAAAATCTAATCAGCAATGCGACGAAGTACAATTTGCCGCAGGGCTGGGTGCGGATTGAGGCAGGACGCCGGCAGCGGATGGTCTATGTCAAAATAGCGAACAGTTCCAGAAATATCCCTGCCAGTGAGCGATCGCGAATTTTCGATCGTTTCCATCGCGGCGATCCGGCTCGAACCCAGCATATTGAGGGGTTAGGGTTAGGGTTGAGTCTGTCTCGCGAAATTGCTTATGCGCATCGGGGCAATTTAACACTAGATTCGACGCCTGCGGGGCAAACCGCTTTTACGCTGACGCTGCCTGAATAAGATGCTGCTCCAGGGTGTCAAGAATGATTTTTGTAGAGTTGAGTGACCTCCAACTCTATGCTGACGGGCTACGACAACTAGCAGATTTTGGGGATTCTTGCCATTCGCCACAAAGCTTGGCATATTGAACCCCAAATCATTCTTAATCGATTTTCGATGGGCAGAGCGAGACTCGAACTCGCAAGGATTTCTCCGCCGCATTTTGAGTGCGGTGCGTCTACCAATTCCGCCATCCGCCCAGGACATCGGTTTACCTATTATACAGAATTGGGGCACTTTGCAAAGAAGATTGTGGCGATCGTGGATATTTTCTCTGCAATGATTCGGTTTAAAGGGATAGGCTCATGGCGATCGGACTGCGGCATAGAAGCCTTGCGAGTTCGAGTCTCGCTCTGCCCATCGAAAATTTTCTTTTCTCTGGTCACATTTTGGTAGAAAATTGGTAGAAAATCTGATGTATTTCTTTCACTAAAGCTTTTCAAGGCTCTACCTAGAACATTGGTAATTGGTAGCCATGAAGTTCAGCTTAGGCAAAGACAAGGGCAATTATCGTATTGATTTTACTCTCGACGAAAGGCGTAAACGCTTCTATCCAGGTACATCAGATGAGTTAACCGCTAAGAACATTCTTAGAAGGATGGAGTTTGATTGGGAGCAAGGGCATTTTGACTTAACGCTACAGTCCTATAAGCTCAAAAATCGCCCTCAAACGAGTTCTAAACCTGGTTCAAGCGCGATCGTTTCAAAAAAAACTGATGTCAAACTCCTAACACTGTGGGATCGATGGGTTGAATCTCTCAATCTGCCTTTGAGAGTTCAGAATGACCATTACCACTGTTGCAGAGCGATGATCTCAAAGGTTGATCCTATTTGGGATGATCTGACCTGGTTTCTACAGTCTGGACTAAGTGCGTCTACTTGGAATACTCGTAGACGGTTCATCAAGTCTTGTATCTCATGGGCGCTCGATGAAAGACTGATCGACGGTAAAAATCACTGGTTAAGTCTAAAAGCTCGAAGGAACACCAAAACAGATGCTAAACCGTTTACTAAGGCAGAGGTACAGAAAATTATCCAAGCATTCGAGAGTAACCAGTTTTGTTCTGTCTACTCACCATGCAAGCATTCGTACTATGCGCCTTACCTCAAGTTTCTTCTGCTGACTGGGGTAAGACCTGGTGAGGCGATCGCCCTTCAATGGAAGCACGTCGATTTTGATCGGAATTTAATAGAAATCTCAGAAGCAATGACTAGAGATCTTGAATATTCTCCTTACACCAGTCATAAAATCCGTAAAAGTACAAAAACAGGTGAAACTCGCTATCTACCAATAAATGACACTTTAAGGAAAGTACTTGTAGCTCATAAACCTAAAGACTCTAAACTTGATGCTCTGGTTTTTCCGGGTGCCCGATCTAAGGGGACTCTTGACATTGATTCATTTAGAAAAGTGTGGAAGCAAGTTCTAACGGGTTTGGGTATCGACTACCGTAAGCCTTATAACACCAAACATACGGCACTAAGCCAGATAGCACAGGATCATGGTTTGTTAGCTGCTGCTAAGGTTGCAGGGCATAAATCACTTGATATGGTCAGCCGTCACTATGCCAGATTCACAGGTGATCTGAAGGATGTTATGCCGAAATTTACCGATTGATGCTAGATAGTACGTATACAAACAGTCAATGCACGTACTAATTGCGCTATAATTGTATTAGAAAAACTACAAAATTGCGTAAAAATGTATGAATTTGACCGATTTACAGCGATATGATCCCGATTTTGACCCGAAATCGTTCAAATCGATGCCTGTTAGCAATCAAAGAATTTTCAACCCAGATAATTTTCTAACCCCTTCTGCTCATTCTGAGGCAGAAAAAGCAGGCACCGAATTGATCCGATCGGCATTATCGCAGCAAGCGGGAAAACCTGTTTATAGCCAAGCTGAGGCGATTTCTTCTGGTAGAAGCGAAAAAAGCAAGCGGATTTTTGAAGACCTCTCAACAGGACAAGCTGTGATCCGATGACGCTCACAACTGCCACTGTAAGACTCTCTGAGGATAATCAAACCTGTTTGACGTCCAGGCAGATTAGGGCAGTTGCAGCGCTCCTCAGAGGTCTAAATTATGTTGATGCTGCTACCGAAGCTGAGGTAAGTCTTAGCAGCATTAAACGATGGGTAGTGCTACCGGAGTTCAAAGCGGCGATCGCTGCTGGCAAAAAGCAGGCGATAGAAACCGCTGTTTTTGATCTTGCCGATGGATGCAGCCTTTCAGTTACTACTTTGATGAAGTTAATGAGGAGTGCTGAGTCTGAGACTGTCAGATGTCGTGCTGCTGAGGCTGTCTTAAATTCGACGATGCGACTTTTTGAAATGGGTATGCTCGTTGATCGCGTATCAAAACTGGAGTCGCTAATAAATGAGCCTTGAATCACGTCTCAAACGTCTAGAAGCGATCGCTGCTGCTAAACATCAAACCCAGTCTGAACAATCTTATCTCGATCTTTTGCAAGTGGCAGAAGAGAGGTTTAGAGGCATCCCTGATGAGCAAGTGTTACGCGAATACGAACAAGCCATTAATGCACCATCCACCGATCCGAGGATCATCGCAGAAATAGCAAAACTTGACGGTATGAGTTGTGAGGAATTAATCAAAGAATACATGAAAAATTTGTAAATAAAGGAAAACAATGGAAAGCTCAAAACAGTTACAGCAACTTGAATATCAGATCAAAGTAATCGCTGATTTTATTGCCAGAGGGAATTATAGTAATATTCTCGGTATTCAACCCCACGCGGTGTCTCTCGATGGTTGGTCAGCTAACCTTCGAGAAATTGCCGCTCAATTAACCAAAGTTGCAGCGATCGTCGATTCTGAGATTTCCGAAGCTCGATCAAATCCGCTCGATCTCTAACCTTCACCCAATATATAAAGCCTGAAAGCCCCTCTAGTAGGGGCTTTTGTTGTAGAGCCTTATAAGGGCATCTGAGAGCATTTCTAACGAATGACAGAATGTACGCGTACTGTCTATATCGCTTGTTATAGCTCAATCTGAGAGGAGTATTTTGGGCACTTGTGCGATCGCTTTTTAGAAACAACAACTGTGGGTTATTCAGTTGCATTTTAGGAAGCAGCAATAATCTATTTGTAGCAGACGCTGCTATTAAACTCTACAGTTTCAACGCATGTTAGGACTAGACGTGAGGGTACTTCTAAACCCGGTGGTATTCGCAATAAAGTATTAGCATTTCTGGTGTACGGACGTGAGATATAACCGTCCATAAGAGGAGCGCTAGGAGATGCAACCAACCATTGTATTTTTGTAGTCACACCGTCAGACCAACGTAATGTAATTAAGGAATCGGTGTCACCTTCGTTATCACCCTTTTCTGTAATATGACAAACATCGTGTAAAACTACCTTTGATCCTTTGATGTGATAACAGATTGAAGTCCTATTAGCTGTATATCGCTCTGACTTAGCAGGTATCGCATAAGAGAAAGTCAAAAGACCAGCAGCAACGAACAAACCCGTAAGTTTCATAATTCTCCGAGGTTAGATCGAATCAACCCTAACCCTGTCTAAGTTGTACCTTTCAAACTTTATAGAGCCATTATTCTCTTTCACAAGGCTAAAAAATGTTTGTATACGTATAATTAAGCCCTGCAATATTTCAATCCGCGGTTTTTGGTGTCCATTCATAAGATCGCCCAATAAGCGATCGCTCCAATCATTTTGGACTAGTCCTAAACTGGCACAATCGCTAAAAGCCTTGCCTGATAAAGGTTTCAGAAATAAGCCTACTTGACCGCTTGCTATCATGGCAGCTATTCAATCAGACTAATCAAAGACTGAAAGGCTTGCTAAGTAGAATTTTTAGTGTTTGGCATAGTCCAGATTTTAAGCCTCTGGACTACTGTTGGACTAAATGACTTGATTGTGACAGTTGAAAAGTGGGCTGATTGTGCCAGTTGCATGAGTACGGTTAGCCTGTTACCAATTAAGTTTTACTTATAAGACGAATCAGTTTTTTATACGTGATCCATTTGCCCTTCACTCCGGTTAATACTTGCTTAAAACGATCGCCAGTATCACAGGGCATGAGAGCTTAAACAACCTGGCTGTCTACATTGATGTGACCCCAGACCAGCGGAAAGCCTCTATTTTGGCTCGTTGAAACAAGTCTCCACATATGCAGAGTAGAAGAAATAAGGAATTTAACCGAGAGTGCAAATATTAAGCCTGAGGTCGCTGTATGTTATTTGGAAGTTGGGTTGCGTTATCTATCTTTGCATCGGTCAAGCTTAGATAGGTCAGTCCATAAGTTCTTGTAAAATCAACACCTGCAATATTTACACCTGTAAGATCTGCTCCGTTAAAGTCTGGATAATTTAACTCAGCTTTTGTAAAAGTCGCGTTCCTAAGATTTACAAAGATGAAATTTGTTCTTACGATTGTTGCTTCTGTTAAGTCTACACCCTCTAACTTAGCTGCTGTAAGCGACATATCTTCACTTTCTTGAAAGGCTTCAAGCCAATCTGCCCTTTGAAAATTTGTCCCTGTAAGGTTTGCACCTGTAAGGTCTGCACCTGTAAGGTCTGCTCCTGCAAGATTCGCACCTGTAAGGTCTGCTTTCTTTAGAATTGCTCCTTGCAAATTCACATTTTGCAAGTCCTTGTTCTGAAGATTTGCCCCTTCTAGGTTAGCTTGAGCAAGTACAGCACCTTGAAGTTTTGCTCCTGTAAAATCTGTACCTTGAAGTTTCGCTCCTGTAAAATCTGCACCTTCAAGACGTGCATCTATTAAATAGGCACCTCGTAAATCAGCTTCAATGAGGATCGCGTTTACTAGACAAGCATTGTCTAAGTGAGCTTTATTTAGATGAGCGTTTTTTAGACGAGTGCCCTCTAGAACCGCTTCATTAAGGATAGCTCCCTCTAAGTGAGCCTCATTCAAAGTAGCATTTGAGAAGTTAGTCCTAATGAGAATAGCTTGTCTCAAATAAGCGTTTGGTAGCTCACAACCTTCTAAATTAGTAGAACCTAGATCGAGGATCTTATCCTTTGCATCTTGATTAAAGTTTTGTTTTCCAATAACGGTTAAAGCTGCTTGAATATCCTTGATAAAGTAACGAGAACTTTCCTTAGAATCATCATTATCTGAAACTGCTTTAGATGGGGATTCCTGCCTAACAAAGGCTGTTAAAACTTCCATCACTGTCCAATAGTAATTAGATTCAAACTTGGCGATATGTTCTAATGAATAAATTCCGCCCAGTCTAATATGAATACTTCCTTGATTCCCTAACATTTCAACAGCTTTACTAAAGCGTTCTGCAACCTGCTTATCCTCTGCTGCCTTAACATTGCGTCGAGTTGCTTCAAGATTTTTGTATGCGATGATAGCACTGGCAATGAAGAATAACCCTCCAATTCCTTGAAACAATGAATTACGGGCACTTATTTCAGCATCCAGTTTTGCTTTCTCCAAGTTGATGATGTCTTTTGGATCAACTGAAAAAGATCTGGGAGAAACATTAGGAGATGGGATTGGGGATACTTTAAGAGAAGCAGGTAACTTAGGAGATAAGGTTGAAGAGGTTTTAGGAAGAGGACTTGTATTAGGCAATACCGTCAATGGGTGAGCTATATCTTTTAACTTGTCAATTTGCTCCTGAATAGGTTTTGTTTGTTGCTGAGGTACACGCCATAGGAAAAATATTAAGCCGATGGCAAGAAAAAGCCAGACATATAAAGGTACTTTCTGAATGTGTGAAAATGGTGAAAGCTGTTTATTCTCCATCTATTTCATTCCTAATAAATCCTCATACACTACAATAAAACGTTTAATCTTTCCTAACCCTCTAAAAGTGATGTTTCAATTTTCACCCTTGTTTGATAAATTTGGGAACTGCTCAGTTTAGTTTTCTTGTATAAAAAATTGTTAAATAGGATAATCTCTTTTAAGGCAACCCAGATAATTTTCTCAGTACTGGCGTAATCAATTGGGGTGACCTATGAAGGCGATTTGGATGAAATTATTGCTTGTTGGCAGCACTCTAGCCATTGCTGGCTTGAATTTCCCTGCTTCTGAAAGCTCAACAGCAGCGATCGCTCAAACCTCTCCCCAGTGCTCTAAGCAAGAGCTGGTTAGCATTGGTGGTCGTAAGGTGTGGAGATACCAGAATTCAAACATCTTCTTCTACACGTCGAAGATGGCGGTTGATGCAGATGGTTCACCCCACGCTTACCATCCCAACAATACAGGTTTGGATGACAACTCAAATGCTAGGACTAGAAGTGGTAAGTGGGTTGGTGTCGTGACAGTCAATGGAAAGCCTGTTATTCAAACGGCTACAGATCCAGCCCCAGGCTATTTTGTCTCGCCAACTACTCTGGTTGATGACAAAAAAACTGATACTGATCCCACCAAGTATGTTGATAGTGAAAAAATTCCCTATATTGTTTTGCCACCAATGTTGCAAGGTGGCAATCCTCCAGATGGGTTAAGAGGTGCAAGATTAGGTGACTTGGCAGTGGTCTATTACAAAGGCAAGCTGGTAAATGCAATTTTTGCCGACAGTGGAAATAGTGACGAAGTGGGAGAAGCATCGATCGCAGTAGCTAAAGCACTAGGAATCAAAGATAGTCCCAGAAGTGGGGGTGCAAGTAGTGGCGTGACCTATGTTGTGTTTCCCCGGTCAGGTATGGGTAACGGAAAGCTCAGAACATTGGAAGAAATTAATACGGAGGCGCAAAAACAGTTTAAAGCGTGGGGAGGTATGGCACGTCTTAATGCCTGTCTCAAGTAGCGCTAAAATAAGCCCTTTTATACCCTCCCTAAGCAAAATATCCCATGTGGGAAACCTTATGTGTTTCTAATATATGTATTCTTCACACGGGATCACGTAACGCTTTTATCATTGCTGCACACGTCGGAACTATATGTAATAGATATATATAGTTCCGACGTGTGCAGTTCTAAAAAAAATGCTCCCCAACTTTCAGCTAGGGAGCATTCTATAGTTCAGAATATTTACCTATTGTAGGTGCGTGGTGTATGTCTTCCCCAATCAGTGGATGCTGCTATCGAAGCTCTACCAGCGAAAGAGCGATCGCTCATGGGAGATACCAGATGGCTGACCACCATCTCTCTTCAAATTACTTTGGACAATATCAGAAATTGCAAAACCCTCAAAGCTTGAGCTAAAGAGGGATTTTGAGTATTGACTATTTTTTGCTGCTAGGTTAAATTACTTGCTTTCTCAACTACTTGTTTTAACTCTTCAAAAGTAATATTACCGTCTTCGTCTGAGTCATACTGTGCTAGTAACGCTTGAGGACTACTGGTATTTGTTTCTGCTAAGATAACTGCACTCAAGCCAGGACTTAAAAAAAGCTCATTAATGGAGACTTTGCCGTCTTGATCACTATCTAAGGTATTAAAAAGAGATCGAAGTTCTTGTTCGGTTGCCATAATTTTTTTATCTTCAAATCGATTAATCTAGTTCGTCATTAATTCGCATACACTTAGCGATCTTTAATGTCTGATATATGATAGCCAAGTGTATGCAAATTAACCTCACCCTTTAGTAAAGGATGAATCCGAGTGCCAGAAGAATTGAAACTGGTCAGAATTTTATCCAAACTTTATTATCCCATCCTTCCCTACCTCAATTCGATGAATCTAATTCGTCTTTTATACCATCCCAGAATTCCATGACACCCAAAAGAACACCAGATATATAAGTCTCCTCCACATAGGTGGGGCATGTATTCTCGTGAATCACATTGAGCAAAGAGTTACCATCTCGTAGCACATCCGACAAACTTACTAGCTCATCATTCTCAACGTGTCTCAACTCATACCATTCCATTACTTGCTGAAGTTCTACAAAGCTTAAATTTGGTGCAAGATCCAACCCTTCTCGATACCCCTTTCGCGACCATTTATCAAACTCCTGTGCTGCTTCAAACTTCAATCGAGCGATCGCTAGCTCACGTTCTGACATCGCTTTGAGTTTAATTTCCTCAGTCGTTACCGCTGCATCGATTACATTTTGGCAAATGGCTGTGACATCTATCCTTACTCCTACATTCTTAAGCCTCTCATAGAGGTCATCGGAGAGCATTACATTGATAACGTTTGGCATGACGTTTATTAACCTAGTGGCTATAACCCCATATACCACAGAATTTCAATCGTTAGTATTTTTGTATTGATGCAAGCAGCATTTTGTTACTAACAGTAGCAATTATCCCCGTGGAAAAAAGCCCTCTCCATAGAGGGACTTCAATTTGCTCTCGTTATTTTTATTCTAGATCGTGAATGGCTGGTACAACTCCTAAGTACTCAACTTTGATAATAGGAACATGCTTAGACTCTGTCTGATTGTGATAGCGAGTGAGGTAGAAACATCTCTCTATGATGCGCCACTCATGCCCGTTATATACGAGTCTATCTCCTATCATAGGTGAGTCATAAAACCGCATGAATAACACACCATTTATCTGTGCTACTTCATCCATAGGTAGAACATCTCTAACGGATTCAGGCAAGTCAAAGTCAACCAAAAAGCCAACCGTTATCTTATTAATCTGAGTAGTGATATCTACACTATTTTCTAATAAAAACTTAGCCATTGATAGAAGTCCTAATGTGTTGTATTTATTTTTATGGAATAGAGGTAATTAACCGAGTAACCGAGATACTGAGTAACCGAGATACCGAGATAGTGAACCGAGATAGAGGGTATCTCAGTTATTTTTTTGTATGGTATCTCGGTTACTCGGTTACTCAGTGCCAGCATCAGTTTATCAGGTGGGTGGGTGAGTTACTGTTAGTTATTTGGTTGTGTTGACTCGATAAAGGATCGTTTCAGTGTTGTTTGGATTCGTTATTTTGTCGCAGTCAAGCTTACCTTTCGATACAGCAATATCTAAAAGCTCTTTTGCAACTTCTCGATCTTTGGGTTGACTGAAAGTATTGTTAACCAGATCTTTGCTCTTAACCCATTCACCGTTAGCAGCTAGTAGTTTAGTTGCCATTTTCTTGCTAACTCTTTGATGGATACTTTCTTCAGAAGATGGACTGACATTCTCTACAACTTTGTAGACAGAATTGCTGACAGGTGATTGGTCAACTTTCTGAGCAGGCTCTACAGGTGAGGTGACGATCGCATCAAGTAAAGCGGGTCTAGTGTCTTTTGACTGAAGGCTCAAAAGTAAATCTACGGTTAGCCAGTCAGGAACCTTAAACCGAGATTTGGAACCGTCTAGCTGTGTAACTTCTACCCAACCTGTGGGTTTCATCTCACCAAAAGCGTTTGCAATTTCCCCGACCGTCTCAACCTTGATCGTGCTTTGCTGAAGGGTTCCAAGAATGCCAGTCACACCAGGGTAAAAGGCTGATTGATCACCGTGAACTACCAGGATCGGATAGTAATTATGCTTACTCGATTCGCGTAGAAACGATCGCAGTGATGACCCCAGCGTGCTGATATCCTCGAAAGCATCATACGAGCCAAACTCATCCCAAACGATCGTGGTGTTGAGTTGTTGACCTTTGTCGATCATTTCCTGAGAGGCTACCCACAGGGTTTCTATCGCTCGGAAGTCTTTAGCTCCATCAACGGTAGTTCCAACAGGGTTAAGAGCTTCAGGGACAGGATTATCAGCCTCTCTGTGTGGCGTTGACCATGCGACTTTGTGACCTGGTAGCAAGATGGTTCTGAGCAGTGCCAGCTTTTGAGCAAAAGTCGATTTTCCCGTCCGCTGCTTACCCACCAATCTGATCGGTGGTGACTTGACCAAAAGCAGCATTTCAGGGCACTCAGCTTTTAGCCTTTTTAGTAATGCAGCAGAGGTTTTGGGGCGATTATCATCGATCTCTTCATCCACAGGTTTTGAGTTTGCCAGGGTTTTGCTTCCTGCTGGCAATGCTTTGGTTGTAAGGAGTTTTTCAGCGTGAACCTCAATCGTTGGCTCAAATCCCCACTGATCCATCATTTTGTAGATGCCTTCAATGGGAAGTATGTGCTGACCATCGTGTGGATCGACATAGCAGAAAACTTCACCAAATGGAGCTAGAGGGTGATCATCCGTAGGCTTAAAGAAAATCCACTCGCAGTTACCGATCATTGCTTCGATCGCCCGGTTGATTACATCCACCGGGTATTGAGCTTTGAGAATATGCTTGCACTCCAAAATGCTGTGATGACGAACGGTTCGGCTGTTCAGAATTTCTTCGATCTCTTTTGCTCTTTTAGGCGATTGGAATGATTGAACTTCCTGTAGGAAATACAAGCCTAATGCCCCTAGTGCTGCAATGGATGCAATAGGAGCTACTACGGCAAAACTATAGGCGATACCTAGCCCACTTGCGACTACTAAAGTACGTTCTACAAACCCACTAGAAGCAGGTTTGATAAGGGTTTCCCGCTTTCGTCTTGGTTCTTTTAATACGATGGCTGATTGGTTGTTATCCATAACTGTGGATCTCATAGAAGTTTTTTAGTAGAGGGGGCGTAAACCCCCTATTGTTCGTGTTGTTCGATTTACGCTGCAACCTGTTGCTGACTTGATTTCAGTGTGTACTCATCCATGAATTTTTGAATGCGTTCAAAGCACTTTCGAGGATTGTCGTCATCACTAAAAACATGCTCATCGCTTGCAGGATCAATAACCTCACCAAACCAGGCAGCTTCAAGCCAAGAGATACGAACCCAAAAGCCCGGTTTTAACTCGATAAATTCTCCTCGATCAACGAAGAATTTTCTATAATCCATGGCATTTTGAACAGAATCACAGGTTGTGATTTCGAAATAATTAGTCAGATTTGAGCCGTCATCAGCACACAAACAGGCATCAAGAAAAAAGAAATTACTGCGGTTTTTGAGCCGAAAAACTTTGTACTTGAAGTTGGATGTTTTTCGACAACTGCTTACGTCTGTAAGTCTTGATAAATTGAACGACTTGATAAGGTCAGAAGGGACAGGGAATTCTAAGACTTGAGCGATCGCAGGGTTAATGGTTACTTGTGTCATGATTGAGGTGTCCTCTGATTGTTTTAGGTGAGTTGGAGGGTGAGCCAGCGATTGACCTGTTAAGCGATCGCTGGCTTTTTAGTCGAAAGTGAAACTTTTTATTCGGTTGAGTGGTGAAGCGGAATTAGAGTTAGTGTTGCTTGAATTTGGGCTAGATGTGGTTAGACTGTCCTGAATTTGATTAGATACCGTCAACTTCTGGTCACTTTGTTCCGGTATTGGGTTAATTTGGGTCAGTCTGTCCTGATTTGGGTCAGTAGGTGACAGCAAGTGAACTAAATGATCGCCATACTTGCGGATTAGAACTGAAATTAGCGTATTGTGATCTTCTATTCCGCATTGCTGACCCAAATTAACTAATAAATCCACAGTGGTTTGAGAAAGCCTAACCCTTGCGTTTGACATCGGATCTAAGCTCCAGTTTGAGCAAGTTGGTGATAGTAGCTGCCTCTTACACTGGCAGTTTGAGGATCGGTAGGAATAGTAAACACACTGTTGATTTTTGGCTGTACTACCTGAAATAAACCTGCTCCTCCACCTGTCAGAATCACATTCACAAGTTCTTGACTCTGAGATTCAAACTCAGCAACGATATAACCCTGAAAAGACTTGAGAAAACTCGTGGTGTATTTGTGCTTAATAGCTGTCCATTGATCACCTGAGATTCTGCCTAGAGTGTCCTGCTGCAATGCACGGCTGATAAGGCTTAGATTGATTGATGTCGCATTGTTGGAGCTTAAAACGTTTCTGACGGTCGGATCATCAGCAATTTGTTTCACTAACTGGAGGATGCCAAGTTGAGAGAGCGGTTTACCATCTACAAGTTGACCGGACTCATTCAAGACCCAAGTTTCAGCAGTGGCAAAACCCATTTCGATCAGGAGTGTTGCACCTGCCTTGAGTTGAGGTTGGATTAGTTGGTAAGTACCTAGACCTTCTAAAACCGGAACGACTTCAACAACATTGGTTTGAATACGTTCACCGTTGCGAATCACGTCATATTGCCCCAATAGAGCCGCTTGCAGGTCTGAAAATTGCGTACTGTCCCAGTGTGCAGCAATGACGCTTAACTCTTGCTGATGGTCGCTAAAACGTAAACAAGCTGAGAAATGATCTCTTGCAGTTTCGATTTTCGAGAGTTCAAAACTGCGAACATGGGAACCCTGGCAAGCGATCGCACCATACCAGCGCTTCTGACTACCAGAGATCACAATGGGATTTTCATCGTCTGAGTGACAGTTGATAGATGGATTTGTTCTGAAACCAGCCTGAATTAGTAGGGTTCCCTGATCGTCATGGCGTTTTAGCCAGCTATTCGAGTTCTCAAAGCTGACAAGCTTCGTTCGATTCTTAGTTGTAGCGATTGGAGCGATCGTTTTTGTTTGCATCGTTTTTGGCGTGAATCCTTTTCCTGTAAGGGTTTTCATTGATTTGAGGTGAGGGAGTTTTAAGGCTTTTTTAGAATCAGGTTTATCAGCGCTTGGTTGATTGCCTAGTCGATTCTGTTTTGCCCTGTGACCTCACTATAACGCAAAATGAATACAAAACACAGACGAAACAAAGACATATTGCAGATGTTGATTGAATGGCGGCAAATCCATGAGCGTATGCTATCCGTCTGTATATTGTCTGCGTTTTGCCGCCTTTTATGTAAGAATAAGAATATTACCGACTAATCGCGTAACCTAAATAGGACGCTAAATATATGCTCAGCCTCGATATGAAAGTCCCAAAGAACAGACAAAGCCGCCTATCTGATGATGTGTGGTTGGCAAGTGAAGCGATCGCACGTCACTTTCGTATGTCTAGTTCGCGTGATGGGCTAGAAGCTGCGATCAGAAACTATGTCTTACAACTGGCAGAAAAGGATTCTAATTTTTCAGAAATTTGGGAACAGGTTAAACAAGAGGGTGTTGAAGAAGCCTGAAACAAGACATTACTTTACCTGTATTTTGTATTTGTACAAAATATATTTAGGACAGGCTTTATCTCTGATTAAACCCATGAGATATTAACCTCAAACTCCCTCACTGCATGGCTTAGAAGATAACCAATCAGAACCGAATCTATCTAATGATGAGGCAAACAACCCATAATAGTTATTAGATAGATAGATAGGCAGTATCATACTAACTAATTTGTCTCCAAAAACAGCTAGCTTGTACTAATACGAATTAGTGCAAAATATTCAACTTGTAAAGATATATTAACGGCGGTTTTCTAGAAGAGTGAATTGATGCAATAGTATCTCAAAATCCTCTTACTGAAGGGGATAGAGACTATGCAAGCCTTTTGGAGATAGCCATGAATAAGAGAGGACACAACTTAAGTAATTTTCCCTGGCTACCACTCGAATTGAAACAGTTTTTCCCGGCAGTACCCGCTATTTATTTTTGCGTTGATGAAGATGATTGCATTCAGTACATAGGGCAAACACGAAACTTAAAACAGCGCTTTAGTTGCCACCACAGGTTGACTGAGCTTGAAAATCTGGTAGACGCACGGGTGTATTTTCGTTTTTTTAAGCAGGAAGACACCAGATTATTGATTCCATACGAAAAAGTCTTTATCAGAGAATTTCAACCTCAAATGAACCGCAACCTGAGAAGTGGGGTTAAAAGACATAGAACCCCCGACCGTACAAAAAGAAGGGTGAGATAACCGAACAATGCTTATTTCTACCTTCTTTATGACCTTGCTCAAAGTGTCTACTATTTAGTAGACTTTTTGAGAGGCAAAATGCTTGAAACCTAACAATATAGGCGTTTTTATATACGGATAGCATAACGAAGACAACTACATAAAACAGCAAATTCTCTCATGGCGATCGCTGCTGTACGGTTATTTGAGCGATCGTCGATAGTGGTAAAAGTCAAAATGTTTGTGTTAGTATATATACATGAAATCGCCAGGAAAAACGATGCAAGTAATTCGTAGAAAATCCAATCCTGTTACACGTTATGTCCCTGTTGGAGTAACCGAAAAAGATTACGAGAATTTAGATCGTGTATCTGCTGAGATGGGTATCGGACGATCAACGTTAGTACGTCAAGCCTTACAAGCTTACTTAGCAAATGTTGATTCTTCTACGGTTACGGCTGCATAAACAGACACAAAAAAAAAGAAGCCCTCACAAGCTATCAACTGTGAGGACTGCTCTCAAACATTCAACTAATTTTCTGAACCCAGGCTCTAAAGTTTCACAGGCTTTCCCGACCTGAATTCAGTTGATCACCTAAAGCAAACTTCTCAAGCAGGCAATAGGTCTGTTCACTAATAATGGCTCATTTTCCGTTTGAAAGCAAGTCTAAAAAGAACAAAAATGCTACATACTGCTGTCCTAATTGTAGCGAAAAAGTCACCTTTAAGCCAAGTTTCACATCAGGTCACAGCTTCAGAATAGGCACTATGCCTACTTTTGAGAGCCTTTACGCACATTACCAGGAACACTTTAGCGATGTGACCGCTTTTTCTACTGCAACGTGGGTCACACAAAACCGAGAAGGCTATCTAAAGACTTACACAAGGGAAAACAAAGAGCTTCGTGAGTTTTATAGCGCGAAAGAAATCAGAGAAATGGGTGAGCTACACGCTAAGGCGATCGTCAAAGTAGCTTCAGACCGGATGCTACGTGGGGGGTTTGGATCATGAAAACCCCTATAGAATTAGGACTCATCGAATCGAAAATTGGCAGCGTACAGAAGAGGTTTTACCTTGACAACGCTGGCAACCTTCAGAAAGATACAGACCACAAACTAAGCGTATCTAGCGGTTACTTCACAAACCTGACTGTAGAGGGACTAGAAGGTTTAGCCACAGTGCTAAAAAATTTCAAATCAAATAATGCCCTTACGTTGGGTGTTGCTGCTTCAAAAGGACGTTTGGATCTTCTCAAAGAAGAGAAATGGGTGAAGATCGGCAAACCAAAGGGGACGATCGCTCGTACTAAAGAGTGCGTCGGATGGTCTGATGGGTATCATCCACTATTGTTCGACCACGATAAAGAACCTGGTAGACCCGATGTATCTGCTGATGAATTGTGGCAACGTGTGATCGCTTGTGTGCCTGAATTGAATGGTGTTGGTAGGCTAGTAACGTCGTCTACCAGCAGCCATATTTATACTACCTCTGGGGAGTGTCTGAGAGGCGATACAGGACATCATAATTATATCGTCGTTAAAGGCGACAAAGAGAAGTTTGTAGAGCTGTTGAAAGTCAGATTTTGGGTACATGGTGAGGGATTTTACAAGTTAGGCAACGTCAACAAGCAAACGGGTGTTGCTTCGGTTTTAGAGCGGTTTTTGCTCGATATCACTGTCTTCAGTCCTGAAAGATTGATTTATGAGGCTGGTGCTGACTTGCCAGAAGGACTGGTTCAGAAACGACCAGAACCGCGTTTCTACCCTGGCGATGTACTTGACTTTGATCTTTTACCAGAACCGACATCTGAAGAACGAGCGATCGCAGAGGCGAATCGATCTAAGGCTCATGCTGAGATTAAGGCACTTCAGGAGCAAAAAACGATTGAATGGTTGATGACTCATGAAAGGTTAGACCGTTCAGAAGCTTATAAAGAAGCCACTAGAGCTATTCAATATTGTGAACGTGGCGTTCTTCGGTTAGACCACAAGCTCTACTTTAAGGGTGGGTTAGAGGTCTTAGCGGGTGATTTACAGTCTCATCACGTAGGTAGGGATCTTTATGATCCGCAAGAACCTGATTATGATGGGAAGCGAATTGTCGCAAAGCTATATGAGCGGAATGGATTTTATTACATTAATTCTTTTGCTCACGGTAAAAAAGTCTATACCATTGAGGGGGTAGACCCAATCATCACCCAGAATGAACCTGAAGGATTAAACCGTGATGATGGTAGAGCGTGGAGACGACAACAGGTAAAAGCACTAGCTACGAAAACTTTTGAGGTTTTCACTGAGGCTGAGCCAAACTATAAAGCCGTTGGCAATTATGTAAATGAGTGCGGCTTTCCTATGCCTAAGCTAGGTGAAGCAATTTTAATCGACGCTTTTACTGGTGCTGGTAAGTCTACCCAGTTCAAACAGTGGAAAGATGCTTTAGTACTTCAAAACAATGGACGTGTTTATGCGGATTTGATTTGCCACAGGAATGCACTAGCACGATCAACAGGCTTAAATATGGGTATGCAACATCTCAATGATTTATTTATTGAGGGTAGCGAACCAATTTTAATCAGACGACGGATAGCGAATTCGTATTCGCTTGCATACTGCATTGATAGCTTCTTGAAGCGCTGTGAATTTTTAATGAGTCACATTCATCAGGGAATGAAAGTGCTTTTAATCCTTGATGAATGGAATGCGGTTTTAGAGCACTTATTAAACGGAGGCACGATCAAAGGTAATAACAGACAGAGAATCATCGCAGCATTTTCTAACTTATTGCAAGGGATCGGTGATGGGGGCGGTTGGATTATTGGTGGTGAAGCTCATCTCACCAAACTATCGATTGATGCGCTTCGTGAGTTAAGTAACAACAAACTTCAGATCAAAGTTTGCCAAATCACCTCAAAGAATCCAAAGCCGTGGCAAGTAGTTAATTATCAGCAAGGTGATCCCGGTTCATGTAAACTTGCAGCTTTTTGCAAAACAGAAGAACTACTCAAGGCAGGTAAGCGAGTTCTGGTCATGCTGGGAAGTCAAGAGGCAGCAGAACAGTATGAGGTACTGCTTCAGGGTGGTTATAAGGTCATGCGGGTTGATAGAGATACGATCGCTCAACCAGAAACACGCGAGTTTGTGAACCATATTAACCAGCAATTGCCTGATTCAAAAATTCAATGCTTGATTGCTACACCGACTATGGGCACCGGGGTAGACATTCACGTCAAGTATTTCGATGCTGTTGTAGTTTACCCTGGGATGCTTGATCCTTTTACCGCCATCCAAATGGCAGGACGAGATCGCAACCCAATACCTCGTTATATGTTTGTACCTGATTGTGCGAATGCTTCGACAGAGTTTAATCCTGGAAAGCTTGTCAGCAAATGGAATACAACTATGGGACGAGCCGCAAAAAGAGCTAACGTCGCAGAGTCTAAGCCACGCGGCGTTATCAAGTTGAGTGAACAGATAGCAGCAAGGCTAAAAGCGCTTCATAACGCTGGCTGTAACGTTGCCAATGACATTGTTATTTCGATGCTGCTGAAAGATGGACATCACATCTCTGAGGATGCGATTGATATAGAAACCATTAAGGAACTAGCTAGAGATTTTAAGCTTGTCGTTAAAGACATTGAGCAAATGAGGCTTGAAGAATATAGAGCCACTCAGGAAATGAGTTCGATTGAAGAAGCTAGAAAACAGCTTAAACGAGATGATCTGAGCCGTGAGAAAAGACTGGAGGCGATAAAAACGGTAGACCGCCATAAGTATGGTGATGTGATTGATGCTACAGACTGGATTTATGAAAATAGGTCGCGGGGTACGAAATCAGACAAACACCGAAATTCTTTGGATAAAGCGGTTCTACACGAAAATCCCGATCTAGCGTGCGAAGTGGAAAAGGAGTCACTTACAGCAAGCAACGCACAAACAGGTACATTCTGGTCAGCAAGCTTTAGTTCTGAAGTGGACGCGATAGAACTGCTAGCAGAATTAGGATTTGGCACCCTGCTAGAAACTCTAGGGGAAGACGGCTACACGAAGGACGATCCCGCGCTATTGGAGTTTTTCAAGCAGGCTCAGAGCAATCGCACCCGAATTAGAGAATTCTTGGGTCTTACAATAACCTCGGAATCAACACCAGTAAGGTTTTTGAACTCAATACTAAAGAGTAGATTTTTCTGCACAATCAATAATACAAAGTCAAAAGTTCCACATCGCGAACATATAGTAAAAGATCATTATGTTCGCGATGTGGAACCGCATAAACAAAAATTTGAGAGGATATACACCATCGTCAAATTTCCCTACAGAGATGAACTTATAGAGCGGCTGAAGCAGATCGCCCTAGACCGGATTCAAGAAGCTCAGGAGAGACGGGAACAGGACGTGCCAGAAGGAGAACTCCCTACCTATCAACCTACAAATAATCATCAGTTCGATTTGTACTACTTCCCTGATCCTGATTTAATCCCTGATGGTTCTAGTGTTGACACCTTCAGCCAGCCTGGGTTAGCGATCGTAACAACACCAGACGGTCATCGAATGGTACTGAAGAGAGACGAAGCTGCATAGTCATCAGAAAGACAATTGCCAGTTCAAGATCCAACATCCACAGTGTTAGCCATCAGAAAAAATTGGGCACACTAGCAAAAGCCAGCATTGCCATCGGTAGATGCACCTTTTTTGATGATAGAAGCCCTCGTAAGCTGGCACGAGGGCTTTTTAATAATTAGAACCAACTTCCCGAAGTGATTCTGTTCTGAAATATTTACGGGTTCATTCGGTAGAACTATGGTAGAAATTTAGGCAATAGAACCTTGAAAAGCTTATGTTGTTGGAATTACTACCCGCATTTTGAGTGCGGTGCGTCTACCAATTCCGCCATCCGCCCAGGACATCGGTTTACCTATTATACAGAATTGGGGCACTTTGGAAAGAAGATTGTGGCGATCGTGGACATTTTCTCTGCAATGATTCGGTTTAAAGGGATAGGCTCATGGCAATCGGACGGTCAATTTGCTCATTTGCGCTCTTCCTGAATTGCGAAACTGAGGATCTGGTAGCGGAGGAGACCGAGTTGGCTAATCCGCTCAACGGCAGCGGTGGCTTGAACCGCCTGCGAATTTCCCACCCGATCGAAAACCTGACGCACAATTGGGTAAGTAGGTAGAGTGTTACGGGTAATATCTTCCTGAAAAGTAAGGGAGAATCCCGTTTTTTGGGCGAGAGTTTTATAATCTGAGAGCGTAAAGCAACTATCTACCCGACCATAGGTTCCATCTACTAGAGCAGTGAAGGACTCAAATTGGGCGAATGCTTGCTGAAGCATTCGAAAGATGGGAACCGAGACAAAGTCACAAATGCCGAGGCGCCCATCCGGTCGCAACACCCGTCGTGCTTCCTGAAAGAAGGTTGCCCGACTAGGGAAATGGAAAATACACTCCACGGCCAACACCACATCCATGGATGCATCGGGAAAGGGCATCTGGCAGGCATCTCCTTCTACAAACACAATCTGATTGTTGCTCATGGGCTTGACTTCTTGTCTTGCCCGATTAAGCTGGCGAGGGTCGATGTTGAGACCTGTCAGATGCAGGTTTTGGAACTGTTCATTGAGGCTGGCGATCGTACCGCCAAAGCCACAGCCTGCGTCCAACACTCGATCGTTCTCCTTCAACCCTGCTGCCGCATATACTCTCTGACAGAGGTGTTCGGCTGCGATCGCAAAACCCTCAATTGAGCCATCGGCTTGAGTGGGATGGGTCCAGTATCCCCAATGCACATGTCGCCCAAAGGCTTGCTGCACCGTCGCCTCACCCAAATTGAGTTGCTCCAGCAGAATGTCAAAATAGGGCAAGGGAATGTTGGCGGGGCGCGTGGATGGCGATGTCATGGTTGGGGGAAGGTGATGAGTCGTTGACGGTTGGTTTGTAGCAGAGAGTGATTAGCTTTTTGGGCAATGCCGTAAACGTACGAATGCTCATGATTTCACTGCATTACGCTATCGCTTTCGTGGAGTCATGCTGTTAGGCTTGACGGCACGCAACTAGACTATCTCTTTTTGATGGTCAGATGAATCGAGATTGTTCCGAATATTGGCACATTACCCGATATCTGAACCTGAATTCTTGTAGTGTAGTCAATCATCCAAGAGATTAAACCAGGAGATTTGACTCTCAGTCCAAATATAAAACGAGGGACTCATGCTTATGGTTGTGATTATCCGAGAGGCACTTGCCCAAGAGATGAATGAAGTTGAATCACTCACGGTAGATGCCTATCGCGAATATTCTGATGCTCTCACATCAGACAATTGGGAGATCATGCGAGCCAATCTATCTAATGTGGCAGCGATCGCGCAGCAAGGACAATTGATCGTTGCTCAACACGATCAAAACCTAGTTGGGTCGGTGGTTTACTGTCCTCCTGGAACCTCCGATATTCGTCTTTGTCCACCAGAATGGGCATCGCTGCGGCTATTAGCCGTATCGCCACGTTATCAAGGTCAAGGCATCGGACAGCGACTTTGTTTGGCATGTATTGATCGAGCTAAGCAAGACAAAGCAGAAGTGATGGGGTTACATACGAGCGAGTTGATGGTAAAAGCAAGAAGGATGTATGAGAAGTTAGGATTTCAACAAGATATTGAGTTGCCTCACCGTTTAGGAATACAGTATTGGCGATATGTGCTGAGGTTGGCGGGAGGTGCTCGCTAGATAATCCAGTTGTCGCAGCGACGAATCGGGTTCTCTGGCTGAATTCGCAATGATATGTCACTGTTCAACGATGTTGTTCGATAACTGCCGTATTCATGGGGAGCGTGATGGACATTCTCTTTGATATGGAGACGCAAGATCCGGACGACGTCTTCACCCTCTGTTTCCTTTTAAGTCACCCCGCTTTGACCTTGCGGGCTGTCACCATCAATCCTGGTTCTTTGGAACAGGTTGGTTTGGTTCGAGGCATTTTGGAAAAGCTGGGGCGAGGAGATCTGCCGATCGGGGTTCGCAATCCTCGAACATCCACCAAGACGATCTCCGACTTTCACAATTCTTTCTTGGGACAGCCAACTCCCAGCCAACCCGATGCCGTTGCTCATGAACTGCTGGCTCAGATGTTGATGGACTTTCCAGACGCAGTTTGGCTAACCGGCGCGCCCCTGCACAACGCGCGACTGTTGCTTGCGAATCACCCAGCAGTCATCATCCGTCGGTGGGTTGGGCAAGGGGGCTTTGCAGGGGACAGTTTGGTTCCGCCCGATCGTCGCTTGCCGCAGTTTGCGGGGCTTGAAACCTGTGTCAGTCATAACTTCAGTGGAGATGCCAAGGGCACTCTCGCTATCTTAAGCAGTCAACAGGTTTTGTCGCGAGACGTGGTGTCCAAGAACGTCTGTCATGGTGTGCGATATGATGCCGAGATGCATCGACGCATGGCAGCCTATCGGGATGCAACCCCTGGTTTGGCGCTGATCTATGCTGGGATGGAGTGTTATTTAAGAGAGATTCCTGACGGAAAGTTATTTCATGATCCATTGGCTGCCTGTGTTGCCGTCGATCGCAGCATCGTGACTCTGATTGAGGTGGACGTATACCACGAGAAGGGAAAGTGGGGTGCCAAGCGGGCATTGGGTACCAACACCTTTATCACGATTGCTGTGAACCATGAGCGGTTCTTCCAAACCTTGGTTGCCCATTAACTGTGGCATATCGCTATACATTTCTGATGTGCTAATGCAAATCCAAAATGGTTGAACAGATCAGAGCTGCGCAAGCGTGGGTTGAAACATGTTTCCTCGGACTGATGCTGTTGCTCCCCGATCGCTTACCCTAATGACGCTGCCTCCTCGGAACTTTCGGATTCTTCCTGATTGGGATGGAAATATTCGTAGATTTGCTGTGCTAACCGGGGACCAATACCAGGAACCGTTGCAATCTGAGCAGGGCTGGCTTCTCGCAAATAGTCGATCGACCGAAACGTTGCTAGAAGTTGCTTTTGGCGATGCTGCCCCAAACCAGGAATTTCGTCCAGACGGGAACGGCGCATGCGATCGCTGCGTTGCTGTCGATGAAAACTGACCGCAAACCGATGGGCTTCATCGCGCAGCCGCCGCAACAGTTGAACCGCAGGCTGTTCTGCTTCGGTGGTGAGTGGCAACGATTCTCCCGGCAAAAAGATTTCTTCGCGTTGTTTTGCCAAACTCACCACCCTGACTTCTTCCAGCAGATTCATTTCACGTAATACTGCCACCACTGCCGATAGTTGCCCCTTGCCGCCATCGATCATGATCAGATCAGGGAAATCGGAGGTGGCAGTCACATGGCGATCGAGCACCGAACTTTCTTCATCGCGTAACGGCTCACCCCGTTCTTTTGCCGCTGCATATTTGCGAAAGCGCCGACCGATGACTTCTGCCATGCTGGCAAAGTCATCGGAGTGTCCAGCTGTCACCGTGGGATTTTTGATTTTGTAGTGGCGATAGTGTTGCTTGGCAGGTAAGCCATCCACGAACACTACCTGCGATGCTACTGCATCTGATCCCTGGATGTGCGAGATGTCGTAGCCTTCGATGCGGTGGGGTAAGTCGGGTAAGTCGAGCAGTTCTGCCAGGTCTTGCATTGCCTGGGCGTTGCGATCGGCAACCCGTTGAGCACGGGCTAACTCATAGCCAGCATTGCGTTCGACCATCTCGATTAGATCAGCTTTTACCTGGCGATGGGGCACAACGATCGTCACCTTACGCCCCTTTTGCTCCGTCAGAAACTCTGCCAGAATGTCGCTTTCAGGCAATTCATGTTGCACCAAAATCTCGATGGGGATTTCCACCGAATCCACGCTTTGATAATGCTCTTCCAACACTCGCTGTAAAATTTCTCCTGGTGTGGCGGATTGGGCATCGGCAACAAAACCCAGGCGTCCCACCAAGCGCCCTGCCCGTACTTGAAAAAGTTGGATGCAAGCGTGTTGATCATCGGCTGCTAAGGCGATCGCATCGCGCGAAACTGCCTCATCGGGTAAGGTCACTTTCTGATCCGCTCCGATCGTCTTCAGCCCCAGAATTTGATCCCGCAACCGTGCCGCATGTTCAAAATTCAGCGCTTCAGCAGCTTTCTCCATCTGCTCATTGAGAATTTCTACCAACTCCTGACTGCGTCCCTGGAACACCATCGCTACCTTCTTGACAGTTTTGTGGTAATCTTCTGGCGAAACCAATTGCTGACACACCCCTGGACAGCGCCCAATGTCGTAATTCAGACAGGGACGATCCTTAAACATCGGTTGGGGACGTTGTCGTAAAGGGAAAATGCGCTTGACCAGGTGCAACGTGCGCCGCAGTTGTCCCACATCCACATAAGGACCATAGAAGCGGTCTTTAGGCTTTGCCTGGTTGCGTTTGCGGGTAATGAAAATGCGGGGATAGGCTTCCGACCAGGTGATACACAGCCAGGGATATTTCTTGTCGTCTTTAAGCAGCACATTGAAGTGGGGTTGGTGCTGCTTGACCAGGTTCGCTTCCAGCGCCAGGGCTTCGGCTTCGGTGTCGGTGACGATGAATTCGATCTCGACGACTTGCTTGGTCATCAATGCAATGCGAGGACTCAACGATCGCTCGTCGCGAAAATACGATCGCACCCGTGCCCGCAGCTTTTTGGATTTACCAATGTAAAGGATGTGATCGCTACTATCCTTCATCAGGTAAACTCCCGGCTCCATCGGCAGTTCCTGAAGCCGACTTTCCAGGCGATCGGGGTCGTTTAGTAGAGAGAGCGTTCTAGCAGGGGCAGTCACGGTAGAAAGTGAACCAGCACACGATTGGGGCAGAGGTATCAGTAATCAATACCTCCTCATGTTAGCGTCAGTTTTGTCGGCGCTGCTTTTAGAATTCGGTCACCGCCGGCAGAGCCTTGTTATGAGTGAAAACAGAGTGCAGTCCTGTCCCCGCGTCCCCTCTTCCCTACCCATCCAACCCAATGATCCCTCCATTGGGAGGATGTTCGATCGTGAACTGGTAGGCAATCTCCTGGGTCTGTTTGGGGGGCAATAGACAATTCCACTCCAGTAGACCCATTTCACCCAAAGGAATTTGGGGTTGGCTGCGGTTGAGTTTGACTTTAATTTGTTCGTTGCGGCTCACGGGAATCTGTTCGCTCAGGTGCAGGCTGGCTTCGCGATCGCGCAGATTGGTGACCGCGATTCGATAGGCGTACATAATGCGTCGTTGTCCGCCAATGAGTTGCTTATCCACCTTGCGTTCCACCAGATCTCGCTTAATCTTTAAGCCTTCATCAATCCCCA
Organism: Scytolyngbya sp. HA4215-MV1; assembly: GCA_019359045.1. Lineage (GTDB taxonomy): Bacteria > Cyanobacteriota > Cyanobacteriia > Leptolyngbyales > Leptolyngbyaceae > Scytolyngbya. Next base: position 106,458 of record JAHHIA010000014.1, read on the forward strand.
GATTGAGCTTAAACTCTTGACCCGGTGCAATGTTTTCCAGGGGGGTGGTGCCGACAAAAATGCTATCTCGAAAAATATTGGCATTGCCGGGAAGTAGGGTGGCTCCGGTGCTGGGATTGCTAGCAATTGCCTGAAGATAGGCAAAGCTGACCCATTTTGGCATCGCCACATAGGTCAACTGGCAAGGGTATTCGTCCTCAAAAATTGTGAATTTGTGGAAACCCCCATCACCAGGAATATCGCTGTTGCCACCTATGACAAAGGTCACCACGCCTCCTTCGTTGCTGATTTCGGCAGTCACCATTTCTGCAAACACGGGTTCTGGTTCTGGGGAAGACAGACTGAGCGTATCGGTGAGTTCAAATCCGGGGGCGGCGCTTTGGGGCGCGGGGGCTGGCATCGCCGATCGTGCCGACGAGCCAAAGCTGAGTGCCTTGGGCATCATTGGCACATCAATATACCAAGGGGCAAGTTTGGGGGGCAGTGTGCCCAAACCGGGCTTGGCAGTGGATAAAGTCAGCGCTACACCCAACCAGTCTTCTCCGGTGGTTTGTTTGATTTCAGCAAGATAAGTCAGGTGCAAGCAATTGTCTGCCGTGTGAACTCGCAAATCGTAAAGCGGTTGCCAACTGGCGTAGTCGCAAACGTAGGTCACTTCCAGTTCAAATTCACCTGCACCTGTGGGGGCGATCGGCACCGTCAGTTTATAGCTTTCCTTAGTGCGTGGGGTTTTGACTTGTTGGAGTTGCTGATGCAGAGCAGTTAGGTGCTTGTCAATTTGAGTAATTTCTTTGTTTTGTTGCGCGATCGTGCCCGAAAGGTCTTCGTATTGCCGCCCCAAAAAGGTGAGCAGTTCTCCGGTGTCACTCAAACTGACCCGTTGCTGCGAGAGGCTGCGCGAGAAGCGATCGACCGATTTTTCACTCAAACTTTGAATGAAACTGCGCTGGAGTTGGAATGCCTCGACCCGATCCTTGAGCGATCGCTGTTGGTCTTCCAGTTGTTCAATCTGGTGGGTGAGTTGAGCGACGCGATCGGCAACCGGCTCGGTGGCATAAACTCGCTCCGTTTGCACTCCTAACAATTTGACCGCCACTGTTCCCTGTCCACTGACCCGCACTGACTCCGATCTCACCGTCAACGGTAGATTGCTGAGTGTCAAGGCTCGCTCTTGTCCGGTTAGGGTGAGTTTGCCACGCCGAGTGATCAAGGCTTGATCCGTGTAGACGGTGACAGCGGAGATCTGGGTGTCGAGTTCAGGAGGGGGAGGCAAAGTCGGAGTTTCCACAAGTCAATTAGAAAGGTGAAATTGCAAACCAACGCTAACACAGGTAGAAGGGGAAAAGGATAGATAGGTGAAGGGGTAACGGAGTCAAGGGAAGAAGCGGCAAGATACGGCAAAACTTTTATTCCGTTGCATTTCTCAGGAAAATATGCTGAACCCCTGCGAGATTGAGTACAATCTGGGTGCAGCAGTCGTCTATGCAACAAGGGTTTGTATGGAAAAACAGCAATCGCCTGGCAGGCAACCCGCCAATCATCCAGCAATCTCTTTGTCTTCTCCAGAAAAATCTTCCTCTGAAACAACGGACTCTAGATGGTCGCCACTGGATCTCTTTGCTCAGTTGATTCAGCGATATCCAGTCACTTTTTGGAGTGGGATATGGCTGGGAATGGTTCTCGTTGCAACAGTTTCGGTGGTTGGTATCTTGACTCCAAGTTATGTCAAACAAGCAGAGCAGCGAGAAAACGCTGAAGCTTCTTGGAATGAGGAACCAAGCACGAACTGGCAAATTGACTGGGGAGAAAATGCGTCGCTCTGGTCGTTTGCCGCGATCGCTGCCAGTTGTGCAGCGGGTTCCTGGTTTCTGTATCGCCAACTGAATCAATCTTCCTCTTCCTCGGCAGAGGAGAAGGAAGACGAGCGAACGCAGCCCAACGATATCTACCTTCAGAGTGCGCTAGCCCCGATTCCAGTGCGTTCTTTGCCTGCTGCTAACCACAAGACCGTTCGATTGCAGACTGCTCATCCCAAAACTGGCAGAAAGCCGTCTACTCCTACTAAGGTTGCCCCTAAACCTGGTCAACCAACGAAGCTGAAGCCCCCCCTGCCTGCCGCGCAGGCGCTGGTGGTTCAGTCTCCCCAAACTTCTGCAATGGTGCCTGAACCCCAGGTAACAGTGGTGCCGGAAGAAGAAAGCCATCCGCTGGATTGGAGCGAAGCCAGTCTGGCAGAAATGATGGATATTCGCAAGCGACGATCGCTCTCTTCTCTGATGTAAATTTTTCCTGGGCTGTCCTCACTATCCTGCGGACCATTGGTTACATTTGGCTAGGGCACCGGGTAAAACGTCTTTCCCCCAGCGTTCGGCAATGCGCTCAAATGCCATAAAGTCGTCATGGATCACCTTGCCATTGCGCTTGATTACCTGGACTTTGTCGCCTGCCCCCATTATGTCGCGTCGTTCCTCGGCAGTGACGCCGTAGCAGTTGTCGTCACCCCCTGGACAATGGGGATGCTTGAGACCGATCGCATGACCAAACTCGTGAGCAGCTGGAATTTGTTTATTGGTGACCTGTTCGGGGTGCCGCCCCGTGGGATCGGTGACTTGCTTCGTCTCATTTTTTGCCTGATTATCGCTGACTTGCAGATTGCCTTCTGCTCCCATGTTCGATCTCCCTTCAGCAGAATCTGAGAAGATGTGAATCAATTTGTGCTCACCGCTCTCCACCACGGTGACCACCACCTTGGTTTGAAACGATCGAATGGCACCGATCGGGCAGGCAGGTTGTACCGTTCCCTTATTCGACCAGCTTTCTTCCACCACCCGCTTGAAATCTGCCTTAAACTGCTGCAATCCGGCTTGTGTCTCCTTTTCCCAGGCTGGGGTGCCGGCTGCTGCTGCGCCAAAACGAGCACCCTCTGCGACTTGAAATTTTACCCGAAAGAAAAGCGTTACCAGTGCTTTGGCGGGATCGACCGCACCATCAAACCGCCCATCGAATTGATCTGCCTTAAAGTAACGCGCTTCTTGGGGCGCTCCGAGAAAGCGAATAATGTCACCAATTTGGTCGGTAGGCAAGGCAGCCAGTTCCCCATTGTGAGCAGTGGCAAAATCGAGCCAGGCGGTACCTTTGGCTTTCACCGTGCGCATGGCTGTAACCAGCCGGGGACCCCCGACAAAGCCCCCAGCTGCCTCATCACTGAGTACCTCTGATGGCAAAGTCAGTAACTTGGGCAACAGCGCATACATGGGCAACCCTTGAATCTGGCTCAGGGGTGCTTCATTTTCTTTTTTGCGCTGGATAGCAGGAGGTGCGGATTGTCGTTGCACCAATGGAGGCGTTGGAGGAGCCAAACTCCAGGCAGTTTCCCTTGCCAATTGGGCTTCTGGCTCTGGCAACTCATTTGCTTCGCTGACTGCCCAGCGCCGTTGAATAGGCGATCGTTGGGGTGCGTGAGAGAACAAATCGACGTGAGAAAAATCTGCACTGGCTGCTTGAGTCGTGTCGGAATGAGGGTCGCTAAACGGACGGGGTTGAATTAACGCCGCAATACGATCGGCTGCCCCAGTCTGGTTGCGATGCGGTTGGTGAGTAGAATTCCTCATCAGGCTACTATAGGTTTTCAAGATCGGCAGCAGGCTCGCTGTCTTCTGCACTCAGGGCATCGGCGACCATGTCTTCAAATAAGTTGCGTAAGGATTCTAACGGTGCCTGTTTGGCTTGCGCGTTGCCTTGGGCTTTAACCTCATGGCATCGCCCATCTAAAGTAATTGTCCAGATTGTGGTAGCTCCATCATGGACGACTCCCTGTGTCGGAGATGTGGTCGGTAAATCAAAAAAAGTAGAGTTTGCAATCGCAGCTTTGAGTTGTTCAATTTGAGCGGCTGTCAGGTGGGTTCGCGATCGCCACTGCAAGGGGACAGGACGTGTCTTAAAGTCGCCATCAGAGGTAACTTCAACGGCGCGATCGCTATATTCATCGACCTGTCCATTGGTAAAGGCACGCGTGCCCCAGGTCTGTTTGCCATAGACAATGTATTGCAAAATGGGTGCGGATTGTGACATAGCGGCGGCTCTCTGACACGTTGAATCAAGCGCGGACTGGGAATAGTTATCCCCCAGAATTTTGGGATTGGCAACTAAGAGTGCGATCGCGATCGCGCCACTGAGACAAATTCCCTGCAGTATCCGATTGAAAGACATCACAATGGATTTCGCTTTGATCTCAGCCTCATCCTTGCCTTCAAGGTTTCATTCCCCACTCGGTGAGACTGCTGACTTCATGCAGTGCCTGCATAAAGGTGGCGTAATGTTGAGGGCGCACCGTATTACCCAAAGACATCACATTGTCATTGTTTTCATAGACCGACCCACCCAGCCCTACATCCTTCGCTAAGGGATTCGTTGCGGTGGGATCGCCAACCTCTCCACCAGTGCCGCTAATTAATCCTCGACTCACTGGGGAGCCGTCCTTATCCTTGACAATCTTGCCCGCCTTATTCCGTTTCGGGGTGGATGCATATTCATCATCTAGTCCGATCATGTGACCAAATTCATGCGCTGCCACATTTTGCCCCTGCCCTCCGGCGACCGTAATATCAACCCGTCGCCACTCGTCACCTTCATCGGCCCCCGTTGTCCCACCCCCTGTGACGCTGGTCATGCGAGTGGCTGCATTTGCCAGGGTTTTGCCTTCTACCTGCGTGGTCTTGAGAAAATCGGCAACCACGTTAGCACGAGTTTCTGAGATCTTCTGGTTTTGTTCCGGCGTACCTCCCCGCGTATTGGCATGTCCCAGAATTGTCAGGTTGGAGCCACTGCCACCAGCTGGTGCTTGGAAGCTGATAATAAACCGACGCAGCGTATCCCGCGCATCGCTGTTGAGCCGAGTTGAACCACTGCCAAAGAAAATAGAGGTGGAGAGCTTTTTCTCTTCGGTAATCGCTTGTCCGCTGCCCAAGGTCAAAGTTTGGTCAGTGGCATCCGTTGCACTACCAGGACCGACTTCAGCGTTGACATCGGTGTTACTATCTTTGGTTTTTAGAATGCGAGCGTGACAGTGAACTGGTTGAACAGCGCCCGCCGGTGCAGGTGCACCCGCTGCTCCCCCACCCGTTGCAGGCGTGTCTTTCCAGGTATTGACGACCACCTGGACTTTGGCAAGTTGAGAGTCCCAGTTGGGTTTGGTACTGCGGAACACTAGCCCGGTGCCAGCGCTGCTCCAGGCATTGGAAACGGTTTGGCGGTAAGTCTGCATCCAGGCATCTTCTTGTCCGTTCCAGTGCCAGTTCAAGCGAATGCGCTCGAAAGTCTCCTGCCGTTTTGCTCCCCGCAAACGATTTGCAGCATCTGCCAGGGGTTGTAAACCGGGATCTTCAGCTTTCACGCGATTGCCTTCAATCTTTAACCCATCTACGAAGGTCATGGCAATATTGACGGTGATGGTTAAAATCATGCTGGTTGGGTCATACCGGGCATTGAAGCCCCCCATTCCCGTTTTAGGAGTGATCATTTTGCCGATCGCATCTGCCGGATATGCCCCATGCTCTCGAAATTGGCGTAGATCTTCGGCGATCGGGGCGGGACTGGCAGTTTGGGGCACGCCTGCTACGGGTCCAGCATCGGCAGCTTGGGGTGTTTGGGTGGCAGGCACTCCTGCATCTTGCCGCATGATTTGAGGAACGGTCTGAAAAGGTTGTCCCAAAAGTCCGACTGGACTTGCTGGTGAGTTGAGTGGGGTTGGCATCCGTGGACGCTGAGGGGCATGAGAAAATAAGTCCACATGCGAAAAATCAGCCGTGCTGGCAACATCCGGTTGATCAAACATCGGGTCGCTAAAAGGACGCGGTTTGAGGGAGAGGGTGGGCTGGGAGGACTCAGGATTCAAGCGTGGTTGGCGATTAGAATGGCGTTGCATCAACATTCACCCAACAAATTAGCAAGGCGATCGGGCGGATTTTGTTCTAACTATCGGCTCGCTCAGTTTTTAACTGGGCAACGATTAATTCTGCGGTTTGTCCCTTGTGTCCATGGGTGCGGAAAAATCAGACTTTCACAGTTCTTCAGCGTTGAATATGGAGGGAGAAATGAGCCATTCAAGGGTCATGAGCAGAATTTTTGCGAACACCGCAGTTCCCTAGTCAGAGGAACTGATTGTATTGTCCGCTGTCTTTCGGACGAGAGGGACATTTCTTCACATCAAGCAATCTGTGCGCAGCGATAGTCACACCACGGTTGCCCTTCAACTGAATTATAGGGAGTTATAGAGAAGAGAATTGTGTGACTTTCCCGACTAGATTTAGAGCAAGATGCGAATGGGGACCCTTAGTCTTCTGGTTGATTCCGTTGCACTTGCCCACCACTTTGTTGCACCACATGGGTCAACTCATGGGCGAGTAATTCTTGTCCTCCCCGACTGCCAGGATCATAGTTGCCTGGGCGGAAGAAAATGTCTTGTCCAGTGGTGAACGCTTGCGCTTGCACCGATCGATTCATTTGGTCAGATTGAGCATCGGTGTGAACTCGCACACCGCTAAAGTCCGCACCAAAAGATTGTTCCATGCTGGCACGGACTGGCTCAGCTATTGGCTGCCCTCCGCCTCTTGCTTGCTGAATTTGCGCTTCCAATCCTGCGGATGCAGGTGCGGCTTCTCCCCCTGCCAACTGCTGCCCCATTGATTTTGTCTGCATTTCATCTTCCGGTAATTCTTCTCGCTGAATCGCAGCAGCGTCCGGTTTCATCTGCATTTCTTCATCTTCTGCTTCCGGTGCCTCTTCACGTTGGATAGCGGTGATGGCGGGTTTCATTTGCATTTCTTCATCTTCTGCTTCCGGTGCCTCTTCTCGCTGAATCGCAGCAGCGTCCGGTTTCATTTGCATTTCTTCATCTTCTGCTTCCGGTGCCTCTTCACGTTGGATAGCGGTGATGGCGGGTTTCATTTGCATTTCTTCTTCTGGCGCAGCCTCCGATCGCTGCATTGCCTGGCCTGCTGCCTGAGATGAGGGCGTATTGATCTGGTTCACGACTTGTGAGGCGACTCGGTCCGCTTCCTGCTCATACGGGTCATTCGGTGCGCCCACTGTGAGCTTGGTTTGGATCGGACTCCGCTGCGGCGTGTGAGAAAACAAATCGACCTGAGAAAAATCAGCGGTGCTGGCAATATCCGGTTGATCAAACGTCGGGTCGCTAAAGGGACGCGGTTTGATCAACGGAGCGTGGTCAGAAGACTCAGTTTTGGTGTGGCGCTGGAGGTAGGAGCGAGTTTTCATAAAGTGATTGACCAAACGCGACAGAGATAGCAGCGAACTTCCTTTAACTTAACCCTAACTTTCTTAACCCTAACTTTTGAAACGGAAACTTGTTAAGACTGAATCATTCAGTCTTTCTGAACTCTATGGTGAGCCTTTTTCGCGGTTCTGACAAGTCCACCAAAGTTCAGGACTTTTTCCATTTTCCTGTTTTCTCACAGCGATGTCAGCACTCTGTCAGCTTTTTTTTAGATCCGAGGTGTTACGATTCTCAAATTAAATAATGTTTCTAAAGCAGATAGTTCGACATCGATTGACGAAGATAAAGTTGGGAAGCAAACTTCAGTCAACTAACTAAAGTCTAGTGTTCTGAATCGACAGGGCGCATTAGAAATTAGGTATCGCGCGCTGTGCTTTTCGCTCAGAAGAGGGCTAATTATGCTATCTCGTCGTAGATGGTCACTGCTTTTTGCTTGCCTGCTCACCTTCTTTCTGAGTGTTCACCCTTGGGTTGGTCGGGCATCTGACTCTCTGGAAGGGCTGTTGCAACAGAGCCAGCAGCGTTACGAAGCTGGACATTTGGATGAAGCTAAAGGATTGTTGCTCCAGATTCAACAAACAGCCCAAGCGGAGGGCAACCAACTGGTACTGGCGATCGCCCTCAGTAATTTGGCGCTGGTAGAAAGTGCCCAAGGCGATGGGGGTGCGGCGAATCAGGCGATCGCCTCCAGTCTCCAAACGCTCAAAACTGCCAAAGCTCCCAACAAAACGGCGGTACTGGCACAAGTGCTGAATGTGCAAGGACGCTTGCAGCTGGCGCAAGGAGATGCTCAAAATGCCCTCCAAACCTGGCAGCAAACTGCAACGCTCTATCGTCAGGCGGGGAATCCCAATGGCGAAATCCAGAGCCAATTGCGTCAGGTGCAGGCACTGCGGGCAATGGGTTTGCACAGTCGCGCTTATCAAACCATTCTGTTGCCGCTTAAAGAGCAGTTGCAAAAACAACCCGACTCAGCCACCAAAGTTTGGGGTTTGCGGAGCCTGGGGGAGGAGATGAGCATTGTTGGTAGCTTGACAGCGGCTGAAACGGTGTTGCAAGACAGCTTGAAAGCGGCTGAAAGACTGGATGTGCCTCAAGAAAAAGCTGCGACGCAACTGTCCTTAGCGAATCTGCTGTCTGCCAAAATTCGGGACAAGCTGAGTGCCAGCCAGTTGAAGCGACGTGAACGGGAACAGTTGAAACGTGATATCACCGCAGCGATCGCCCTTTATCAGTCGGTGACAACGACGCCTTCTCCCAATCAATTGCGGGCGCAACTGAATCTTTTGTCATTGCTGGTGGATACGAGTCAGACGACCGACGCCCAACGACTGGTGACTGCCCTACAACCAACGATACTTAACTTGCCGTCCGATCGTCCCAGTATTGAAGCCCGACTCAATTTTACGAACAGTCTGTTGCACTTGCAGAAAGCCGCCGAAGCCTCATCGGCGGGTGAAACCGTGGTGGGTGAAACGGCGATCTCGGTTCTGAATACGGCGGTGGCACAAGCCACAGCGTTGAACGACTCCCGCTTGCTTGCTAATGCATTGGGAAATTTAGCACGGGTACAGGAGCAAAAACAGCAATGGCAAGCGGCTCAAACCGCAACGGAACGGGCTATCTTGTTGGCAAAGGCGATCAATGCACCGGATCAGCTCTATCGGTGGTCGGCGCAACTGGGGCGGTTGCAAGAAAAGCAGGGCAATCGTCAGGGGGCGATCGACTCTTACTCGCAAGCAGTCAATATTCTGCGAACGCTCCGCAGTGACTTACTGGGACTCAACGCTGAACATCTGTTGGTCGATTCAGAAACGCTGGAACCAGTCCATCGGCAGTTGGTGAGTTTGCTATTGCCCAGAGATGGCTCTCAACCCACTGAGGCAACGCTTCAGCGCACTCGTGAGGTGATTGAGTCTCTGCAATTGGAAGAAATCAATAACTATCTACGGGCTGCTTGTCTGCAATCGCAGGTAGAAATTGACCAGGTGCCAGTACCGAATAAAACGGCGGTGATCTATCCCATCATCTTGCCCGATCGCGTGGCAATCATCGTCAGCGTTACGGGGCAGGAAGCAGCCTCGTTGATCAAGCAGCAAGCTAAAGACCCAACGAAATCATCCTCAAAGAAGCAAACCATTCTCTATACCCAACCCATTCCCCAAGTCCAAATTGAAGCCACGATCAAAACGCTGCAAGATGGATTGCGAAACCGGATCAGTTTGGAATACAAGCACCCCTCTGAACAACTCTATGGCTGGTTGATCCAACCCCTGGATGCCGAGTTGCAAAGCCAAAAGGTGGAAACCCTAGTTTTTGTACTGGATGGGGCATTTCGCAACGTCCCGATGGCAGCTTTGTCAGATGGGCAGAAATTTCTGGTGGAAAAATATAGTATTGCGACTACGCCCGGACTCAAACTCACCAGTCCGCAACCGCTTCAGACACAGAAATTGTCGAGTGTGGCGTTTGGGCTCACTGAACCTCGCACGATCGAGCTCTCCAATGGTGGGTCGCAAACCTTTTCGGAACTGCCGTTTGTCAAATCGGAACTGGAAGACTTGCAAGCAGAAATTCCCTCCCAGGTGGAACTGGACAAACAATTTACTAGCAAACAGTTTCAGGAGACGCTGCAAAAGTCGCAGGCACCGATCGTCCATCTGGCAACCCATGGGCAATTTAGCTCCGATCGCGATCAAACCTTTTTGCTGACTTCCGATGGGGTGATTGATATTGATGAATTAGCGGCTTCGCTGGGGGCAGGCGATACACGCACGACCCCGATCGAACTGCTGGTGTTGAGCGCCTGTGAGACTGCGATTGGGGACGATCGCGCTCCGCTGGGTCTGGCAGGCATTGCGTTGAAATCAGGGGCAAGAAGTACGATCGCTAGTTTGTGGAAGGTGAATGATACGGCAACGTCGTTGTTGATGCAACGCTTTTACAAAGAATTGGCAACTCGCCAAGTCACAAAGGCAGAAGCGCTTCAGAAGGCGCAGGAAGCCATTCTGGAAGATCCACAGTTTCGTCGTCATCCCTACTTTTGGGCACCGTTTATTTTAGTTGGCAATTGGTTATAACTGGAGGTTTTCCATGTCTTGTTGCGATCACGCCATTGTCCCGCTTTGGCTTGCCTTACTGACCTTGTCCAGCTTACCGATTCCGGCACAAGCGCAAATTGTCCCCGACACGACGCTGGGTCCTGGCAACAACTCAGTGGTGAATACCCATGGTATCCGCACCGATATTACAGGGGGATTGCAGCGCAACTCATCGCTATTCCACAGCTTTGACCAGTTCAATGTCGGCACCAACCTGCAAGTTTATTTTGCCAATCCGGTGAATGTGCGCAACATCTTCAGTCGGGTGACAGGCAAAAGTTTATCGAATATCGACGGGTTGTTGGGCGTTTCTGGCAACGCTAACCTGTATGTGATTAACCCCAATGGCATTATCTTTGGACCGAATGCGCGGTTAGATGTGGCAGGATCGTTCCTGGCAACGACTGCCAACGCGCTGGAGTTTCCTGGCAACGAACGCTTTGAGGCAACGGGGAATCGTCAGGTGCCGCTGGTGGAAGTGAATATTCCGATCGGGTTGCAAATGGGCACTAATGCCCCAGCGATGATTGCCAATCAGGGCAATCTGACGGCTGGACAAAATCTATCTTTGCTGGCTTCAGGCTCGTTGACGAATAATGGACAATTGGTTGCGACTCAGGGCAATTTGACCCTCACGGCTCAACAAATAGTGAAAATGCGCGATAGCGCAACGCAACCCGTTAGACTGATTGCCGGAAACGATCTCGCTATTCAGGGGAATCAAGGTATCGATATCTTGGCTCTGAACCACCCTGATAATCTATTTCAAAGTGGCGGCAACTTCTCTCTGATTAGTGATGGCAATATTTCAGGGGATGCTCACTTCTATAGTGGTGGCAATTTCTCAATTTTGAATCTGTCTGGGATACCGGGCGACTTTGTGAGTTTGTATGATCCGATCGTGCGAGCGAATGGCAATGTTACCTTCGGTGCCTATGATGGTTTGTCGTTACTCGTTGAGGCTAAAGGGAGTATTACAGCAACAGGCACTATCAAAATAACAGGTCCAGAGTGCCCAACAGGACCCGCAGGATGTGCAATTTCTTCAAGCAATGTCACTCCCCAAGACTTTACAACACTGACTACGAGAGCTGCCTTGATTTTGCGGGCAGGATTACAAAATCTGAGTGGACCTGCGGATACGCTACCGAAAACGATTGGTACGACAACCTTTAATGCAAACGGCAATGGTGGAAAAGATATCTCTGTTCAAAATATTGATGCTGGTAGTTCAACTCCAGCTGGGCAGGTTGTTGGGCAGATTGTTTTAGATGCCCCTGGAAAAATTATTCTTACGGGAACTACGATCGCAGCAAATGGTGGAACGATTGATTTCAAAGGCAAGGTTGAACTCAGACAGAGTGTTGTGCTTTCCGGTAGTACGACTAAGTTTGAAGATACAGTAACCACCAATAACAACAATAACAGCCTGGCAGTCTCAGGCAATGCCATTTTTCAGGAGAGTGTAGGTGCTTCAGGTCCATTCATAAATGCCATTGATATTAGTGGCACTGCAACCCTGAATGGTGACATCAATACGGCTGGTCCCCAAAGGTATCAAGGAGCAGTCTTGGTCGGAAAAGATACAGCCCTGCAAGCAGTCAGTAACTCGGGTAGAGAAGATATTACCTTCGGTGGCACGATTAATAGTTTATCTAGTGTAACCACACAGCCAAGCCTATCGATTGAGAAGGGAAAAATCGTTCAATTCAATGGAGATATTGGCAATGTTGCTCCATTACTAAAATTATCAGTCAATGCCACAGAGTTAGTTATTAAGAGTGCGTTGGTTCAAACATTAGACGCTCAAGATTACAACACCCCAATTACAGTTCAAGCCAATCAAACGATTTTCAGTGCTGGGGATATTGAATTTCGCAAAGATGTTACTGGGACTGGGACTAATCGCTTAGTAGTGGAACCTGCCGATCCGGCTGGTTCAATTGCTTTGGCAGGAAACACAGGAAATCTCAAGTTATCGCTGAATGAACTGCAACGTTTTGTTGCCTTTGACCAAGTAACGATCGGGAAGATCAACGGAACAGGTACAACCACGATCGCCAACAAAATTGATCTGACGGGTCAGCCCTATAATCTAACGCTACGAGGTGGACCACTCGACTTCAGAAATCAACTCATTTTAGATGCGGGTAAAAACTTGGATATTCGCAACAGTAGTGTTGTGAATAACAGTACTGTACCCGCTGTTACCACAAGTGGTGGGGGAACGATTTCCTTTAACCTCACTGGCAATGTAGCAACGCAAGCAAAGCCCTTAACGATCGATGGCGTACTAGGCAGCTCAAATGTTAATGGTCAACTGCATCTGGCTTCAGATCAAGCCATTACCCAGAAAGTGGGTAGTAGCATTGTGGTGAGTGGTGCCACTAGCTTGACGAGTACGTTAGCAGGGGCAGGCAATGTTGATCTGCGTAGTGACACCAATACGCTCACCTTTGGTGGTAATTCCACGATCGGCGGCAATTTCAATCTCACTCTGAATAGTACTGCAACGCAGGTTTCTCAAACCAATGGCTCTAGCCTCAAAATTGCTGGGACTTTTACTCCCAATCCTAGTGGGTTGCTGTTGAATTTGAATCAACCCAACAATATTCTGCCCCGCACTATTTCCGGTAACGTCCTTGGTGGCAATGTAGTGATTTTAGACAGTGGACCTGTCAATCTCACCACTGATCCACTCGATCCACTGTTACTATCCTCGATTTTGTTACCTCCATCAGTTGCCAATCTAACCGTTCAGACGGTGGCAAGAAGTCAACAGTTCAACGCTCCAGCCCGAACGAGTGCGACAGGAATTGCTCTTAATCAGGCAGGCAACTCTTTTGGCGGTCCTCTCACACTCAATACCGACAGCCCAGGGCTAACGAACCTCCCCACGCCACTTCAACCTAGTATTACTCAATCGGGTGCAACTGGAATTACAGTTCTGGGCAAGGCAACGTTTAGCGCCACCACTGCGGGTAATGTGACACTGAACCATGCCAACATTTTTGGTGTAGATAATTTCTTTGGTTCGCTCAGCTTTGTGGGCAACGATGTCAATATTAGTCAATTTAATTCAATGCAGTTGGATACTTCTGTAGCAGCAGGTGCATTGAATCTGTTTTCTGGCGGAGCGATATCTCAACTGGGTGCTTTGACCAAAACATCGACTACCACTCCTGTCAACATCACCAGTACTGGAGCAATCACACTAGACAATCCTGCCAATCAGGTACGTGGACTCATTAACCTCATTAACTCGAATAGTGGCGGAGATGTTGTATTCACTAACACAGGTGACACTCAGTTAGGTAATCTAGCTATCAATGGCAACTTCACTGTCAACAGTGGTTCAATTACGGCAAATAATCCAATTAGTCTTGACGGGAAAAATGTGATATTACTGGCAACCACAGGTGACTTAACCACAAAAAGAATCTCTACAAGTGGCTCTAGTGGAGCAAACGGCGGCAATGTTCAGCTTCAAGGCAACAACGTCTCAGTGACGGGTGGTATTAACACAACTGCTGGTGGCGCAGGGAATGGAGGCAATGTTCAGATTAGCGGTATCAGTAGCGTTACGCTGGCTAGCAGTAGTAGTACAGTGCTAGATGGTGGAATTGATGCTGCTGCGTTTGGCACAGGAAAAACTGGAAATACCACGATCGTTGCTTCTAATGGAAATGTCACGTTAAAGAACGGAACGTTGTTTTTTGATGTGTTTGATGGTTCTAGTGGTGATGTCCAGATTCAGGCACTTGGAAATAATCATTCATTATTACTCGATAACTTTAATATTGTTGGTACAGTCCGGTTAGGAACGACGACAAATCCTGGTGGGACAGCGACTCTTATAGGTTCAAAAATTAAAATCTCAAATACTTCGAGGGTCGCGGTTGATACCTTGGGAGCAGGAGCGGGTGGAAACTTAATTCTTGGAGATGTTAATACTCAAGAAATTGAGATTTCAGGTAAAGACACGATTCTGGCAAATACCGTGGGTCAATCTGCTTCAGGCACAGGTGGAAATATTAATGTCCAGGCAAACAAGATCAGTATTCTCGATGGAGCCACGATCGATGCCAGCACTGCTAGTACATCTACATCTGGTACAGGTGGCAATATTACGCTTAATGGCAAAAACATCACCATTAACAGTAGCGCATCCAACACTACTACCCTTAGTGCCCTAACCAGCGGTGCAGCCGCAGGTGGCATTGTTCAAATTGCAGCTACCGATAATTTAACGTTGCAAGGAGTCAAGATTGATAGCGCAACAACAGGTTCTGGCAATGGCGGCTTAATCTCAATCTTAGGCACTTCATCGATCGCCAATCTCTTGCTGGATAACACTCAAATCAATGCCACAACAAATGGCTCAGGCAATGGCGGCAGCGTGTCTATTGCAAGTAATAATTCACTGACTTTGAAAAATAATACTCAAATCAATGCAACGACCTCAGGCAGTGGTGCTGGCGGTAGGATTGCATTGTCGGGTAACACCGTCACCCTTACCGATCCAGGTACGGTCTTGCAAACCGATACAAGCGGATCAGGAAAGGGCGGAGACATTGCGGTCACTGGACAAACGATCGCAGTCAACAATCTAAAGATTCGATCCACGGTTTCCGGTTCTGGTAATGGCGGCACTGTCCAGCTTGGCGACATTACAGGTAACTCTGGCATCATCACCAATACCCTCAACGTCACCAATACTCAAATTGATACCAACGTTGCTAGTGGTGCAACCGGGCGGGGAGCAAATGTCGTTCTGCAAGGTAGAAACTTAACCCTGGCTGCTGGCGTTGATGTGAATGCGACAACAGCCAGCACTGCACAAAGCGGTATTGGTGGCTCCATCAATGTAGCTGGTGATGTTGTCAAGATTACAGGTCAAAACACACAGCTCGTTACCAACACCACTGGAGCTGCTGCTGGAGGCAATGTTACTGTTACGGGACGATCGATTACGTTAGATCAACAGGCAAGCATTCAAGCTAATGTCTCAGGCAGTGGCAACGGTGGCACAGTACAACTAGGTGATACCAACACCGACCAGGTTACGATCGATAGCAGTACAATTAGCACCAATGTTGCTGCTGGTGGGACAGGTCAAGGGGCAAATGTGACTGTGTTAGGTCGTAACATTCGTTTAGCCAACCAGGCAAAAATTCAGGGTAATATTGCCGGAAATAGTCGAGGTGGGCAGGTTCAGATTGGTGATGATAATACCGTCAGCCTGACTCTGAACAACAGCACTATTGAAACAAAAGTTGTTTCTGGTGGGGTAGGGCAGGGCGGTCAAGTTGCCTTGCGAGGTAATGCTCTCACACTCGATCAATCAACCATTAACGCCGAGATCGAAAATGGTGGTAGTGGACAAGGCAGCAGTATTAACATTGCGGGTGGCAATCTCACAGTTAAGAATCAATCAACGGTGTCCGCGCGAACTGCTGCGAGCAATAGTATTGCTGGTAACATTACTGTCTCGGCTCAGGGCACGTTAGATGTCCTGAATAGTGCCATAGAAGCATCCACGACTGACACTGCTGCCAATGCGATCGCGGGTAATCTCTCGGTTTCGGCGCTAGGGAACTTAACCCTCAACCAAAGCCGGATTGTCACTTCAGCAACAGCGAGTGGTGCCCAAGCGGGAAATGTGACCTTGGGTGGACAACGGATTACTGTTCAAGCCTCTGACGTCATCACCAGTAGCCAGCAAGGAGGGGCTGGCAATATTCAAGTCGTGGCTCAAAATTTGGATCTCGATCGGGGCGTGCTAAAAGCCGAAAATGGCTCCGGTGCAGGCGGCAAATCAGGCGGTATCTCATTAACCGTCGCGGGGGCATTAACCATGGCAAATGAGAGCCTGATTTCAACCGTGGGTCTCAACGGAGCAAATGGCGGCAATATTTCAATTCTGAAAGTTCGCTTTGCTTCTGCTTCGCCAGCAACGGGTCCAAACGGGAGTGACATCGTGGCGCGAGCAGAAGGCGGCGGAGCAGGAGGACAAATTCTCTTCCAGCCTAAACTGGTACAAGGATTTGAAATTCAGCCAGCCGTTCCAGGCAATGGCACCAATGACATTGACAGCAATGGAGATGTGAATGCGACGCTAACCAGTGTTGATGTGATCCGGGGACTGTACACGCCAGTGATTGTGTTTACTGATACTTCCAAAATCCAGAGCAATGCTTGTGAATCAGCTGGCTCTAAGGCTGAAACGACGAGCGAACTACGCATTGCTGGACAGGGAGGAGTGGTAGCCAGTCCTACCACTCCCTTATCGGCTCAATCGACACATAGCGATTGGGTCGCGATCGGAAGTAACTCGCCCACGCCCGTCAGTGAAACAGTGCCTGACAACTCAACCGTGGCACGCCAGACAGAACTCGCCTATCGACCCCCTGCGGTTTGTGTCAGTGCTTGGAAGGGGCGGTACGAACCATTGCAACAGTCAGGTCGATCGCAACCCTAGACTTTAAACTGTAGACTTTGGTTGAACTGTAAACTGATGTCTAGTGTCTATGGTCCAAAGTCTACAGTCCAATGCTCCAGCCAGATATGCCCCGACAGTCATTCTCTGCTAACTCTTCAGAAATTCGCTTATTTTTGGATACGGCAGATACTGCCCAGTGGCAGACTTGGTTGCCGATCGGTATGTTCTATGGAGTAACAACGAATCCGCTCTTGTTGGAGCGTGCGCAGGTCGCTTGCACGGTCGAGCAGTTGAAAGAATTGGCAAAGCAAGCGTTTGAGCTGGGTGCCAGCGAAATTCAACTCCAGACTTGGGGCGCAACCGTAGAGGCATTGGTGCAGACCGGACAGATTTTAGCAGCGATCGATCCGCGCGTGGTGGTCAAAGTGCCAATTACTCAGAGGGGGACAACTGCCGCTGCACAACTGATTGCTCAAGGATTACGCATCACATTAACCGGAGTTTATGCCCCCCATCAGGTGTTAATTGCGGCTGCTTTGGGAGCAGAATATGCGGCGCCTTATTTGGGCAGAATCAACGATCTGGGACGTGATGGACGCGCCGATTTGATTACCATGCAGCAAGCGATCGCAGGAGTCAAGAGTTCTCTCCGGCTCTTGGTTGCCAGTATTCGCAGTGTGGCAGACATCACCTGTTTGGCAACCCAAGGCGGCAACACCTTCACCTTTTCACCCGCGATCGCCACAGAATTCTTTGCCGTGCCTGCAACCGAGCAAGCCGCGATCGAATTTGAGCAAGCTGCTTGTTGGATGGAAGGATGAGGGAGAGGCGTCAGGCGCCAAGACATTCCCTTATTCCCCTTCCTCCCTGCTCTGCCGCGCTTCCGGCAAAATCAACATAGCATCGCCAAAAGAATAGAAGCGATACTGCTGCTCGATCGCCACCTGATATAAATCGAGTAGCCGTTTTCTCCCAATCAGCGCACTCACTAGCATCAGCAAACTGGATTTGGGTAAGTGAAAATTGGTGATCATCCCCTCGACCACCCGCCAGCGATAGCCTGGATAGATAAATAGATCGGTCTTGCCACAAAAGGGTTCTAGTTTACCGCTTTGTGCTGCCGCTTCCAGCGATCGTACCGCTGTTGTGCCTACGGCAATCACTCGTCCTCCCCTTGCCTGTGCCTGGTGGATTTGTTCAACAGCTTGTGCCGAGACTTGCACCCATTCGCCATGCATCTGATGGGTGGTGATGTCTTCGGCTTCGACCGGGCGAAAGGTGCCTACCCCGACATGTAAGGTAATGGTGGCTTGTTCAATTCCCTGGTCTCGCAAGCGCGCTAATAACTCTGGGGTAAAGTGCAACCCTGCGGTGGGTGCTGCTACTGCTCCTGGACGATCGGCATAGACTGTCTGGTATTGTTCCGGAGTGGACTGAGATTGGGTGATATAGGGAGGCAGCGGTACCTCGCCCAATTGCGGCAACCACTCCCACAATGACTTGCCAGCAGGCAACTCAAACCGCAAAATCCGTCCACCTGTAACCTCATCCGTGGCGATAACCGTTGCTCGCAAAACGATCTCTGCCCCTGCGCCCGGTTTCTCAAATTCAATGGTCGCTCCCGGTTTCAATCGTCTTCCCGGTTTCACCAATGCTAGCCACTCATGGGGGTGTCGCTCTTCCAGGAGCAATGCCTCGATCGTGGCTCCCCCTGATTTGCAGCCATAGAGTCGCGCCGGAATGACCCGCGTATTGTTGAGGACGAGGATATCACCCGATCGGAGGAAATGAGGCAAATCCCGAAAAATGCAGTGAGCATGGGTGTGCGAATCTTTAATTACCAATAAGCGGGCGCTATCTCTAGGGACAGCTGGATTCTGGGCGATGTGGGTTTCTGGCAGTTCATAGTCATACGCGGAAAGTGATCGATCGTTGAGATCGAAAGCAATGGAAGGGGTCTGAGCGTCTTCTACAGTCAAAGCAAGAAAAGAATTGATATAAATTATGACGGTACATTCCGTGCGCTTGTCCCAGATGGAATACCGCCGCTCGGACGTTGCAGCGACTGGTCGTCAGCAAAATCTAGATTCTGACAGATGCATTGTTTTCCGATCTCTGCCAAGGCCTGAATCCTACCATTCATGAGAATTGGGGGAAAACACCCATTCATCATGGGGGGCTTCTCCCGTAGTATAGTTCAGCATCTCTTAAGAATAATAGAGGAGTAGCATTTGCTGGGCTGTGATCATGGAATACGTTTATTACCTTGCGAATGCCAGCCTTACACTGAGGGTCGTTCAGTATCTTCACGCCACAAATCGGCTACCCGTCGATTTTATGACCGTGATTCATCAGATTGATGGCTGGTTAGTTAGAGTGAAGATGAGTCAACCGTTGGATGCTCAACAGGACGGAGACTTTCGTGCATTTATGAACGAGCTGGGAATTTCCCATGAGCCTGGGATTCGTGTACAAATGGCACTCTGGGGGTTAGCAACTGGGCAATCTCCAGTTGATGTTATGCATCGCTATCAAGTGGCAATCGTTTCCCATGGCAGTCCCGATCGCAGCGAGATTGAAGAATTTCGTCAACAATTTGTTCAGGGATTAGGCTACTGCCCGGAAACGCTGGCATAGTGGATGCCATTTCAAGACATCGAGCAAGAGGGCAGGTTATGCCCTCTTGTTTTTTGGCGCAGAGTGCCGGTTAAAAAATTGATGAGTCAAAAATCCTAACTTTCTGAAGCCACTTTGAGCCAATGCCCTGGAGCTACAGCGTAAATGCATTGTAAAGATAATCTTGCAAAACCAGGGGATAGCCTGCGATCGTTTCCATTTGATACAAACCCAACGGCAGTGATAACTGGGAAGCCTGAGCCGATTTCATAATTGCCGATTTTGCCCCGGCTGTTGGACGATACACCAGCGCCACATCAAATCGGCAGGGCTGTTCAGCTAATTGCGGGTGCATTGCTAGAAAAACTTCTGCCGTCTTCCAGAGTTTTGCTTGCTTTTGTCGGGAGATTGCCAGCAATCCATTGGCGTCCCAGTTGCCCCGACTGCGAGTTTTGACTTCGACAAAAACTAAAGAAGTTGGCTGGGCAGCAACGGACTTTTCTAACGCGATGAGATCTAACTCCCCCCACCGACAGTGCCACCGCCGCTGCAAAATTTGCCATCCTTGTGCCTGTAGCCATTGAGCAACCAGATCTTCGCCCCAATCGCCCAGCAAAGAAGTGCGATCGTGCGATCCAGAAGGATAAGAGGACGAGGATTGAGATTTGGAAATCTTCACAGAATTGAAATATTTGCTGAATTATTACCTTTTCGGGCGACAGAAAAAGAAGATGAGCGGATTCGGTTAGGATCAGGATGGAACGAATTCAGTCACGCTCACCAGGACTCGTAAATCCAGAACTGGCAAACCCAAAAGCCTAGTTTAGAGTTCCCAATTCTGGCAAAGGCGTTGACTGAAATCGCACAAAGCATAATGAAAATATGGCTGTTAAGCTGAACCGTGGGCTGTTAGGCTGAGCTTATGAGAGAGTGGTTTGATGTTTGGGGACAATTAGTAAAAGGCAAGATTCTAACGAAAGTCTTTACCCTTTTACTGGTGTTTTTAGTTGGAATCGTATTTTCGGGGGCGATCGCCAATCCCGCTTGGGCTGAAGACTACAATAAAGAATTTCTGGTTGGGGTAGACTTTTCCCATCGGTCATTGACTGATGCCAGTTTTACCAAAGCCAATTTGCGCAATAGTAACTTTAGTCATGCCGATCTACGCGGGGTCAGCTTTTTTGGTGCCAATCTCGAAAGCGCCAATTTCGAAAGTGCAGATCTGACAAATACGACACTGGACACTGCCCGCTTTACAGACGCCAACCTCACCAATGCCATTCTGGAAGGCGCGTTTGCCTTCAACGCCAAATTTGATGGTGCCCTGATTGACGGGGCAGATTTTACCGACGCGGAGCTGCGTCAAGATGCTCAAAAGCTGCTCTGCAAAACTGCTAAAGGTACGAATCCTACAACAGGTCGGGATACTCGTGACACTTTATATTGCCCGTAATATCTATTGAGGTTGAGCACTTGCCTGGAGTGCATATTGGCGAAACCGCTCTAAATCTGCTTCTAGGGTAGACTCAACTACTCGCCCCAAAAACAAGTTATCCATCAATTTGCCTAAAATTCCAGGAATGGCATAAGAAATGGTCATTTTCACAATGCTGCTATTACCGCGATCGTAAAACCGAATTGCTCCGCGATTTGGCAAACCATCGACCGATTCCCACTGAATAATTTGGTGGGGAACTTGCTTGAGAATGCGGGAAAGCCAGCTAAACTCAAACCCTCCTGATGCGAGCTTCCAGCGAGACAAGTCCGGATCGTCTTCTAAAATCGAGACCGACTCAATCCACTTCATCCAGCGCGGCATCTGTTCTAGATCCGACCAGAGGTTCCAGACCTGATCGATGGGGGTCTCTACTTCAATCTGGACGCTGTGTTCTAACCAATCGGACATATAGGAAGGAACTGAGGTTAAGGGTGAGAGAGGTCGCAAGCAGTCAGTGACAGGTCAAGTTTTGAGTTGAGAAGATGAGCGGTCAGGAGGGATAAGTGGGGCATTTTGATTTTGACTTCTGCTAATACTCAATCTCGCTTTCAGCCAAAATTCAACGCTAAAATTCAAAATTTTTTCGGTCATTTGCCGATCGTCGCCAGAATTGCTTTGGCTGCTTGTCGTCCCGAGAGGGTCGCTCCTTCCATACTATCGATATAGTCTTGTTGGGTATAGCTACCTGCCAAAAAGAAGTTGGAAATCGGCGTTTTTTGAGCGGGGCGATAGAGGTCCATGCCCGGAGCTTCACGGTAAAGGGACTGTGCCAGCTTAACGACACTGTACCAGGTCATGTTCAATTCACGGGAAGACGGGAAGAGATCGTGCACTTGCTTAAGCACGTGGTGCGCGACCGCTTCATTGCTTTGTTTAATGAAAGGGTCGCCAGGCGTGAGAACCAATTGCAACAACGATCCTTGACCGGGACGGTAATAGTCGGCGGGGCTGGTCAAAGCCAGGTCGGCAAAGCAAGAAAAGTCGGCATCTGCTGTATACAGCAAATTGTCGATGCCAACCGCTTTTTGCAATTGTTGCCGTTGTTCTGAATCTTGGAGTTCTGTAACCCAGCCATCAAATCGTAGTTGCACCGTGGCAACCGGAACAGCATCCAACTTGTAAATATTGTCAAATTCTTGCCACTGCCGCCAGGGTTCGGGGAGCAGGCGCTGAATACCAGGAATATCGCAGGCTGCAACGTAAGCATCTGCCGTGATAGTTTCTTCGGTTTCGTCTTTCGCAATCACTAAACCAGTGACTTGGGTTTTTTCACCTTTGCCCTCAAATAAGATCTGGCGAGTGCGGCGACGGGTGTGGATTTTAGTGCCGCGTGCTTCAAGATAGTTCACGATCGGGGTGTGCAGGTATTCCTGCGGTGAGCCTTTCAGCATCCGTAAGATGGACGCTTCGGTTTTGGCAGCAAAAAACTGAAAGATGGTTAACATGCAACGGGCAGAAATTTGCTCCGTGTCGATGAATCCCAGTGCGTAGGCGATTGGATTCCACATCCGCTTCAAACTGCCTTCCGAGCCGCCTTGCTGACGAAACCAATCAGCAAAACTGATCCGATCCAGTTGCCGAATGGTTCTCATGGCTCCTTCAAAATCGATCAAACCACGCACCAGGGGACTGGTTCCGAGCGCGATCGCATTTTGCAACTTATCCTGAAGCGACAATTGCGAAGTGGTGAAAAAAGCTTTGAGCCCATTGAAGGGTGCGCCCGTGAGGAAGCGAAAATCGAGGGCACCAGTCTGTCCCCCCCGGTTGATAAACGTATGCACATGGTCTTTCAGCAGCAAGTGGTCACCAGCTCCAACCTGGCGCATCAAATCAAACAGGTTGTAATAGCAACCGAAGAAAACATGCAGCCCCATCTCAATGTGGTTTCCTTCAGCATCGACCCAACTGCCAACCTTGCCACCCACAAATGGACGAGCTTCAAAAATTTCTACGGCGTGCCCAGCATCGGCTAACTCTACCGCCGTTGCCATGCCAGCTAATCCTGCACCGACGATCGCAACTCGCATTCTGTCCTTACTCGCTCAGATGTCTTCACATATTGTAATAGAAATAGGTGATCAACGAGAAATGGTTTATTCAGTGCCATCACTGATTGATGCAATCACCAAGCCCAATTCCTACATCCAATCGACCTGCATCTGGAGTTGCAAAGATCCCAAGCCCAACTCTTCTGAGGTGATGGCACGCGCTTCAAACAATGCCACCATGTCTTTCAGTTGGGGATTGCCACGAGTCGAACCTTTCAGTCCTTTGGCAACAATTAAGCCACAGTAGCCCTTCGTTTTTTTGCAGCGTTGCTCCCACTTTGTGCGTGCAGCTACATGCACGGGATCATCTTCTACAAATTCACCAAATAGAAATAAATCCCCGCTTCCTACCTGAAAGAGACCCAAATCATAGCGCTTGCCGCCAAAAGGATCTTCGCCAGGGTTAAAACAAATGGCTTTCAATCCACTTGAATTTTGCAATTCTTGAACCAGGGTCTTGGCTTTAGGACGAGATGTTTGGATCAGAATTACTGGCAAGCCCTCGCCTGCTTCAGTGGTTGGCGCAGGCTGATGATATTCTGTGGTTTGGCGCAAGAGTGTCAAGGTTGCCCAGGGAATAACCCCCAAGCTCAAAAAAGAATCTTTGGGGACAAGATCGTCTCGCAAGGCGGGGAGCAGATCCTGCTCGTCTTCGTCTTCGCCCAGGTGCCCTAGCTCCAAGAGTTCGGCAGCCAGATCCGGTAGAGTTTCAATTTTGATCGAAACGGGTGGCTCTTTCTCCGTCGGTTGAGAGGTCTGCGCTTGGGGTAAGGGCACCCGGTAGCGACTGCTCAAGGCAGGTAAATCTTCACCTATCAGCTTGGTGCGATGCTGGCGCAAAAAGCGATGGAAGGCTTCGAGCATCACCAGTAGAGCGATCGCCTCCTCTTCATAAAGGAAAGGGCGGGGTCCCTCCAGCGGATGCAAGCTGCCAAATACAGGTTGAATTTCTGTGATGGAGAGCTCTGCTAACTGGATTGCTTCATCTTCGTCCTCTGCCGTGTGCTCAAACGAGAGAAACAAACAATCCTGTCCTAGGAACGCTTCTTCCAGCTGTTCCATGGATTCGTTGGTCAAAACTTGTTGACGGAAGCGTCTCAGGGATTCTAAAGAGCGATAGAGCAAAATGCCATACTCCATACCCAACATGCCCATGACGCAGGCGTAGACAGTGCCCAGATCCCAGCGGTTTAGTTCGATCGCCAAAATCTCGTGATCCCCCAACAGTTCCCAGGGGGCATCTTTCCAGATATCATAAGCCGTTTGTTTCAACTGATCTGCGTATTCCGGTGGCAGTTGGGGCTGACGATTGTTCACTCCTTCTTGAAAACTCTGAAAGATTTCATCAATCAGGGGTAAATCGGGTACATATTCCACCGTGATGTTGAGATCTTGCAAGACGCCTCGGAGAAAAAACTGAATTTCTCGATCGCGCACCACAATTTTTTGAGGGCGTGCCGGTTGGGCAGGACTATGGGGGTGTTCCATTGCTCGCAACAGTACCCGTACGACTGCCTCATGCCCTGCTTCCGAAGTGACGACATCCATTGCCCGCACCATACCCTGCGACCCGTCTACCCAGAGAATACATTCTCCTTCCTTGTCTGCAGGCTCGGTCGCAGACCACTCAAGGCTAGCTTGCATTCCAGCAACCATCGAGTGACGATCGCCCTCCCAAACACTGGGAATTTGAGGTAATTGCTTGAGGCGACGGCGTGTCGCAAGATTAAGAGCAGTCATAAGCCAGGCTAATTGATGGAAACAAGCGTACACATAAAAGTGTAGATATTCATCTTAATTCCTATTTATTGTCTATCCCTTTTGCCAAGGAGATCGTTTCTTTACGCAAGTGATTCTCAAGTTTTGCAAATTTGTCGCTCGGAAAAAAGCACATGCCATCTGGTTCCTCTCAGGTCTTAGAGGATGGTTTAAAAGTCCTTTTGCCAGTAGCAACAAACACGATCCCCTTAGAGGATGGTTTAAAGGTCCTTTCGAAAGTAGCAACAAGCACGATCCCCCCAAATCCCCCTTGAAAAGCGGGACTTTGAGGCTGATCTCTCCCTTTTTGAGGGGGGCTGGGGGGATCTCTGAGTACTCAACATCACAGTGAACACCTTTTCAAACAACCTCTTAAGGTAAGCTTAGAAAGCTTCAACTCGTTCCTGATCCCAGCTCAAAAGGTGAAAGCCCAACTGGGACGATCGCCAAAAATGAATTGTGGCAGGTTGACAGGTGCATGTGGCTGTAGATTGAAGCTATAGATTAACAAATTCTGTCGAGTCTGGAAAAATCCACTCCTGCTAAGAATTCCGTATGGATGAGAATCTCGATACAATAGATGTCTAGATCAATTGACGTTGGCATCACAAGTGTGTTGTAAATTTAGCTGAATAGGGAGTCTTACAAGCCGATGACCCAAGCAACTCAGTCTCAACAGCAGGGCATTCAAATGACTGAAGCTGCCCTTCGGCATGTTTTGCTTTTACGGGAAAAGCAAGGAAAAGACCTTTGTCTAAGGGTCGGTGTGCGCGGGGGGGGCTGTTCTGGCATGTCTTACCTGATGGATTTTGAAGATCCCAGCAACATTCGTCCTGACGACGAAGTGTATGATTATGAAGGCTTTAAGGTCGTTTGCGATCCCAAGAGTTTGCTTTATCTCTATGGGCTAATGCTGGACTATAGCGATGCTCTGATTGGGGGAGGATTTCAGTTTACGAATCCCAATGCCAATCAAACTTGCGGATGTGGCAAGTCGTTTTCGGCTTAAGGAATGTCTTTAATTATGACCCAGACGGTTGAAGCTTTGTTTGATGAAGGGATTGAGCGCTATAAGGCAGGAGAGTCGCCGGAGGTGCTCATCCCTGTTTTTAAGGAAATTTGCGATCGGGCACGCAAAAGTAGTCCTGCCTGGACTTGTTTAGCCTGGCTTTATTTATTAGTCGATAAACCCACCCAAGCGCTAGACTCAGCACAAAAAGCGGTGAAACTCAATCCTCAAGATCCGCAAGCGCGAGTTAATTTGGCAGTTGCCATGTTAGAAACTTCCAAAAAAGGAGTCCGCCAGCATATTGAAATTGCTCAGCAACTCATTATGGCAATTCCCGAATTGCGGGATGAAGTTGGGCAAAGCATTGATGATGGCTTGGTGCGTAAACCGGAGTGGGCAAGCTTGCTTCGGGTCAAAAATTGGCTCTTTGAATAAGGTGTTCGTGCTGCTGCTGTCAGATTGATGAGGAACTGGATAATTTTGAGTTAAAGGACTCAAAATCAAAAATTAATCATCTCCAACCTCGATCGCTTTAATAATGTTGAGAATCATTGCGATAGCTTGGGCAAGATCTTAGTAAACGGCAGAGCAATATTTCAAAAAATAACGTAGGTGTAGACATCTGAAGGTCACATCTACGTTATTTTTTGTTTTCGGAAAATGTTTGAAAGGCTTCAAAATCCACCTTTCAGAAGAGAAGTCTGGCTGAAAAAAACTTGTCACCAGCTAACTAGAAGGTGACTTTGTAAAGGTAAATGACGCTAACTTTTCCCAAGTTTATTGAGTTAACTTCATAGTTGCGTGTATAAGTTAACCTTGCTCTCAGAAAGTGAATGTTATGATTCAATCACACTAAATGATTCGCTTTGGAGTTCTTCGTTTGGTGGCTTTATAAAACTGGGGGTTAGGCAATCATGATTTTAGAATTTGATGTTGAGATCAAGCCGGATACTCGTAATCACAAGGGCTTCTTTATTCAAGAAACGTCTTACAAGCTGATAGATGTCGATCTCTCAGGCTGGGCTTTGATTTGTTTGAATGATGCAGTTTGTCATTACGTCGATCCAGACAATTTGAAGAAATCTGCGAAGCTTTGAGGCGGTGAGCTTTTCACTTGCAGTTTTGCAATTCTGGTGCTTCTGTGCTGATAATCGTGGCTGTTCCAACTGGGGGGCAGCCACATTTTTATCAACACTTTTCATGATCTATAGCAGTCCTAAATCAGTTATGAGATTAAGGGACTTCGTAAGAAAGGATTCCGCTGGAATCCTTTCTTACGATCCAGATAGGATCGCTATAGTACTCTCAAGACAGCTACGTCATCAGCCAAACCAGCGCAGTGGTAGGCATCGAGCGAATTCTGAGAAAATTTGCAAAACTTTACAATTATTGTTACATTTCTTTTATGTTCAGTGGCAAGGCTCATGGAACCGCGGGTACGAAATCAATTGATCCGTTTTTTGCAAGAGGAGATTGGGGTTCCTGATCGAGAGATCCATGTGGCGGAACGGATTCTGGCACGGTTGGGTTTGCACGATTCGGCATCTTTTGCCAACTGTTTGCCAATCGTGTTGTGGCAATACGGTTTGGTGAATTTGGAGCAACTCGATCGTGTGCTCGATTGGTTAAATTCTGTGTCGTTTTTTACTTAACTGATTTTGCGTATGCGTGTGGTGAAAGCTGAATGCCACTGACTTTTCAAGACTGGGATGGGCTTTGACCGATCGGACACTTACTCTTGATGACTGACTTTTACAGGATTGGTTAAATCGGGTAGGCTCTATAGAAGCTTGCAGGTGAGATGATACGGGTGTTGAACCCTCTCTACCTGCAATTGATGGGCGATAGATGTTTAGCGAAACCTTATGAAAGAACGATTGTTGAATGGGTTGAATCTGTTTTTGATGGCAGATTTATTTCTAGTTTTATTGAGTTTTTTCTGGTTAGCGATCGCGGTTGCTGGGCGTTCCGCTGGTATTTCGTTGGGGCTGGATCTGTGGTATCGGCTGTGGGAACCTGTGTTTACACCTGCGATCGGCATTTTAATGATGGGGGCGATCGCCAGCGGACTGATCAGCTGGATCGGCAAGCGACTCAAACCCTCGGTTTAGCCAAGTGCTGCAAGACCTTGCAGATGGTTTTGCAAATAAACGCCCCATTGGGACGCCAAGCCTGTTTCTGTGAAAGGAACGGAGATAGAGTCAGCAACATTGACGAGGGTAAACTCTAGCGCGATCGTGCGTCCTTTTTCCGGCGGCGTCTCCATGTTGACGATTTGACCATCGACTCGTAAATGCATGGCGGTCACCTGCTCCAGTGAAAAAGTTTGCAAGGCGATCGGACCGTGGCGATTGGGTTTGCCCCAGGTTAGCTCATTTCCCTTTTGTCCCAACACCGCATAGATATCGTACTTGGCTCGCTCAAAGGACTGTGCCCAGATACGATAAGCTTCTACTTTTTGATATTCGTTCCACCCCGACCAGGCAAGCCAGAAAAAGACACCGAGTAAGGGTAACCAAAGCAAACCACGTTCCATAACAATTAGGAATTTGAGCAAGCGCAATAATAAAGTAACAACTTTACAGTGTGATCGAACGGTAAGAGCCTGTACAGCCTAACGACAGGACTCCGCTAAGGCGACAGCGTAATCTTAATGAGACTTACAGCCATTTTTGTAACTATGTTGCAATCAAATTGCCCAGATAAAAAGTGCCTGAGCTATGGTGTAGCAATGGCGTAGTCGGTAGAGAGCGATGAAAAAGCTGTTGATTTTCGCACTGTTTCTACTCGGGCTGGGCTGGGCGATATCCAACTTTAGTGGTCTGGCAACTCGCGGCACTTACGATTCTATCGTGTTGGACTTTAAAGAATCGCTGGGCAAGGCGCAGATTGAACAAGAGATTCAAGCGATCGCTCGGCAATACCAGGTCACTCCTCACTTGAACAGTGCTTTCTCCGGGAGCGATAACGTTTACCTGATTAAAGGCAACGGTGTCCTCCTGAACACCCTTCGCCATTCTCATCTGGCAAGGGCAACCGAATTCATTGAACCTGCTTATATTTATTCCATTCCGGAAATCATCAGTGCCACGCCTGAACCCGGTAGTCAGGGGTTAACGGCCCCCGCGTCAGCGGAAAGTCCGGCGATTCGCCCCCAGATTGGTGCTCCAAACGATCCGGACTACCACAAGCAATGGAATTTTCGTGCCATTAATATCGAAGCAGCCTGGAGTGAAACTCATGGGCAGGGGATAACCATCGCCGTGATTGATACGGGCATTTCTCCAGTTCCCGATTTACAACAAACCCAGTTCGTCAAAGGCTACGATTTTGTCAATGATCGAGAAGATGCAACCGATGACAATGGGCATGGCACCCATGTGGCTGGGACGATCGCGCAGTCTACCAACAATCATCTTGGCGTCACGGGCATTGCTTACGAAGCCAAACTGATGCCCCTGAAGGTGTTGAGTGCGGAAGGAGGGGGCACCACTGCAGATATTGCTGAGGCAATTAAGTTTGCTGCAGACAATGGTGCAGATGTGATCAACATGAGTTTGGGCGGGGGGGGCGAGAGCCAGTTAATCAAGGAGGCGATCGACCATGCCCATCGCAAAGGCATCGTCCTCGTGGCTGCCGCAGGCAACGCCAACCAAAATTCTGCCTCGTACCCGGCACGTTATCCCAGGGTGATTGGTGTGTCGGCGCTGGATGCAATGGGCAACAAAGCCCCTTATTCCAGTTTTGGGGCGGGGGTCGATATTTCTGCGCCAGGGGGTTCCACCGCGGACGGTAATGTGGCGGGCGGTATTTTGCAAAATACGCTAGATCCCCAAACGGGTCACTCGTTGTTCGCAGCGTTTCAGGGCACCAGTATGGCGGCGCCCCATGTTGCGGGTGTGGCGGCGCTCGTCAAAGCGACAGGCGTGAGCAATCCCGATGAAGTGGCTGAGGTGATGAAGCAGGCTGCCCTGAAAGTGAAGGATGATGGATTAAATCACTTTGGATCTGGCAAATTAGATGCTGCCGCTGCTGTAAAGTTAGCAACCCAAGGCAAAATTACCTTCCGGGACTTTTTCCGTTGGCTGCGCGACAATGGCTATCTGAATCCGCGCTTCTGGATTGATGGAGGAGCTGTGGCATTGTTGCCCAAACTGGCGATGGTGTTGGGTTCTTATCTGCTTGCGTTCCTGTTAAGAAATTATCTACCGTTTACGGCTCCGCTTGCCTGGGGATTAGTAACGGGGAGTTCGGGGCTGTTTTTCTTGCGCTGTATTTCTCTATTCGATGCCCCGCAATGGCCCCTTCGCCTGTTGGGTAGCTCGATTCCTGAACTGGGTGGAGCGATTCAGGGCAGTAGCGTGCTAAATCCGATTTTTGCCAGTGTGCTGGTGCCAGTCGGATTGCTAGCACTGTTTTGGGGGCATCCCCGTGCCAAGTGGTTTGCGATCGGGAGTACCTTGGGTGTGGCTGCTTGTTTGCTGATCAGCGCCCTCGTTTCTCCCACACTAGTGTGGTTGGGTGAGGGTATGGTTGCCCGTTTATTCTTGCTCGTCAATGCTTTGTTATGCTTTGGATTAGCACGACTCGCAGTCAGTGATGAGAGGCGAACAGCATGAGTATTCAAGTCAAAGGGACAATCGATCGTCAAGGGTTTGGTCCAGGTACCTGGGCGTTGGTCACCGAGTCTGGTGAAACTTACGAGCTTCATACAGTCCCCGATGAGTTGAAGCACGCTGGGTTAACGGTCAAGGTGTCGGGACAGGTCAAAAAAGATGTCATGACCTTTGCCATGATTGGTCCTGTTTTGGAAGTGCAGGGATTTGAAATCTTGAATTCTTAGAATTCTATGTTCAGGGTTGCCGACGATAACCTGTAATGCAGGCTTAATTGTCATCGCACAAAGCTCTGCGTCATGACGAGAGAAGACAGTTGTTTAAAGAAAATTACCTTAAGCGCTTGCCAAAACTTCTTGTAGCTTGCTTCTAAATTCCCCTTTGGGATGTCCCCCTTTGACTTCTCCCACAATCTGAAACTCACCCTCTGGGTTGTCGCAGATGATATAGGTGGGCCACCCCATTCCTTCTTTGTCGGGGTACTGAGAGAGCAAAATTTTACGGTATTTGCGATAGGTTGCCGTGTCTTGCATTTTGACACTGACAAATTGCAATCCCAGTTCTTCAGCCACTTTCTGGTCGTAGAATGACATCTTATGGCAAATTCCGCAATCTTCCGAAGAAAACTTAATGACCGCCCGATCCATACGCTGAAATTTCTCCAGAAAAAACTTCTGTCACTGGTTATTGTTAATTGAGTGCAGTTGCCCATCCTGATGAAATTGGCAGATTTCAGGATGGATTGATCTTCAGTTTACAGCGGTTTTTTACGGGATTGCTCGATGCCATTCGGGATTAGTGACGCTCAATTCAATGGTTTGCGTCCCAAAAGTTGGATAGGCATAAAAAAATCCTCAACCCAATCGCTAAAATCGAGTTGAGGATCATAAATCAGGGTGCATCTACCATTCCACCTTTCCAGAATGGGGAGAGACATCCGGATTAATTTCTTAGCGATCGCCGAGATAGGCAAAAACTTTTGAGTTTTTCAGTAACTTTTTTGCAAGGTAGCCGTCTTTACCTTAAGGTTCCATGCCATGATCAGTGATTGAATTGATCGGAGTAAAAATGACACCTGAATTAGGTAGCAACTTCTCCGTAGTGAGGTTTTTACGTGACCAAAATTTTCTTCATTTAACTTTTATTAAAGTTGCCTAAATGTAACGTTGCTATTGAGAATAGGAAAAGTTAGGCGGATTTGAGCGTTTGATTGTTGTAACTGCGAAGTAGACCCTTGGTCTTCTTGGAGAGTAGCTGTGACCCAGGAATTTCATATTTCAGTAACTCCAGTGGGAGGAAACGAATACCTGGTTCGGACAGAGCGTGTGTCCCCCGGAGTGCCTTTGGCAGAGGAACAGGTGAGTTGGTCTGTGGATCAGTGGCTGGCACAAGCGCGGCACCTGATGAATGACCCATTGCTTGGCTTATTGCGGGGTGAAAATACGCCTGCGCTGGGAGGGGCTTCGTTGTCGGATCAGGCGGCAAATCTCTCGGAGGATAAACCTCCCGTACGGTTGGCTGCGTTGGGGCAACAACTCTACAATGCGCTTTTTCAAGGCACAATCCGAGATAGCTGGATGACTGCCATGGGAATTGCCCATCATCGCCGCGAACTGTTGCGTCTACGGTTGGGCTTGAAAGACGATCGTCTCCCTTATCTCCCATGGGAGGCGTTGTATGCGGGCGATCGCCCCTTGGCAACGGGAACTGATGTGGTGTTCTCGCGCTATCAGTCTGCTTTTAGCCAGCATTTATCCTTGCCTACACCCAGAATCGCTGCACTACAACCCAATCAACCGCTCAAAATCTTGATGGTGATTGCGGCACCGACTGATCAAGAGGTACTGGAGTTAAAGCAAGAAGCGACCTATTTAGTAGAGGAACTAAAGTCTCCACTCAAAAATGGCAGCACTGAACCGTTGCTGGCGATTGAACACGATCCCGGTCTACGTCTGGCTAGACAGCAAGGTTTGCCAGAAATCGATCTGACGATTTTGGAACAGCCAGGGCGAGAACGGCTGACTCAAGCCTTGGAACAAGGGCAGTTTGATGTTTTTCACTATGCAGGGCATAGCAACTTGGGTCAGGCCGGTGGCAATCTCTATCTCGTGAACGATCGCACGGGCTTGACCGAAGAACTCAGCGGTGATGATCTGGCGGGGCTGCTGGTGAACAATGGCATTCGGCTAGCGGTGTTTAACTCTTGCCGGGGCAGCTATGCGCCCACTGCGGATCTCAGTAAGATTTCAGAGTCTGGAAATTTGGCGGAGGCTGTCATCAAGCGAGGGATTCCAGCTGTTTTGGCAATGGCGGAGCGAATCCCCGATGAGGTTGCGTTGACGCTCACCCGGCTGTTTTACCGAAATTTGAGAAAGGTCTACCCGATCGACCTCAGCTTGAATCGGGCGCGACAGGGTCTCATTGCTGCCTATACCTCCAATCAATCGTCCTACTGGGCACTGCCCATTCTCTACCTCCATCCAGAGTTTGACGGTTATTTGCATACGGCGACTGGCGAGACGGAATCGGCGGCTCCCCATCGCAGCGATCGTCATCGTTTTTCTGGGATTGATTTACCAGAAATCGATGGTAATCAAGACTACCCGGCACCCTTGACGAGCGAAACTCTGAATAGTGAATCAGAATTGGATACCATTCCCATTGATTTTCTGAATGAAAATGAGACCCCGCCCGAAGATCTGGCCCAACTGATTCAGGATATTGAGCTAGATGATCCCAGCTACAAAGAAGATGCTGCTGTGGTTTCCGACCTGATTCGACAACTCTCTGTTGAGGAGGGAGACGAAGAGCCATTGCTCCCTGCCTCGAAAGCTGAAAGCTTGCTGCCCAACCAGGCGTTGGATTCAGGGTTGGGACTCTATCGCGAATTGCCTGAAAACCCTCAATACAAGCGATCGCCGATTCTACCCACGAATAATCAATTGGCATCGAACCGACCTGCGCCTTCGTCGTCTCAGCCGGCCAGTGGGGGGCGGCAATCCTATGCAGAGTTTCATTCGGTTCCTCGCGATCCAGAGAGCTTGATGCGCATGGTGGTTGCCTGTCAACAAGCGATTCGAGCAAATCCGCAAGATGCAGAGGCTCACTATCGCTTGGGTCGGGCTTTGTTTGAACAGGGGAAGTTAGCCCAGGCAATTAAGGCGTACGAACAGGCAATTCAACTTAATCCAGGGCTAACTGAAGCCTACGATCGCTTGAAATTGGCGATGGATAGGCGAGAGATGACCCAGGCGGCGGCTCCGGCTGGGGGGCTGACCGTGCAGGCGGCAGCCGCTCCAGTGCAACCTTCGGTCTCCCCCAATCCGTTAGCTGCTAAAGCAAAACCGCTGGGCCTCCAACCTGCCACGTTGCCGACCCAGCCCAAAAGCAACGCGCAGAAAACCGGGGTGTTTCTACTGGCAATTTTAGGCTTGTCTGGGGTGATCGCTGCCGTTTTGCTGAATGCCAATTGGCTGCAACAACGATGGCAGCGGCACTCGCCAGTGCCTACCAGTCGGGTGACCCCCTCCCCAACCCCGCGAGCCTCTCAACCCCTTACATCGCAACCGATTAATGTAAAAACAGCAGACACAGCTGCGGTAACGGCGTTTGCCAGTACCCATTTGCGGCAGGGTGATCTGGCAAACGCCCAACCTGCGATCGAAGCTTTGCTCGATCGCGGGGCGTTACCCCAAGCCAAAGCCGCGCTGGATGCTGCCCCAACTCGTCTGGCAGACAATCCTGTTGTTAACTTCTTGAAAGGACGATTTGCATGGCAGTCTGTGCAAAAAGGCAACAAAGACTACAGCATCGATGATGCCCGTCGTTATTGGGAAACAGCAACCAAACAGCAAAAAGACTCTGTCCCGTATCTCAATGCGTTGGGCTTTGCTTACTATGCGTCCGGAGAGTGGGATTTGGCAAATAGAGCCTGGTCGGATGCGTTGACACTGAGCCAGGGTAAACCCATTAACCCTCAATCTCAGTTAGAGGCTGGAGTTGCCAACACTGGCTTGGCATTGGTTGCATTTAAGTCTGCTCAGGATAAACCCGCTGAACAAAAAGAGCGTTTGCTGAATGATGCAATGCAACTGCGCCAAAAGGTGTTGACAGATGACCCGGTCAATTTCCAACCAGAAGCTTTGGGCAAAGACTGGCGGTGGAACGAACCGACGATCGCTGACTGGAGAGCGCTGCTCGAATACAACCCAGAATCAGGACAATAGAAAAAGCCATCAAAAAACCCTCTAGTTGGGGCTAGAGGGTGGGGTACATCTATGAGTGCTCTGGGGATAACAACACTGCTGACTTCAACGAATCCGGAAAAAGGCTAAGGAGTTTTGGGCGATCGAGCAGGACGAAATAAATGGTCGTGCTCTGGGTGGTAGAGGTGCGATCGCACTGCTGGCAAATGGGCAGAAGTTGCCGTCACTTTTGGCTCAGACCCCTCTGATACGGTGCCCAGGTAGCGAAACTCTGGTGGCAGGGTTGCAGCTGCCAGTGCCGGACTCACTACATACAACGTTGTGCGGCTCAGGTTTCGCGCGCGCGTTGTCTCCGCCATTTGATCCAGCGGCACTACCCAGATTTGCTCATCTTGCCAGCCCAGACGAAAGCAGATTGCTACCCAGGTTTCGGGTGGATAGTGTTGCAGGAGTTTCTCCTGCGAAGCTTCCACATGACGGGCACTGAGATATAAACAAAGACTTGCTTGGTGAGCTGCCAGCGATGCCAGTTCTTCGGTCGCAGGAACTTCAGTCCGCCCACTAATCCGGGTAAGAACGATACTTTGCACCAAACCCGGTACAGTGAGTTCAACCCGCAACCGCGCTGCCGCCGCCTGAAACGCACTAATTCCTGGCACCACTTCAAAGGGAATATCTGCCTCGACTAGGGCTTGCATCTGCTCTTGCACGGCGCTATAGAGGCTGGGATCGCCAGAATGGAGCCGCACTACGGACTGTCCCGATCTCACCCGATCGACCATCACCGGGATAATTTCTTCTAACGTCTTATTTGCAGTGTGGATCACTTCAGCCCTTGAACTCACTTCCTGCAAAATCTGTTGTGGCACTAGCGAATCGGCATACAGGACAACGTCTGCCTGCCTCAAAAGCCTTTGTGCCCGAATCGTGAGTAAATCTGGGTCTCCCGGACCCGCGCCCACAATATAAACGGCGGGGGAGAGATGGGACAAACTGGAGTGAGAAAGCATTTCAGTCATGAACCAAGCGCGTGCGTCTGCTCCCCAATGGTATCGCTTGAGACGGTGAAGTCTGCCATCCTCTCTATCCTTCTCTGATTTGCGATGTTCTGTTAGAAAGTTGGGACGCTGGGCACTCTATCGATAGGAGAAATTGAGCAGTTCTTACGAACGATTGGGACGAAACCGGGTTCACCTGGGCAGAAAAAAGTTTCACCCAGGGTTCAATTTTTCCGGATGTATTGCTTCTGAGTAGAAGAGTGTAATGGTAGATGCACCCTGATTTAGCCCTGGAGGTTTCCTCCGGGCGCTTTTTTTTTGCAGATTTTGGGTATCCCTACCATGACGCAGCCCGAAAATCTGCCATTTTACGATCGCTCCGTTCAACAGGTCGGGCACACGAAATTTTTCTAGAAAAATCTTCAAATTGCGAGAAAAAAAAGACTGCCAATTTCTATGCTGTTGCCTTGCATTTCCGTTTCAGATTTTGGCAGCTCCGTAACCTTTTTCGCGATTCAGGCAAGAACGCTATAGACTAAGTACTTTATTGGATGTCTATGTGATGAGAACGCGGCTTTGGGCGAATGATCGGCTAAAGCATTTTTTAGGGCGAGAAAACGTGACTAAACGTGACCAATCGTTCTTATGACAAAAATTTTGTTGGTAGAGGATGACCAGCCGACAGCCGCTGTGCTTTCAGAAGTGCTGACGACGCAGTGTTATACGGTGGATGTGGCGACGGATGGCGAAATGGGGCTGGAACTAGCAACCGCTTCGGACTATGAACTCATTTTGCTGGACTTGCTGATTCCCAAATTGGATGGCATTGGGTTGTGCTGTCAACTACGGACTCAGGGAATACAAAAACCTATTTTGCTGTTGACGGCGAAGGATTCTAGCGCTGATGTGGTTAGGGGTTTGGATGCGGGAGCGGATGACTATGTCACCAAGCCCTATGATTTATCCCAATTGCTCGCGCGGATTCGAGCCTTGTTACGACGGGGCACCACCCATGTAGCACCCACGTTGTTGACTTGGGGCAATTTGTGTGTCAATCCTGTGGCGGCAGAGGTGACTTATATGGGGCAAACGTTATCTTTATCTCCCAAAGAATATAGTTTATTAGGGCTTTTTTTACGCAATCCTCAACGAGTTTTTAGTCGGAGCGATATTATCGATCGCCTTTGGTCGATCGATGCCAGCCCCAGTGAAGGAGCCGTTACCAATCTCATTAAAGATCTTCGGCAAAAGCTCAAGGCAACGGGCATGACCACCGATGTGTTCGAGACAGTGTATGGCTTGGGATATCGACTGAAATCTGCGCCAGGGAAACAGGAGGCACAGGGGACACGGGAATACGGAAAAGGAGAGCAGCGGGAGGACCGGAGAGAGAGGGTAGAGGAGGCGATGGCTGCCCTCTCGCCATCGGCTGCAATTCGGCAAAAGGGGTTGGCTTCTATCGACAAGGTGCTGAAGCGCTATCAAGATACCTTTGCCGCGCGGACGATCGTTTTGGTAGAAGCCGAAGCCGCTTTGCGATCGGGCAATCTAAGTCAAGAATTGCGGGAGCGCGCTTGCCTGGAGGCACATAAGCTGGCGGGTACGTTGGGGTCGTTTGGCTATCGCCAGGGGTCGCAATTTGCCTTGGCGATCGAACATTGGTTACTGCAAGAGACCGCATTGGACACTGCTCAAATCCCCCAATTTTCGCAACTTGTGGCTGCCTTGAAGCAAACCCTGGCGCAGCCGCCGTTAGCATCTGTGGTGTCGCCATTGTCTGAAATCGCTACCATGCCTTGGGTACTGGTCATTGATGAGGATGTGGCTTTTACGGAGCAACTGAAGCAAAATGCCTTTGCCTGGGGGATGCAGGTAGAGGGTGTGTGCGATTGGACGATCGCCCAACAAATGCTTGCAAAACGCTTACCCAGTGCCATTTTATTGAGCCTCACGTTACCAGCTCCGAATCCGGATGGCATTACGTTGGTACAAACCTTGAAGCGTCGATTGCCTACGGTTCCCATTGTGGTGATGGCTGGACAAGATAGTTTGGCTGAGCGGGTGATGGTCGCACGATTGGGATGTGGACGGTTTTTGTATCGCCCGATCACGATCGCCCAGATCTTTGAAGCCGTGATGCAACTGCTGGCGCAGACCCAATCAGCAACTGCCAGGGTTATGCTGGTCGATGATGATGCGATCGTGCTGGAGACCTTGCAACATTTATTGCAACCCTGGGGGCTTCAAGTGACCAACTTGCAAGACCCATCCCAGTTTTGGGAAGTGCTGAGCGCAACTCAACCAGATCTCTTAGTCCTAGATTTGGAAATGCCTGCGTTTAGTGGCATCGATCTCTGTCAGGTTGTGCGTCAAGATCCCAAATGGGGAAATTTGCCCATTCTGGTGGTCACAGCTCATACGGATATGGAGTCGATCCAACAAGTTTTTGCAGCGGGTGCGGATGATTTTATTGGTAAGCCAGTGGTGGGTCCCGAACTGGTGACGCGCGTGATTAGCCGTATCGATCGCTCCCGACTTCAACAAGAGCTTGAAATGATGAAGCGGAGAATTGGCACATGACTTTTCCTCAAAATGAAGTGCGCTTCGAGCAGTTATCTACCGCTTCCCCCAGCGTGATTTACAGTATTGAAGAATATCCGGGTAGACCTGCTCGATTTGATTACCTCAGCCCTGCTTTTGAGGAAATCTACGAAATACCAGTAGCGAAGGCGATGGAGAATGCGGCGATCGCTTTTGATACCTTCCATCCTGACGATCTATCTGGGTATCAGCAAGCAGTCATCCGTAGTGCCAAAACCATGCAACCGCTCCAGCACGAATGGCGCATCATTACGCCATCCGGCAAGATCAAATGGGTGCAGGCAAATTCTCGCCCCGAACGTCGGCAAGAGGGAGTGCTGGTCTGGCATGGGGTGATGCTGGACATTACCGATCGCAAACAGACGGAAGCGGCACTCCGTGAGAGTGAAGCCACTAAAAAGCAAATCTTGAAAGCGATTCCTGATCTGATCTTTTGGATGTCAGCGGATGGTATTTGTCTGGATAGCATGCCCAGTAACGATGCTTTCCAACTCTTTCCCGATTCGGGTAGGGTGGGCAAGAATCTCTACACCGTTTTGCCGCCCGATTTGGCAGAAATGCGTAGACAAGCAGTCGAAAAAGCGCTGCAAACCGGAGATGTGCAGGTTTATGAGCAACGAATCATGCTGCATGGTGGCTTCTATTACGAAGAAGTGCGGGTAGTTGGTGTGGGAGACGATCGGGTATTGGTAATCGTCCGCAATATTACCAGCCGCAAACAGGCTGAAATAGCTTTGCAAGAGAGTGAAGAACGGTTTCGCAGTGCCTTTCAAGATGCACCCATTGGCATGGCACTGATCGGACTGGACGATCGCTGGCTCAAAGTCAATCCAGTACTGTGTAATATGTTCGAGTATTCTGAAGCAGAATTACTCACGACTCGGATGTTTACCATGGTGCATCCTGAAGATCGCAGCATTCTGCAACAATACATTGAGCAATATCTGGGACAATCCCAAACGAAGGACAAAAAAGCGACTCAGGTGGAGCTCCGATATCAGTGCAAAGGTGGGCAAATCATTTGGGTGAGGCTCAATTTGTCTGTGGTTCGCGATGCCCAACGACACCCTTCTTACTATGTCGCGCAAATTCAAGACATTACTCAGGAACATGCGGTTAATCGCATGAAGGATGAATTTATCTCGATCGTCAGTCACGAACTCCGCACTCCCCTGACTGCGATTCAGGGCTTTTTAGGGCTACTCAATACGGGCATCTATACCAACAATCCTGAAAAGACCCAGCGCATGTTAAAGTTGGCGATGGATAATGGCGATCGTCTGGTGCGTCTGGTCAATGACATTCTGGATTTGGAGCGCTTATCGTCTGGCAAGGTGCAATTAGCCATGACGACTTGCAATGCTAGCGAACTGATGCAACAAGCCGTTGATAGTATCCACTCCATTGCCGACCAGGCAGCAGTAACGCTTGCTGTCGTTCCAACCAAGGCTCAGGTTTGGGCAGCCTCAGACTCAATTATTCAAACCTTGACCAACTTGCTCAGTAATGCGATTAAATTTTCTCCTCCGCAGACGACAGTCACGCTCTCTGTCCAAACTCAAACCGACTCTGTGCTGTTTCAGGTCAGAGATCGAGGACGGGGCATCCCTGCCGATAAACTTGAAAGTATCTTTGGACGGTTTCAGCAAGTGGATGTTTCCGATTCTCGCCAAAAGGGCGGTACGGGTTTAGGGCTGGCAATCTGCCAGAGTATTGTGCAACAACACGGTGGTAACATTTGGGTTGAAAGCACGTTGGGAGAAGGTAGCACCTTCTACTTTACACTGCCAACGCCTGACCCCTAAGATTTTTCCACACTCATGACCCACTGTATTCTGGTAGTTGATGACGAAGAAGCCTTGCGAGAACTGGCGACGATGTGTTTGGAGGATCTCGGCGGTTGGCAAGTAATTTCGGCAGGATCAGGCGTGGAGGGACTGAAGCAAGCAGAAACTCAATCGGTGGATGCAATTTTGCTGGATGTGTCTATGCCGAATATGGATGGGTTTGAGTGTTACGAAAAGCTAAAAGCGAATCCGGTGACGCAAACTATCCCGATCGTTCTGCTGACGGCAAAAGTGTTGCCCAGCGATCGCACCCGATTCGCACAAATGGAGATTGCAGGCGTTGTGACCAAACCGTTTGATCCGACTCAGATCTGTCAGCAAATCGCCCAGTTTTTGAATTGGGAGCCATAAAAAAATGGACTACTTCAATTTCAGTAGTTTTGCGGGGTTACAAATTCATCCTGGCAATCTAAAATTGCCTTTAGAATTTTGGGCAAAACTCCCTCTTGACTAGTGAATGCGACAAAGCGTTCAGCCCTGCCTCCTGATTCTTGGTGAAATCAGTTAGCTGAACGCCAAAGCTAAATTTCCACCCTCCAAGCCTCTGTCCCTGGGCAGCGATCAGTCTATTTTTTGGTGATACGAATATTACATCTACTTCACGATTCATGAGTTGACACGATATTGTCACTTTTGATCGGCAGAATGTAATTCAAGTAACAAACTGTAGACGATCGGGTAAAAACCCTATGGCGACTGAAATTACTGTAATAACCAAATTGGCTCACGATCTGTTGGTGTTGCAGCAACAACAGAGCACAGGTGAACTCGTGATCACACCTGCTCATTCACCTGCTGTGCAATGGCGGCTCTATTTCTATTTGGGTAGATTGGTGTATGCAACAGGTGGGAGTCATCGGGTTAGACGGTGGTATCGCTCCATTCGGCAATATTGTCCCGATTTGTTAAATCATCCAGAATTCTTGACGATGCCTCCCACTGAGGAGCCATGGGAGATGTATCGGCTCAACTATGCGGTACGTCAGGGGTGGGTGACAACACCGCAGGCAAAAGCCATCATCCAAAGCAGTGTACAAGAAGTAATTTTCGCCTTCGTCGATCCCATTGCCCCCAAAACGGAATGGTTTCCTGGTAAGTTTATCGCTCAACCAAGTGTTTTCCTGTCGATCGACCAGATTTTGCAGGATATTCAAGATTTGAGAGCGCAATGGCTGACTGGTAGTCTTGCCCACTTGCAAGAGTTATTTCCCTGCTTTTCTCCTGATCTGGCTCCCAACGTTCGTTATCCTGAGCATTTAAAACAACAAGTTTCCAACGGAGTTTATTACAGCTTAACTCGGCTAATGCAAGGCAAAAAGACTTTGTGGGATGTGGCAATCCACTTGAAAAAGCCTTTACCAGCGTTACTGCGATCTCTGTTGCCACTGCTGCGTCAGGGCTTGATTGAACTGCAATCTATTCCTGATTTACCGAATCCTTACGGAGAAGTGGGTTTGCCTGTCCAACATGCTCGCGCCACAAAAGGATTGATTGCTTGTATTGATGACAGCCCTGTGATCGGTCAAATTATGGAGCAATTGTTGACTCCCTATGGCTATGAGGTTTTGACCATTCTCAACCCGTTGCAAGGAATTGCCACATTGCTTGAACGCAAGCCCAATCTGATTTTTCTCGATTTGGTGATGCCCAATACCAATGGGTATGAGTTGTGCAGCTTTTTGAGAAAAACCTCTGCTTTTCAAAACACCCCGATCGTCATTTTGACGGGACATGATGGTGTGATCGATCGCGTTCGAGCAAAGCTGGTCGGTGCCTCCGAATTTCTCAGTAAGCCACCAGAGCCCAATAAAGTTCTGCAAGTCCTAGAGAGATATTTGAGTGTCTCACAGCCGGAAAACATGCTGCTGTCCACTCGTTTTGCAACGACGTAAGCTTGGCACGATCGGATTTCGACTGCTTTCCAA
This sequence comes from Scytolyngbya sp. HA4215-MV1, assembly GCA_019359045.1. Lineage (GTDB taxonomy): Bacteria > Cyanobacteriota > Cyanobacteriia > Leptolyngbyales > Leptolyngbyaceae > Scytolyngbya. Next base: position 148,416 of record JAHHIA010000014.1, read on the forward strand.
TCTGTTGTTCATTGTTTATTTAAGGAGAACCGAATGGCTACGATTCTTGTGGTTGAAGATACATTGACCCAGTCACAAATTATGACAGGTGCTTTGCAGAAAGCTGGGTTTCATACCATTGCGGTCAGCAGTAGCGAAGATGCCAAAGTCAAGCTGAGTCAGCAAAAACCAGATGCCATTGTTCTAGATGTAGTGCTCCCAGGTGAGAGTGGATTTGAACTGTGTCGGGAAATTAAAGAGAACCCTGAAACTCGCGGTATCCCAGTGGTGCTTTGTTCGACGAAAGATGGTGAAATGGATAAGTTTTGGGGCATGAAACAAGGCGCTTCTTCTTATCTGACCAAACCCATTGAGCCGGAAGAGTTGGTTCGCACGGTTAAGTTGTTGACTCATAGCTAATTGCAGGTCTTGAATTCGGTGCGGTGAAGGGTGATTAGCTCGATGGAGCGATGAGTGACAAGTAGGTTGCTGATCGAGCGATCGTTGGATATCTGAGATGTTTTGTTAGCCATACTTGAGCCAAGTCCTAAGGAGATTTCCAGGCAAGATTTTAACCTCTGCCATTGCCCTTCGACTTCGCTCAGGGCAAAAGCTGGCTGAGCGGAGTCGAAGCCAGCGGGTAATTTGTTTGCTAGAAATCTCCTCACCTATGAATTAAAGAGTGTCTACTTTCCATTGCTGGTGTGTTCCACTACTGTTCTTTCACAGTAGTCGGATAATGTTTGCTTTGTGGATCTGATGTGATCGAATTATGACTTCTATTGCTCCTCCGCAGTCCAGTACGCAACAGTTTCTCAGTTTTCGCTTGTCATCTACTACGCAGGCGATGATTTCGACTCAGAAATTGACTGAAATTCTGTCGGTGTCATTATCCCAAATTATCTCGATTCCAGATGTGCCATCCCAAGTGATGGGGGTTTGCAATTGGCGTGGAGAGATTTTATGGCTGGTCGATTTGGCTTTGCTGCTCGGTTTTGAGCCGTTGTTTTCTCAAAGAGACTATCAAGCGGGATATCGCGCGATCGTGGTTCATCATCGGGATTACACGCTGGGATTAATGGTTGATCGTGTCAGTCAAATGCTTTGGTGCGACCCACAACAATTTCAACCCATCCCCTCCACTCAGATGACTCCTACCTTATCTCGTTGCCTGCAAGGCTATTGGCTCAGCGAAGCGGGGGAAACATTTCTGGTCTTGAATGCAGAAGCGATCGCCGAATACTTTCAAAGTTAGACTTGTCATCCCAATCGTCTGATCGCATCCAGGGTCGCTGTGAGAATTTAGATATGAGGGGACAGGAGTTCAAGTAATCGACATTTTCTGACTTCTGGTTCTTCAACCGATAGATCAATTCTACAGAAGTACAAACGGTGTTTTTTAATTAATCAGGCTTCTATCAATTCATTAATTGGGCTTCTATCGCTTTGTCACAATGTCTGGCAATATTTCAGACATTTATTACATGTGCTTTGGAGAAAGTTTCGCTCATTTCAGTGATTCTAATCACAGCTAAAACATTACTCATTCTCTCATTCAGATTTCATTATGTTGTTGAACAATCAAAACTCTCAATCGGCTTTCACGAATGTTCAGGATCGGACCAGTGAATCTGATCTCTCAGCAGAGATGATGTCATCGGAAGGGCTGCTGACTTCGCCGCAGCCGCCCAAAAAGCCATCGCCATCCTGGAACCTACTCAAACGGTTCCGACGGCTGAGTTTGCAAACCAAGGCAACGATTTTGGCGATCGCGATCGGCACCCTACCCATTGTCGTGATTGGGGGCTTGGCATACCAACTGACCTCCCAAACCACGACGCAAGAGGTGACGGATACCCAAAAAGAACAGGCGATTGAATTGGCAGATAAACTCAACCGCTTTGTCTACGAGCGTTATGGCGACGTACAGGTACTGGCAAATTTGTCAATTCTACGAAATCCTAAATTGCTGGCAACCACAACGCAGCAAGAAAAACAGCAGGTGTTGAATCAGTTTGCTGACACCTACAAGGTATACGACAGTATTGCAGTGTTCGATTTGGCAGGAAATCCGCTGGTGCAAACTACCGGCCCCGCCTTGGGTAATCATAGCGATCGAGATTATTTTCAGGCTGTTCTAAAAACAGGTCGTCCCGTTGTGAGTGCGCCAGCGATTTCTAAATCGTCGGGAACACTCAGCGTCCACTTTGCTGCGCCCATTAAAGATGCGGTTACTGGCAAAATCATCGGAGTAGTGCGGACTCGCTTAGCCGTTGAAACCTTGGAAAAGATCATTCGAAACTTTGGTAGCGAGGCAGATGAGTATCACGTGTTTGATGCTTCTGGCAAAATCTTTATCGCAACCGAGAAAGAGCAAGTTGGTCATAACGTTGACCAAGACATTGCAGAGATAGCGATTCGCAGACAAAAGGGACAACCCGACGCCTGGATTACCTATGACCAAACGAAGAAGGCAGACCGGATCCTGGTGGGATTTGCGGCGACGAAAAACCATGAAGATATGCCGAACCTGGACTGGGGGGTCGCTTTTGCGGCTTATACCAAAGACGTCTTGCAAGCCCAATCCAATCTGCTGATTGCGCTACTCATTGGTTCGGCCATCACGGCGATCATTGTGGCAACGATCGCGGCTTTGCTTGCCCGGCGGGCGACTCGACCCATTCAGATGGCGGCTCAAGCGGTGGATAAGCTGGGGCAGGGAGAGTTGAGTACTCGTCTAGAGGTAACCGGTGAAGATGAATTGGCGGTATTGGGCAGTAACATCAACCTGATGGCGGGACAGATTGAAGCTCTGGTGGAAGATCAAAAAGCGGAAACCGAGCGGATTGACCAAGCCCGTCAAGAAGCGCGTCAGGAAGCGGATAATCGCGCAGAAGAACAGCGGAAACAAAAGGAATTTTTGCAAAAACGAGCGCTGGAACTGCTGATGGAGGTAGACCCAGTCAGCAAGGGAGACCTAACAATTCGTGCCCAAGTGACACCGGATGAAGTTGGCACGATCGCGGACTCTTACAACGCCATCATTCGATCGCTGCGGCAAATTGTGCAACAGGTGAAAACTGCCTCAACCGCAGTTGCAGAAACTGCAAGTGACAACGAAACTGCCGTCAATACCCTATCTGACGATGCGACTCAACAGATGCAGGCAATCGCCGAAGCGCTAGATCAAATTCAAACAATGACAGACTCGATTCAGGGGGTTGCACTTCGAGCCAAACAGGCTGAAGCCGGTGTACAACAGGCAAGTCAGACGCTGCAAGCGGGAGACGAAGCCATGAACCGCACTGTATCTGGGATTTCTGCTATCCGCACGACTGTGTCAGAAACGGCAAAGAAAGTAAAGCGACTGGGCGAAGCTTCCCAGAAAATTTCCAAGGTAGTGAACCTGATTAGTAACTTTGCTGCTCAAACCAACCTGCTAGCCCTGAACGCGGCTATTGAAGCTGCCCGGGCGGGAGAAGAAGGACGCGGGTTTGCGGTGGTTGCGGAAGAAGTGCGATCGCTGGCGCAACAGTCCGCTGCTGCAACGGCAGATATCGAACAACTGGTTGAAGAAATTCAAAGCCAGACGAATGAAGTGGTCACTGCCATGGAAGCAGGGACAGAGCAGGTAGTCGCTGGAACTCAACTGGTAGAAGAAACTCGCCAAAAGCTGACACAAATCAGTACGGTGAGTGCTCAAATTAGCCAATTGGTTCAAGAAATCTCGCAAGCCACATTTGTACAAACCCAAACTTCTACCACAGTGTCGCAAACCATGCAGTCCGTGGCCAAGATTGCTAGCGATACCTCGAAGCAGTCAGATACTGTGGCGCAATCTTTTACCCAACTATTGGAAGTGGCTCAAGCGCTACAAGTCAGTGTGTCCCAATTTAAGGTCAGCTAAGGAGTGCAGTTCGATGATCGTTGACATCGAAGTTCGAGATCAGGCATACCAGTTTTTTATGCAAGAGTCATTGGAACTTTTGCAAACTATTGAAACTGGGTTGCTGACTTTGCGGACAGACCAGAGTATCCCCAAGCTCCATGCTCTGATGCGAGCAGCCCATTCGATCAAGGGGGGGGCCGCTAGCCTGGGGTTAGAAAGTATCGCCCAGTTATCCCATCGTCTGGAAGATATCTTTCGAGCGCTCTATACACAGACTAATGAGATTGATGTGGCATTGGAAGAAGGGTTGTTGCAGGCATTTGATTGTTTGCGATCGCCCCTGGTCGAGCAAGTTCAAACCGGGCAACATGATCCCGTTCTGGCACTGCGGCGGGGAGAAGCCATCTTCGCGCCCTTAGAATCTCGTCTGGCAGAAGCCTTGCAAAACACTACCGCTCTTCCCACTGCTGCCGAGTTGGGTGTGGATATTGTGCTGGTGGTTTTCTCGGGTGACGTGGAAGGGGGACTCAAGCGGTTGGAGCAAATCCTCTCCCATCCTGAAACCGCAGAAGTGACAGGCGAAATTCGTGCCCAGGCAGAGGTCTTTGTCGGCATTGGTGAGTTAGTCAACTTGCCAGGATTTGTTGCCATTTCTCGCACCACGCTAGCGGCGCTCGATTGTCAACCGGACAATGCACTCAACATCGGGTCTACGGCGATCGCTGACTGGCGTGCGGGACAAGCTGCGGTCATTGCAGGCGATCGAACTCAAGGTGGGCAACCCAGTGACACCCTGCTGAAACTGGCTCAGCCGCCAGAGGTGCCTTTACCAGAAATGCAGGAGGCTCAGTCCTACGATGAACAGTTGCTGAATTTTTTTCCGGCTTCGGTTCAATCTCTAGAATCCCTGATTGGCTCGTCTCCCTCTCATTCCCCTGAGGCAGAAACCCAATGGAATTCTCTGTCGGAAGCCCAATTAAATGATGAGTTGGAGGCAATGTTTGCTGACACTGCCAGCTTCATCCTTTCTCCCGATACAGATCTCCAGCTTGATTTGGGTGAAGTCTCGGACGTTGCAGAAAATCTAGCGCTTTTACTGGACGATTCGCCGAATCTAGGGGGAGATCAAGCGATCAATCCGTCTATGGATATGATGATCGCGCGATCATCACATCCATCTATCGATCAGTTAAGCCAGTTGTCAGTCGATCAACCAAATCATGCTCTTGCTGAATCGGACTGGCAAGCCCTCCAATTTCTGGAATTGACAGCAGTTGTTGACTCTGACCAAGCCATCCCCCTCGATGCTTTGTTTCAGGAAGATATCGCCGATCAAACCATTCCACTCGATGATTTGTTCCAATCAGAGATTGATGCGAACGAACCAGTGATTCCGTTGGATGATTTGTTCCAATCAGAGATTGATGCGAATGAACCAGTGATTCCGTTGGATGATTTGTTCCAATCAGAGATTGATGCGAACGAACCAGTGATTCCGTTGGATGATTTGTTCCAATCAGAGATTGATGCGAATGAACCAGTGATTCCATTGGATGATTTGTTCCAATCAGAGATTGATGCGAATGAACCAGTGATTCCATTGGAGGATCTGCTTCAACCGGAAACTACTGCGACGGAACTCGATATTCCGCTCGATGATTTATTCCCGGCACCGATCGCCGTTGCCCCCTCAACACTTTCCCCGGGGATAGCCCTTCAGGAAGAGCAGAATGAGCTAGCCATTCCCCTAGATGTGTTGTTCCAGGAGGAAATTGCTGCGAACCCACCGATGTTAGCTCCACCTTCGGTTACCGCTCCACCTTCGACTACCACCCTGCCGACAGAGTTGCCCCAGTCACCCGTAGCGCCTCCGCCAGATGCGCCTTACTTGACTAATGCGGTGCGGGTCGATATGGCTCGGCTGGAACGGCTGAATAACCTGGTCGGAGAACTGGTGACTCAGGAAAATAGTTCCCTCCTGGACAACCAGCAACTCCAGAGCACATTGGGCTTAATGCTCCAGCGGTTTAGCCGGTTTGAACAAATCACCAAAGCCTTGCAAGACTGGACGGATCTTAGCCAAAGTGTGCAGGCTCATCTGCCGACCCTCCACCCCTCGACTGCGCTTTGGGCGGAGCACCGATCGGAGTCCTCAGCCGATTCCGCAGCTTTGTTGCTGCCCCTCGCCGACTTTGACCCCCTCCAGATGGACTCCTATAGCCATCTGCACACCCTGGTACAAGAATCGATCGAAGAAATTGCTCAGTTGGGTGAGGCGATGCGGGATATGTCCCTGCTGACCCAGCACTCTCAGCAGACCCTCCGCAAAAAGCAACAAACTCTGAAACAGGTCCGAAATGACTTGCTGTGGGCACGGATGTTGCCGCTGGGTGATGTACTCCAGCGATTCCCACGCATGGTGCGGGATCTGGCAACTCGGTACCACAAGCAGGTGACGCTCAAACTCAGCGGTACGATGACTCTGGTTGATAAAGTGGTGCTCGAAAAGCTCTACGATCCTCTGGTGCATCTGGTTCGGAATGCCTTTGATCACGGAATCGAATCACCAGCGGTGCGCCAGGCTCAAGGAAAAATTGCACAGGCAACGATCGAAATTCGGGCTTATCACCGGGGTAACCAGACCTACATCGAAGTGCGTGACGATGGGCGCGGTATTGATTTGGAAGCGGTTCGACGACGGTTACTGGAGACCCATCTAGTATCTGCTGACTTGGTACCGACACTGACCGCCGAACAACTCTATGAGTACCTGTTTACGCCTGCTTTTTCGACAGCGGAGCAGGTCAGTGAACTGTCGGGTCGGGGGATGGGTCTGGAAACGGTGCGATCGCAGGTCAAGATGCTGAAAGGTTCACTTTCGGTCACATCAGAGCCAGGACAAGGCACCCTGTTCACTCTCAAGCTCCCACTCACCTTGACCATCGCCAAACTCCTCGTTTTTGCGGTAAATGGGAAGCTGATGGCGTTGCCGATCGATACGCTAGTCGCAATTTTGGCGGTGCCTGAATCAGACATCCAGATCATCCAGGGGCGACAGTTTTATCGTTGGCAAGACCAACTCGTGCCGCTGTATCCTTCGTCAGAATTTCGTCATCTATATCCCTTGGTTGGACAGCCTTTGGATACCCCCTCGGCGATGGCATTTCCGCAAGATGGAAAAATGCCACTCTTGCTCATCGCTGGAGATTCTCAAATCATTGCTCTGGAAGTTGAACATATTCTTCAAGAACAAGAATTGGTCATTAAGCCTTTTGGACTGGCGATCGCACCGCCAGACTATCTCTATGGTTGCACGATCTTAGGGGACGGTGCTCTTGTGCCAGTGGTCGATGGACCCGCGCTCGTTCACCATTGGCTACATCCCGATAAAACTGAGGATGCTCCGGCGATTGCCCTTCCCCTGCCTGCGATCGGACCCGTCGAAATGCCCACGATTTTGGTGGCAGATGATTCGCTGACTGCCCGGCAAACCCTCGCACTGACGCTTAAAAAGGCGGGTTATCGTGTCCTACAAGCACGAGATGGGCGAGAAGCACTGGAACACCTGCGGCAAGAACCACATATTCAGGCAGTCTTCTGTGATGTGGAAATGCCCCAGATGAACGGATTCGAGTTTCTCAATCAGTGTCGGCAAGATTTTGCCCGCGAGGCATTGCCCGTGATTATGTTAACCTCCCGTAGTGGTGAAAAACATCAACGGATCGCGCAGCTTTTGGGCGCAACTGCCTACCTCACCAAGCCTTATCTTGAACATGAGATGCTAAAAACCTTGAAAGCCTGCCTATCTTCTTAAAGACTATGGATTTAGGGAGGTGGAAAATTGCTGACTGGTCAGGGCGTCAGTCCTTACGCGCTTACCAGAAGCCCGTTGAAGTTATGAAACCCTTATTCCTCAGTGTTTTATGAAAAAGCTACAAACTCGAACTCCTACACTGAAGGTGTTGGTCATTCCTGTACAAAATTTATCATTGGCGCTCAAATTGGAAGGGGTGCAAAAAGTGGTGCCAACGCCTCAAATCTTCAAAAGTGGAGAAAAAACTTTGGGGGTGGCTCATTTTGAAGACCGTGAGGCGATCGTCGTTGATCTCCATCACAAAATTTTTGGAGCACCCAGTTCCCAACCAGAGCGCTATGTGGTGCTGGTTCAGGCAACCGATCAACAACTTTACGGGATTCCAACCACAACGCTGCCCACTTTGCAAGAGTTGCCGCTGGAATCCTTGAATCCCTTACCTGCGGATTATCGCGATCGTGACACATTAGGCATTGCCAGCCATACGGTTGCGCTCCCCCAACAAGACACGGAGCAAACGCTATTTTTACTCGATCCCGATCGCTTGTTTGTGTAAACGCAATCGCCAGGGAATAGCTCAAACTGAGCCACATTTCCCTTCTGAAGAAATAAATTGACGAAATGCAACCTCGATGGGGTGCATTTATCAAGGGGTATAGCATGGGATGCGCAATCACTCAAATGGGTGAAACAAGTCGTCCAAAGGCTATGCCCCAACTGCGTTTGAGGACTCTAAAGTTTTCACTTTAATGCTGCATTCTTATTAGTTCCTTATTTTTGTGGTTTAACCTCTGATCATTCGTGCCCACCCAAGATCTTCCTTTTTGAGGTTGGACAATGAAAATCACGTCCACTTATGCTTGAAGTCCATGTTTGAAAGTGTCATGAGTGTCATAAATCAGACTAAATCAATTTTATTGATTGATGATGAACCCAGCATTCGGGAACTGGTTAGGGTTTGTTTGCAGGATTTGGCTGGCTGGCGGGTCATCACTGCGCCTAATGCCCAAGTTGGATTGCAATGCCTGGAAGAAGAGTGCCCGGATGTTATTTTGTTAGATGTTTTGATGCCAGGCATGGATGCGGTGACTTTTATTAATAAGTTGCGAGAAAAAACTCTGACACAGTCTGTGCCTGTCATTTTACTCACGGTCAGGGCACGCTGGTTTACATCGGCAAAGCTTGAGCAACTTGGCGTCAGTGATGCGATCGCGAAACCTTTTAATCCATTAACTTTAGCGACTCAGATTGCCCAAACATTAGGATGGTCTCTATAACCTGTGGAAGAGGTAATGATACCTGCCCAATCTTGAAGAGCCGATTAGAGTCAAAAGCAATCCTGAAAAGGATGTCAATAAGAATATTGATTCAATATTTCTGAGGTTCAACCAAGCTTTCTGTCTCTCAACGCTGTGCTATGAATCAGACCCAATCATTCAATCAACATGCAGATATCCTGATTGTTGATGATGTCCCTAACAATATCCGTTTTCTGTCCAATTTTTTATTGGACAGAGGTTACCAAGTTCGCAAAGCAATTAGTGGTCAGATGGCATTGAGAACGATTGATGCACTGATCCCAGATTTGGTTCTTTTGGATGTGAATCTGCCTGACATTAGTGGGTATGAAGTTTGTCGGGAATTGAAAGAAAATCCTTTGACGAATTCCATTCCGATCGTTTTTTTGAGTGCTGGTAATGATGCGATCGACAAAATCAAGGCATTTGAAGCCGGGGCATCCGACTATATTACCAAACCCTTTCATCTCGAAGAAGTACTGGTAAGAATACAGACGCAATTGACCATTCAGGCGTTGCAAAAAGAACTCCGAATGCAGAATGAACAGCTCAAAGATGCCCTACAAGATCTCAAAGTTGCGCAAGCAAATTTGGTCCAGCAGGAAAAAATGGCGACGCTAAGAAAGGTGGTTGCGGGAGTCGCTCATGAAGTCAATAACCCTTTGAGCTTCATTGCTTGCAATATCAAACCTGCGCAGGATCATATTCAGCAGCTGGTTTCATTAATCGAACTGTATCAGCAGAAATTTGGTGATACTGATCCAGAAATTCAGGCTTGGCTGGAAGAAATGGATTTGGAGTTTGTTACCTCTGATTTGAGAAGTATCTTAGCTTCTATGGGGAATGGAACGGATCGCATCCGCACGGTGATGTTGGCGCTGCGGATTTTTACCCGACTCGATGAATCAGGAATTAAGCAAATTGACATTCATGAAAATCTGAATAGTGTGCTGGCGCTGCTCCGGCATCGATTAGATGATCGCGAAGATGGCATACAGATTCAAGTTCAAAAAGACTATGGAGCACTTCCTCTCATCACTTGCTATGCTGAGCAATTTAATCAAGTGATGTTTAATCTTCTTTGTAATGCGATCGATGCGATCAACGCAAAGTTTGCTCAAACGACCCATTACCCGACGACGCCAGAAATTTCAATCCGGACTCGGTTAGGGGAAGACAGAATCTTAACGGTGAGCATTAAGGATAATGGGATTGGGATTCCCAAAATAATTCAAAGTCGCATTTTTGAACCTTTCTTTACGACCAAATTGGCAGGACAAGGGGTCGGTTTGGGTTTAGCAACCAGCCTCCGCATTATCGAAGAAATTCATGGGGGGCGTTTAATCTATACTTCTGTGGAGAATGAAGGCACTGAATTTGTCATTCAAATGCCTGCCTGATGCTGAATGCCTCCAACCCATTCCTTGATCTTGCTCCGGTAAAGGGTCGTTCGAGCTTAATGTACTCGCTCTGAGCTACATTGAGCAAGTGCTTTATCTGAACGGGTTCTTAGGCTTTCGTTTGGCTTGTAGCAAGCAATGAAGAACGGAATTCACTGGGGCGATCGCGCGGTAGTTCTTAGGGGGAGAGGGGGGACCGCTCTGCTGCGCGTCTTTGCCTTTCTCTTACGGCTCCAAACTACGCCAGATCTGATCGGGGACTTTGCGTCCACGTCGAGCGGTGTGACGTATTTGGTAGCGTTGGTCGCCACTAATCATGACCATTTGCACTAACCCTTGCTCAATCAAAGTTTTTAAGAGTGGTTGAATCGTAGCGATGTCTTGACCGAAATATCGAGAGAGTTCTGTCAGCGTGACTTCTCGTTCACGAGTGATGATTCGTAATACGCGCTGAAGCGGTTCTGATAAATCGAGATCGTCTAGTCTGCTACGCCCGATCGGTCGATCTACGAATGAGTTCGCTTCTAAATTGGACTCATTTTCGACATTCTCTTGCCCTGGATCGGTCATTAACGCACCTCTTTTAATGTTTGATTGTGGTTGCTGGGATGAAGACAAATTTGCCACTGAAACCGCTAACCTGAACACTCATCCCTCCCCTTAGCACTCGAACACTGGACTCTTCACCTCTCTTTTTGAGGCAGATATCAAAAACTTACAAAGCCAGATGGCATCATCCGGATGAATAAAGTGTCCTGATTGCTCACAAAATCGCAGAAAAACTAAATACCTTTGCGATTCCCTGGATGATCTCGGTTTGCATTCGGGGGGTGTGGCAGGGCTGAGTCTTGGAGGGCGTTGCTGAAAAGCAGGATGATTTGGAACCAAGTTTCAAATCATTCAGCCTCATTTTCATCTCGTTGTTGAGCAACGTCGTCCTTGAGTGCTCCGATGGCTTGGTTGGCGGATGGGACTGCTGTTTTGACCCACCTGCTTAATTCGACCCCGATCCCGATCGATCCGGACAGGTTGATATTTTGAAAACTTGCTTGAGTCAAACATTCAACCATCCCAATCCCCTGGCTGGCAGAGGGATGTGTCCACAGCTTTCAGGACCGTTCCTCTCAGTAAATTTGACTCAATGGATTTGACTCAATGAATTTGTCTGTATAAATTGCTGGCTAGTTGGGGATCAAACTTTGCAAATTGCCCGGTGCCGGTTGTCCGTGCGGGAGTTGGCAAAGCGGGTTCACAAAACGCCTAGCAGCCCTACTGTATTGATCATGAGTTACTCAAATGAAACTTTTGCTTCGCTCCCAAGCTGTTTTGTTGGCGCTGGTTCTTGAACTCATTGCGATCGTCCCTTTGGCGCAGTCTGCCCCATCCTATTCGCTGCAACTACCACCTTCATCGCCTGCGAATCAACTGAATCGCAGTGATAGACTGCTTGCACGCGATTATCGGCGCTCTCCTCGCCGTCGCCCTTACCCTCGTTGGGGGGCACCTGCCTGGTCAACCGGAGGGGCGGCAAGGGGTGGCTGCAATAGTCAGGAATCCCCCCTGATTCCACTGGTTCCGGTGGTGACGGATACCGGGGATAAGCCCAGCTTCTTTGGTACAACGGTATCAGAACGCCCAACTTTCTTCGCCTACGTGCCTAAAACCAATGCTCGACAAGTGGAATTTTTACTATTAGATGAAGAAGCAGGGGTGGTGATCTCCGAAACTATTCTGGATGTCAGCGGACTGCCACAAATCATTGGCTTCAAACTGGATAAAACCTTGCCTCCCCTGGCGATCGGCAAAAATTATAAATGGTTTTTTACCACGCTCTGTAATCCCAAAGATGTGGTACGGGATGATAACAGTGGCAATCCATCGATTTCCGGATTAATCCAGCGGGTAGAGTTTGAGCCAGGGCTGGCAAGTCAGTTGCATAAGGCAGCCCCGATCTCTCGTCCCCAACTCTATGCTGAAGCTGGAGCTTGGTTTGATGCGTTGGCGACTCTGTCACAACTCCGTTGCCAGAAACCCAAGGATGCGGCAATTTCGGCACGCTGGTCGGCGCTGTTGGAGTCGATGGAACTGGAGCATATTCCGGAGCTGATGCAATTGATGGGATCGGAGAAGATTGATCAGGCTCCATTGGCGAAGTGTGGGGGATGATGGGGAACAGGACATGGGGGTATAAAAAGGAGGGGCGTTGCTCAACAACGGGATGAAAATGAGGCTGAATGATTTGCAACTTCGTTCTAAATCATCCTGCTTTTCAGCAACGCCAAAGGAGGAGATGAGGCCATCAAGGAGGTTGGGATGCAGGAGAGGATTGGGCTGCGGTGGTTAGGGGGGCTAGGTTGTTTGGGGTGTTTGCTGTTGGGGGTATCGGTTGCGGTGGCAGAGGCACGATCAGTTCCGACATCTGTGACACCGGGTACGGGGCGATTAAGTCGGGATGGTGGGCTACAAGCGGGGATTCACTATCAGCCACCACGATCGTCTTATCCGTTTGCGGACGATCGCTTGCCAGGGGGGGGCGGCGTTCCGGCGGGGGGCTATGCTTGTCGGGAAGATGACCAAGGGCGGCAAATGATTCCGCTGGTGCCTGTGATTACTCGTCCCAAACGATCGCCTGGTTTCTTTGGGGTGACCGTTGCCCAACGTCCGACCTTGTGGATATATTTGGCGCAAAATACGGCGCGCCAATTGGAGTTTTTGTTGTTGGACGAAGCGGATAATACGTTGTATCAAGAGCGCTTGACGATCGCGGACAACCCGCAGTTCCTGCGCATTCAACTAGGCAAAAGCAGTCCACCGCTGGAGGTCGGCAAAACCTACAATTGGCTTTTGGTCAAGGTTTGTGATGAAGAAGACCCAAGTCGCAATCCGTTTGTGGAAGGGCTGATTCAGCGAGTTGAGCCAGGTGCGACTTTGACCCGGCAATTGAAGAAAGCCGATTTGCTGACTCGTGCTCGTTTGTATGCCGAAGCTGGAATCTGGTTCGATGCTCTGGCCGCAATGGCTGAACTGCGTTGCCAAAATCCTACCAATCTTAGCCTTGCCGCAGATTGGAGTGGTTTGCTCAAAGCGATGGATCTGGCGCAAATTCCCTATTTAGGCAAACTGGCTGAGGATGAAAAAATTGATCAGGTGCCGCTGACGTACTGCACGGCTAAAAAATAGGTGTTGCTGAATTAGGAGTATGAATTGGGGCAAAGTTTCAATTTATACTCCTATTCATACCTTAGATTTAGCAACACCAAAAATAGTGCTGGTCTGGTTAGTTCATGTGCTGGCAATGCTTTAGCAAGATGATGCAACCTGAGCACCTGCATCATTGGGATTGACTGCCCTATCGATTCTATCGTTGGGTAGAAGCTACAGCGTTTGGTCAGCGATAAGCTGATTGAACTCAATCGCGCTCAGCCGCACCCAAATTCCTATGTCAGTGATTACTCTGGATGGACTGGTTACCCGAACTGCGATCTCGTCTCTTGACCTCTACCAACAGCATCTCTCTCCTCGTAAAGGGTTTTCTTGTCCCCATCGGTTGCTCTATGGTGAAAGATCTTGCTCGGATTACGTTAAGCAGATTCTGAGCGATCGGGGTTTGAAAGCTGCTTTGCAACTCGCACCGCAACGATTTAGTGCCTGCAAAACGGCGGCTCAAACTTTACAAGCTCAAAGGGCGCAAGGTGGCTGTATTGTGATCCCCTGTTGCCTACCGCTTTGAACTGGCTAAGTCCGGCAAGATGCTATGAGTTGGAAACCCCAAACGTAATCACTCCTCACTGACTGATCACGACGAAGTTATTGCTACAATTTGCGATCGCAGCTTGAAGGGCGAGGATGGGCAGACGATCGCTGATCAGGCGCCAGATTACTGTTGCAAGATGGCAATTAACTTCATGATCACTTCGTTCGCTTTCTCTGAGGTAAGTTTTCCGGCTTTGTAGGCAATCAATTGTTCGTTTGCAGTAAATATCCGATTTGATTTGGCATAGCTAGTTTGGTTGAGGCTGCCAGTTTCAAAGTCACTTGCTTCAATCAAGGTTGTATCCAATGTCGTTTGTGGCTTGGCTAGTAATCAAGCAAGGGATTAGATCAGTGCTGATGAGTGTGGCAAGCAGCATTGCGGGTCGTTTTTTCACATGGGTTAAATCTGAAAAGGGAAATGGAACAACCACGACATCACCTTTTACAAATGCTGCCACGCCTCTCGTCCTTTTCGGGGGTAAGCCACGCTTCTGCTAAGCTAGATTCGCTGAATAAGCTAATCTCTAGCTGCTCTTGTTGTATTTCCTTAGCTCGAATGAATGACAGAAGTCTAAGACTTCTTGCAACGTAGAATTGGGTGTTATCTCTATCTCTTTTAGGAGTTGTTCTTTAACATTGCCATTCATTGCATTCTCTCCTTTCAATTCAGATTCATTCAGTTGGGTTTCGTCTTTTTGAATCAGTCGTTCCTTCGCAGGAGTGATGTTTTTATTTTTAGATTCGCAGAATGGTTAATGGTTTAATTTTTTACAATTGGGACTCAAGAGATCGATTCTCTTTCTACCAAGCCATGACTTAATGTTTGGGTAGTGCTATACAAGTAATGATGCGTTGTAGTGATGGATAAAATACCCAATGGCACCGATGTGATTCTCTAAGGATTTGGAGAAGGATAAGGTTTTTCGCACGAGCCGAGATACCCGTTGCTTCAAGGTATTGTTGAATCGCTCAATATAACTGGTTTTTCCGGTCTCTTTACCCACCGCTCGATGACGCTTGCTGGGTAAAACGGCGGCATAGGCTGCCCAAAAGTCGGTGTAGGCGATCGCGCATTGACGATACAGTTATGGCAACGATTGCC
>JAHHIA010000016.1 GCA_019359045.1 Scytolyngbya sp. HA4215-MV1
TATTTCAACTGGATTTGGCAACACAGTCGCTTTAAAACCACTGCCGCTCAGAGAGCGGGATTAACGACGCGATCATGGAATTGGCGCGACATCGCTACTTACCCCACATTAATTTGACGCACTACCGTCTACTGCGTGAGTCTGGGTTTATCCAAGTTCAAGTTACAGGGAAATCTGGTGACGGCGGAATTGATGGGGTTGGCATTGCCCGGATTAGTGGTTTCTTAAGCTTTCATGTGCTTTTTCAATGTAAGCGTTATCAAGGGTCAGTCACGGCAGGTCAAATTCGAGATTTTCGTGGAGCCATGCAAGGGCGCACTGACAAGGGGTTGTTTATCACAACTGGCACATTCACCAGAGATGCGATCAAGGAGGCAACACGAGATGGGGCACCACCGATTGATTTAATCGATGGGGAACAGTTAGTCCAACGCTTGAAAGAGTTGGGGCTTGGTGTCAAGATCACAGTAATTGAGTCAGTGGAAGTTGACACAGATTGGTTTGCAAAAATTTAATGCAATGGGGGCTAAATGGTTAAAACTCTTAATAAACCATCTTCTTTAATCCACGAGATCCAGCTTGAAAAAGTTGGTGACTGGAATTTATTCAAATTCAGTGAGGCTCTTCAACTGCAAATGGAGAACCTTCTAGAAAAGAAAAAAGCCGATCAGATCACGCCCGATGAAATTGCTGAACTGGATGCGATCGGAGAATTAGATCGTATCTTTACCCATATCAACGCGATGCTTGCTGCTCAAAATGCCAATTCGTGATGAACTCAAGCAGGCCATTCGAGAGCGAGCCAAATATGTGTGCGAGTATT
The DNA here is from genome assembly GCA_019359045.1 of Scytolyngbya sp. HA4215-MV1. Classification (GTDB taxonomy): domain Bacteria; phylum Cyanobacteriota; class Cyanobacteriia; order Leptolyngbyales; family Leptolyngbyaceae; genus Scytolyngbya. The sequence goes on from JAHHIA010000016.1 coordinate 824, forward strand.
GCCATTCTCCGGAACGGTCGAGTGCCAATCGATTTACTGTTGATCATGTCATTCCAAAATCTTTGGGTGGTTCTGATGAACTTGATAATCTCGCACTTGCCTGTCGTCGCTGCAATGAGAGACGGTACAACTTTGTAGAGCTGTAAGTAGGAAGATGCTCATCTCGTAGCGATCGCTGCGTAGCAGTAGGATTTTTAGCTTGAGCACACAGCCATTCTGCCCGACGAGACTCTAATTCTTTTTGAGTGACTGTTTGTTTTTTTCTCGCTTTAGAAGTCACGTTAAAGTTAGGCTGCGTGAGTTTGCATCCTTTACCTTGCCCCTTTCGAGGAAATTGAAGCCCTAGACAGCTAGCCTGCCGTTTGATTGTATTGTGACAACTATTAAGTCGCCGAGCAATCTCTCGCATACTTAATGATGAATCTTCCCAAAGTTCCTTCAATCTTCTGTCCCAGATATCTCCATAGGATTTGATCGTATCAAAACGGAATTGATCCTTTAAAGAGGCATCAGGTCCTTTTCGAGCATATGTGAAACCACAGACACAGTTAAAAATTCCGTATGGTTTTCTCTCGTGCTCCCCTGTATACACAAAATCAATTTGGCATTCGTTAGTCTGTAATCTTTGGAAAAATTGACAAGCAGGATTAAGACAGGGCCAAGGTCCTTCTCCAAATGGCTTAGAGCCGACAACAGAATTTAAAGAATGCCTTGAGGCACAGTCCTTAAAGAACTCTTCTGCGGTATGACCCAAAAACTGAATCAGCAGAAGATGTCTTAAAGGATGATTTGTTTTGTTTAATCCGAAGTCTTTATGTAGACGAGCCAGCCAAGTGCTAGGTTTTTGCTCATCAACTTCACATTGAAGTTGTTTCAAGAGGTCGAAGGAGTAGTAGTTTTTGAAGGCACTCAGGAGTTTAGATACGTGTACTCTACTGTTCTCGTATGCTAATCCTCTTTCAGTCAGCAGGCTCAGATAACACTTGCGTAAAATACTGAAACCCGGAACTAAACTGCGCTGCTCAAGCAACCAAGCAGCATCTTGAGCAATTTTAAGAAGAACATGATGATTAGAATTGGATGAATCGAGTAAACGTGGTAACGCTCTAGAAAACCCTTGTTCAGCAGAAATTAAAACCTGGGTATTAACGCGATTCCGCATATATACGTTACTCTCTTGCAGGAAGACTTCATGAATTGGACAAACCTCAATGCCAGGCAATTGATGCAAACGATGCCAATAAAACTCACCATATTCTTTCCTATTTGATTCTGCACAAACCAAACAGTATCTAAGTTTATTGGGCGTACGAATATTGCTTGGTGTAATTCCCGCAATCTTATGAACTGCTGAACCATTATTTCCTTGCATACTTGAGCGAAGACACTCTACTCGCTCTGTTGTTAGGAAAGGACTGTAGAAGGGTAATAATGTGTGCTTATCAAGCAAATAATCAACTGTGTAGCGATGTCCCGGTGGAAGTGCTGTAGTAAGATAAGCAAGACGAGTCGGCAAATCAATAGTTACCCCAGAACTGCTGCCAAACAACTCTTGAATTGTTGTATGCCCGCTGCCAAAATACATCATTCGATCGTGGTAACGAGCACAAACGCTGTACAGTAATTCATCGGGATAAGGGTTAGGGAAGCAACCTATCATTTAGGATGCCTCCAAATACTCAATCGTAAAATAAACAAAAGCTACGTGCATAAGCCCCTCTTACAAAGTATCAATACTTAGTCGTTTGCTCTGATTCAACTAGTTCTGAATGTCCTGTAAGACTATTGATAAACAGTTTTTGTAAGATGAGCACAACGACTACAACGTCATCTTCTCACCCGAATCAAAAAGCCAATCGCTGAGACAAACGATCTCTGTCATCCCGTATCAGGATAATTTTTAGTGATTCTACCGCTTCTTCAAGGGCTTTTTGTACTATAGGCGACTCTTCTATTTCTGGTCGCAGGCTTGCTCTTCGTACTAATTGCCATCTTTGTGGGCAAATTCCTTCCTCCCTGTAGCATTCCACAACCCATTGAATTCGACGTAATGCAAAAGTTTCACGGTTTTCGATCAACTCAGAAAGAACCTGTGCAGTGACCGGAAGCTTATCCAGATGGCGCTGAATCAAAGCTAGTTGCCCCAATTCTCGACCAATTGCTGCAATTGTAATTTGAGTTGGCTTGCTAGGTTTATTCTGTAAATGCAAAGCAGCTTGCCTTGCTGCACCCGCTAGTTCAATATCTCGGTTCTCCCAATCAACTCGCACAGCTGGGGAAGATTTTGCAAGCCGAGGTGGTAGATGCGCCTCCAACCATGCCCGATCGTTGCGATATAGCCATGTGTAGATTCTTTGAAATTGTTTTTTAAGTACGGTTCGTCCTACTTCACGATATTCCTGTCTTGCCGTTAACCATTCCTGTCGATATCGATTTAACGGGACTTCTGAAACCCCTGACTCCACTTCTGGAAGACATGCCAAAGTTCGGCTCATTCGAGTAGTTTGTCGCTTCCCCTGTCGCGGAAACTCAAGTTCTAGTACAGCTGCATGAAGCTTAACGGTTGCCGCATCAACTCCAAGCTGACGAGCAATCTTACGTAGGCTAACAGATGAATCATACCAGAGCGTCTTGAGTGCATCATCCCAAATGGAGCCAAAAGCGCGAATTTTGGTAATTCTCAGTGTATCCTCTTCAGATTCATCGGGCCCGGTACGACTGTAGACAAAGCCACAGGAGCAATAGAAAGTCCCGATCGGCTTACCATGTTCTTTGCTATGGATTGCTTTGCATTCAGTGATTACAGGCTGTCGAAAATGATCGGCCGCTTTATTGAGGCAGAGCCACGGTCCTTTGCCAAAGGGCTTGAATTCTTTAGGCAACTTGAAGAATGATTCGGCTGTATACCCCAGGAACTGCATTAGGAGAAGATGACGTAACGGATGCTGCGATCCTTTAGGCGATCGCACCAACCGAAACAACCAACTATGTTGGCTTTCAGCATCAATGCCACACTGAAGACTTTGTAGGAGATCATTTGGATAGAACTGATAAAACTCTCTGAGTAGTTCGCTAACCCGTACTCTGCCGCTATAGGTGGCAAGATCTCGCTCTGCAAGAAGCTCACGGTAGCGTTTCAACAAAACCCCTAATCCAGGTGAGGAAGTGGTCTGTTTTAGCAGCCAAGCAGCATCTTGAGCTATTTTCAGTAGAATCTCATGATGGGGAATCAACAGACTGAATGAGCGTGACTTTGGCAATTGAATTCCCTGCTCTGCTGCAACAAACTCATGACGCGTCTGAGGATTCTGAATCCGAACTTGGCTATTCAATAGACGAACGTTGTGATCAGGACAGACCTCGATTCCTGGTAGTTGGTGAAGCCGATGCCAGTAGGACTCACCGAATTCTTGTTTATCTTGCCGCACACAAAGGGGGCAAAACCTGAGCCACTCTGGAGGCTGAACGATGCTTGCCATAACACCAGAACGCATTTTAATGGCGGGTCCTCCTGCCCCTTCCATATCCGCCAAAAGTTGCTGAGCTTGTTCGGGATGCAAGAAAGGTGAGAAGAAAGGGAAGAGCGTATGACGATTGATTAAACGCTCAACTGTATGTGAGCTACCAATCGGTAAGGCTGAAACGAGACTACCAAGGTTACTGGGTAAATCAACAATCGAGATCGCTGCCTCATCCCCGAACAACTCCCGTATGGTTCCCTTCTTATTGGAATACTGTACTCGTTGATGAAATCGAGCACAAACGCTATAGAGTAGTTCGTCTGGATAAGGATCGGGAAAGCATCCGATCATCAAGATACCTCCTCCCCAAAATACTCTATGACAGGGCGAATGAGTCCTGCTTGTCGAAGAGCTTCATAGGCTCTGAGCTTTTGTTTCTCTCCTGATGCTGCAATTTCGGGTAAACTTCCTTCCAAGGGGGCAGTTTTCTTGCGTCTTCCAGAACCTTTTTTGACGGTTTCAGTAGCCGCTATCTGTGGCTCTGTTGCATCAATGGTGGCTGGAGGCAGTTGTTTGTTGAGATTGGTTGTTTGTACACTGCCTGATGCTTGATGCTGTTCAGCTCTACTCAATTGGTTTTGGGCATTTTGTAAAAACTGATCGATGTCAATGGGATGAACATCCTCAACGCTGGCAAGAAGCCGAGTGTCTTTATTTTTCAGAGCTTGTAGAATGGGGTACGCCAATCGTAAGCTTTCTTTAGCCACGAGTCGAATTCCTTGCTCGGTTACAACTTCTTCGCCATTTGCAATCGCCCGAATTTGAGCCAGCATGTAGACTTTAATGGCAAAGTCAGTAATACCTTGCGTCACCTCATACAGCGCATCGCGCAGTTCTTGGGTGGAGCGACATTGCTTTCTAACATATTGATATCCCCACAAACACTTGACGAACCATTTCCACTTATCGTCATTCTTCATCCTGTCCCAGACAAGGTCACCCTGCCCTGTACCTCTCCGGGCTTGTCGAAACTCTCCGCGGAGCACAGAGATTGCTTTATAAGTACCAACAAGTACTACTGGTAGACCAATCGTATTGATTAACTGAACGAAAAAATTCAGCATTTTGCTGGAACCGCCACTTTTGGCTTGGCTAAGGTGCTGGATTTCATCAATGACCAGTACACCGATCGAGTGAAGAGACGCAACCAGCGCCATACGCGGCAGCAATTCGTCTACTGTTTTACGACCACCTGCATAGTTGTCGTAGTAACGAGTGCCGAGCAGGTCATCTACTGCCTGGAAAAAGTTTAAGCATAAGCCCTTGATCGAACCGTCAAAGGGACAATCTAGCTTAAGCCAGACAATTTGAGTGAAACTAAAATCGCGATCTTGGTAGTGACTATGGAAGATAACCTGCGGATACAAAAGCAGAATCGCTTCTATCGATGTGGTCTTACCAACTCCGCTAATGCCAACAATAGTAAATCCTGTTGCGGTTGAACGAGGGGATTGGCGAACTGTACCTAAAGAGTGAACCCGCGACTTCACATCCCCCCAAAAACCTGTAATTGCGGGATTCCGTGCCTGATATCCTAGCCGAATCATTCGGGAAAACCGTTGCTCCAGATCAAAATGAATCGGTAAAGGAGCAAAAAACTGCAAAGTATTTTGAATCAAATGTAGCCGAAGATAGGCAGGCATCTTACGATGCTCTTCGTCATAATCTGGATAGAATGCAAGACGTTCTGCTACTTCATCCTGGGTGATGAAGATAGGAGGGAGAGCTTCAATCAAGGGATTCCCTTGATAGGTTGGAATGACCGGAACGAGGTAAGTTGCCTGTTCAACTCTACCCTTTCCTACTAAAAGAGACGGGATATGTTGACTACTCATCATCATCGCTCCACATTTTTGGACGCAGTTTATGCAATCTTTCGATTAGCTGGGATTGCGGGACATGGGTTGAGTCTTCTTGATTGTGACTGTCAATTGGCTCAGTGTCGGAAACTTCATGCTGAGGCTCTTCAGCATTCTTACTTGGTTCTGGTTCTGACACTTTAGATGGAACAATCAGAGGAATCACCTTGCCGGAATGATCAGTAAGCGGCTTTTCTCCCAATTGCCAAGCTTGAGCTTCGCGTTCCATGTCGCGTTCTTCTTGACGATTCGACCGGATGCCCTTGATGCGCGATCGCTTACTCTGCCCTGTCACCTGCTCCAGCGCCGTCGAGGTTTGTTCCTTACCTTCATTGATTATCTGCTCCATTTGAGCATTCAGCACAGCACTGGATTGCTGCTTACGACTTCTAGACAATTCCTTTTGCTGCTTGCGAGTTTCAAAGTAATCAAGAGTTTCATACAAATCTCGCCCTCGGAAGGTATGTTCTGCATCAATCAACTGGCAACACTCCAGCCGTTGTCCTCCATCAAGACGCAAATAGATATCACTTAGGCTACGAGGATCGTAAGCTACATCAATTTTCCAACTTCCTCGTTCTCTAGCCCTTACAAACCACTGCTCTCGTAAAGCTAGATCGCAAGAGTAAAATAAGCCCTTAAACCGGATACCGCGATAAGTAACAGAAACTCGCTCCGAAGGTAAAAGATTCAAGCGCAGAATGTCACGGGACTTAACCCTCAAGTGTCCTGCCCGGTTACGAATGCCCCAGTTCCATAGATCTAGGGGATATGGTTCAACGTGCTCTTGGATCATGAACTCATCCATGCGATACCAATCCATCCGGTGTTCTTTGTTATGGTCTAAGATCGCAAGAATCATGAGCTTCCGGAATTGATGCAAATCCAGCACAGCATCAAGGCGGTAATCATTGTCTCCACGCTCATGCGGTTTATAAACAGCTCCCGGCATCCAATGAATGACTTTGTCATTACTCAAGCGGAAGTTGCGCTCTACAATCCCTTTCCAATCTGCTCGGTAGGGAGGAGTGTTAGAAACGGTCACATTTAAGGCTTTGACAAGATTATCAGCGTTATAACCCTCTAATTCGCCTCGGTCTGCAAGAATGACTTCCGGCAAATGACGACAAGGCCAGTCTTCTTCTGCAATCTCAACTCCATATTCTTGGCAAAATGCAACTTTATCAATTGCTGCATTTTCTAATGCCTGCATTGCCCCTAGCCAACTTGGTCCTTCTAGACTGACACTCAATCCTGTAATCATCCTGCTGAAAACGTCAATTAGAACATAAATCACAGGGCGACCAATGATTCGGGTTCGATCGAGCGAACTTACCAAATAGATATCACCAATCGTTGCGTCTATCTGATAAATGGAGCCTGGACCGAAAGCCATCTGAGTTGAATCTCCCAGTACCTCTCGGTGGCGCAAATTATAACGGCGTTTTCCTTCTCTTGACGTAAGGGCTTGCGTTGCATCTCGCTCCTTTTCATACCAGTAGCGAAATTGCCCAAATGTTGGCAGTTCGTGGGCTGGTGGTAGACAAGGAACTAAAGCCCCGTTGGAAGAAAGCGTGTAGCCTTTATGAAAATGTTTCTCGAGTGTTTTCTGAAATGCATCTTGAAGTGTTCGTCCCTGACCATTCTCATAAAATTGACGAACGCCCCGATTAAATTTCTCTCGTATCTTGTCGTCTACATTCACACCTACTGGTATTTGAGTAATTTTGCTAATTTTGTTGGGGCGTCCTCGCTTCTTCTCCCGGCTTTTACGCTCTTTCCCAGGTGCACCACACTTATCAAAAAGAGGTAAGAGAGCATTTCTGACCTGCCCTCCCTGCCAGTAGCGTCTGAGATACTTATACAAGGTCATTTTCGTGCAGCCCGTCTTTTCAACCCAGGCATTCAAAAGCGCTCCACGACCGTGGGAAAAGAAGATACGCCCATCTTTACCCTCTACTAAAGGAGCGATGACCTCCCATGCTTGGTCTCTCCGTTCTCGGTGTTTTTTGGGGATAGTATCTTCAGGCTTGAGGAGAGAGGCATAAGGATCAACTTCTAAAACCTGAGCTTGCTGTGACGAGATCGCCTCTTCCAATTCTTTACATTTCTGCCAAATAGGGAGTGCTTTCGGATTCAGTAATTCAATAGTGGCTACGTCTGTATAGGAAGAGTCAACCCAGAGTAATCGTTCAATACGAGAAGCTTCAGTTTCACTCTGCCACTCTAAAAGCATGTTGACAAAAAGTTTCATCCCACGCCTCCTAGCTCCTGATACGAACCTGCTGATGAAATAGACAGGAGCGTGAGTACCCTACTTGGTTGGATGCGATGGCTCATATCAACTTGCCATCGACGATTGGCAATAAGGTAACGGACAACCGATAGGCTTACTCCAGGAGAGAGTCCTAATTGATCATCACATGTGTTAGTGATTCTAGTTAGCGCTGTTTTCTCTTGTAAAACCTGTGGCGTTAGAACTGCTTCAATTCGTGTAATGTCATCTTGATTGAGTGGTGCTAAATCGTTGAGCCAGTAACAAGAGCGCAGCCATTTAAGGTTTTCAACAAAGGTTTTGGGGATTTCTTTCTCGGTAACAACTCCCCAATCAATATTCCGACGTTTCCAGTAAAGCCGCTCAATCTCCAGTTTCTCTAAAGTTCGTTGTGATTGAAGATCAGCGACAGGTTTAATGGCACGAGCTTTTTCTATCTCGTGATCACTCTGTTTCAGAGTAATCAAAAAATCTGTGGTCATTACCACGGATTGTTGGGTTTGAGGATCAGTAGGATGGATATATTCACATTGTTCTGCAATTTGCTGAGTTTCCTCCAACGGCAGTAGAGGAAATTGCTCTCGGATATCCAACACCGATTGTGACCAATCTAAAACGTAGAAATAGCTGGTCTCCAATTGGCTCAACAAATGATGGTCTCTGCCAGTCTTCCAACCTTTGACTCGACTGGCTAATCCCTGAGAAGGAACATCCTGAATTTGGAGCCAAGGTTGGTACTTGGCTCCTCTACCACTACCACGGCGCTCCTTCAGTCGTTGCTCAACTTTCTGCTGATTGGTACTCCGATTACGTTTAGCCATTGGGTTAATGCTGTCTAACAAATCTAGTAAATCTAGACGCTAGAAAGCGTTCTACTGGTACAAACTTTCTAGTTCTCCCAGTATAGAGCCTAATTTGCTAGTATCCAAGTTTATTTCGCGGTATATGACATTATTTGCCAGTAGACAAGTTTATTTGCGTTTTACATTATTGGGAAAGGTGCAAGATCTGAGCTATTCTACCGTTACCGATTTTGCCAAATTTCTTGGCTGATCCACGTCCAAGCCTCGGCGCGCCGCAATGTGATAGGACAACAATTGCAGCGGAATCACCGTAATAATCGGCGACAAAATCTCTGCCACATGGGGCACCGGAATCACCGTATCAAACGTCTCCGCTGCTTCCTGTTCATCCATCGGCGTCACGCCAATCAACCGGGCATCCCGCGCTCTAGCTTCCTGGGCATTCGAGAGCACCTTCTCAAACACGCCACCGGGCATTGCGATCGTCACCACCGGCACCTTGGCATCTAGCAACGCAATCGGACCATGCTTCATCTCTCCGGCAGGATAGCCTTCCGCATGGATATAGCTAATTTCCTTCAGCTTTAGCGCCCCTTCCAGGGCGATCGGGAAATTGATGCCCCGTCCCAAAAAGATAAAGTCCTGCGTCTCCGCAAAATCGTGCGCCAGTTGTTCAATGTAACGCTCCTGGCTTTCCAGCACCGACTCAATCTGCGCGGGCAGTTGCCGCAGCCCTGCCAACATCTCCTCTGTCTCCACCGGAGACAGGGTTTGGCGGTGGAATGCCAAGTCGATCGCCAGAGCATAAAACGCCATCAGTTGCCCGATAAAGGTCTTGGTGGCTGCGACACCAATCTCAATCCCCGCATGGGTATCGATAATGTGAGGCACTAGATGCCCCAGGGAACTTTCGGGACGGTTAGTAATGCCCAGCAAGCGCGCCTGATAGTCGCCACCATGCATGGCACGGCGTTGCTTTTCCATCTCCAGCGCTGCCAGGGTATCTGCCGTTTCACCCGATTGCGTCACCCCGATCGTCAGCGTATTCGGCACCAGCGGTGCAGGCGAATAGCGAAATTCTGATGCATACTGCACTTGAGTGGGCAGTTCCGCAATTTGCTCCAGCAAATATTTACCCACCAGACTGGCGTGCCAACTGGTGCCACAAGCCACGATCTGAATATGTTCCAAATGGGCGTAGAACGAATCGGGTAAGTTCAAGCGCACCGGGGAGTGCATGTGGTCAGCTGCACTCCATTCCGCATCAAAATATGCTTCCAGACAGGCTCGTACCACCCCCGGCTGTTCGTAAATTTCTTTCAGCATGAAGTGCTTAAAGCCCTGTTTCTCCACCATCACCGGGTTCCAGCTCAGGGTGCGGGGATACTTCTTCAGCCGTTGTCCTTCAAAACTATAGACTTCCACTCCCAACGGAGTTAGGCGCGCCAGTTCACCATTCTCCAGGGTCAACACGGCTTGGGTATAAGGCACTAGCGCTGGTGTATCCGATGCACAATAAAATTCACCCTGCCCAAAGCCGATCGACAGGGGGGCTTGTTGCCGCGCCACGATCAGTTCATCGGGATGATCCGCAGAAATGACGGCGATCGCAAAGGCTCCTTGCAGTTGATTCACTGCCTGTCGCACCGCCTCCAGTAATGGCGAAGTGTTGGCCGATGCCGCAGGCAGATGCTTCAGAATTTCGGCAATCAGATGGGGAATTACCTCGGTGTCGGTTTCTGATCGAAACTCGTGCCCTTTCTGCTTCAGGTCTTCTCGCAGTTCCCGATAGTTCTCAATAATGCCATTCTGCACCACTGCCAACCGCCGCGCCGTGTCCATATGGGGATGGGCGTTATATTCTTCCGGTTTGCCATGGGTTGCCCAGCGGGTGTGCCCAATGCCCAAGCGGGCGGGATTGTTTTGCCCTTCTAGCTTCTCTTGCAGGTTGTGGAGCTTGCCCTTGGCGCGAACGCAATGAATTTCGCCTTCCAAGACCGTGGCAATCCCTGCCGAGTCGTATCCTCGATACTCTAGCTTTCGTAACCCTTCCAGGAGGATGTCACTTGCTGTCCGGGTGCCAATGTAGCCAACAATTCCACACATGAACTTGCATCTCCTAGTAACCTGCTCATCAGGGGGTAGCAATCTGCGATCGATCCGGGCTGAGTCGATCCGTGCTTTGCAAACTTCCTCATCAAGTCTAAGGTTTAAAGCCAGGAGATGGAGAAATTGATACACAACAAAGCGATCGCACAGGGGTCAACACAGCTTTAAGGTTGCTTACCGCTTCTCACACCCAATGCCGTCCTTATCGCGGTCGAAGCCATGAGGATCTGGAGCGAGTACTTGGAAATTGCGATAGGGGATGTCTTTGCAATCGAGATCGGGCGGAGGCGAAGGAATGCATACGGTTGGATAGGCGCGATCGCAATTGCCTGACATGGCTTGCTGGGCAGGCATAAAAATCGAAAGAGCGATCGCCAGACAAAGCGTAGTGAGAAGATAGAAAGCTTGCATCATTTGGGTGGGGAAAGACTATCCACCACTCTGCCCGAAGGCAATGCTAGCTTTCGTAAAGCAACCAAAAAATATAGTGAAGGGAATTTGAATTTTGGTGGTGGATTCAAACCTTCGAGGTCTTATCAAGAATGGTACAAAAAAAGGGTGAGCAATGCCCACCCTAACAACACGATCAAATGATAGAAATCGTCAATGAACCGAAATTAGTAGCGGTAGCCGCCACCTGACTGACTGGGCTTGTGAACGATAAAGCTCATTACCTGGCATTGCTTGATGTTGTCAAATGCCACCACCCGGATATAGCACTGGGGATACTCAGAGCGGCATTGTTGCACTTCAGCCAACACTTCTTGGGGGCTGGAGCAGTTGAACAGAGGCAGTTTCCACATTGTCCAGTAGTAAATTTCGGCATCCGAGTTCTCGTTGAATTCAACGCAAGGATGGTAGCCCTGTTCGATGGTGTATTGAATTTGCCGCGCAATTTGCGCATCGCTGAGCGGAGGCAAGTAAGAAAAAGTCTCGTAACGCCGCTCTTTGGGTAAGGTCTTCATGATTTCCTCAGTATTGTCTCGATAATGTTCAAAGGTTGCATTCTGAGGGATGGGCAAGCCGTCTTGGTCGATCGCTAAGCGCCATCGGACTCAGAACCCGTTTCTGTTTCAGGATGAGTGCTGACTACATCCGGATCAACCACTTCAGATTGAGAAGTTATCTCGCCCGCATCCGTTTCAGGATGAGGACTGACCGCAGCCGCATCGATCTGCGTCATACGTTCCAATTGCTGAGTGCGTTGCTGTAGATTCGCTTGTTGAATCCCTGTACGCAGCATTTCCGGTAAGTAGTCGGCAATTTCACCCGCAATATGCTCCCGCACAGTTAGAAGACGAAAAGCGAGCCGCTGCTCTTCTAGAAAAAGGGCTTGCAGAAACGCTTCACCATCCTGAATGCTGACTCGATAGGAAAACTGACGGAGCCAGTATGCCCGCTTCGGTTCAGTCTCATCCAACTGCGCAATCACAATCCGCAACGCTTGATAGGTCATATAACTGATCAGCGTCTTGGTTGTATCCTTCGCAATCTGCTTGAGATCCATAGGAAAAGAGTGAAGAGAGAAGAAAGAAGAAAGAAAAGAGTATATGAGATTCCTTCAATCTTCTTTCTCCCTTCTTCGTTCTTTCGTTAAATAGTGTCTTGAGCCTCGAACTCGAACTTGATTTCCTTCCACAGTTCGCAAGCGGTTGCGAGTTCAGGACTCCAGCGACAAGCTTCGCGAATGATGTCGCCACCTTCGCGCATCAGGTCGCGACCTTCGTTGCGAGCTTGAACGCAAGCTTCCAGCGCCACGCGGTTTGCTGTTGCACCCGGAGCATTGCCCCAGGGGTGACCCAGCGTACCACCACCAAACTGAAGCACCGAGTCATCCCCAAAGATTTCCACTAGTGCGGGCATGTGCCATACGTGGATACCACCGGAAGCCACTGCCATTACACCAGGCATAGAAGCCCAATCCTGAGTGAAGTAGATCCCTTTGGAGCGATCTTGCTCAACATAGTTTTCGCGCAACAGATCGACGAAACCGAGGGTCACGGCTTTGTCGCCTTCCAGTTTACCCACAACGGTTCCAGTGTGGATGTGGTCACCACCGGACATCCGCAAGCACTTTGCTAACACACGGAAGTGCATGCCGTGGTTCTTTTGACGATCGATCACAGCGTGCATGGCGCGGTGAATGTGCAACAACATGCCATTGTCACGGCACCATTTTGCCAAAGTGGTGTTGGCGGTGAAGCCTGCGGTCAAGAAGTCATGCATGATGATGGGCATTTCGAGTTCTTTGGCGAACTCAGCCCGCTTCAGCATTTCTTCGCAAGTGGCAGCGGTACAGTTCAGGTAGTGACCTTTGATTTCACCCGTTTCAGCCTGAGACTTGTGGATTGCATCAGCAACAAACAAGAAACGATCGCGCCAGCGTTGGAACGGCTGAGAGTTGATATTTTCGTCGTCTTTGGTGAAGTCCAGACCACCGCGCAGACATTCGTACACGGCACGACCGTAGTTCTTCGCAGACAAACCGAGTTTAGGTTTGATAGTGCAACCCAGCAACGGACGACCATACTTGTTGATCTTGTCGCGTTCAACCTGAATCCCGTGAGGGGGACCCTGGAAGGTCTTGAGGTAAGCCACTGGAATCCGCAAATCTTCCAAGCGCAGCGCTTTCAGGGCTTTGAAACCAAACACGTTCCCCACAATGGAGGTCAACATGTTGGTGACGGAGCCTTCTTCAAACAGATCGAGCGGATAAGCAATGTAAGCGATGAACTGGTTATCTTCACCGGGAACGGGTTCGATATCGTAACAACGACCTTTGTAGCGATCGAGGTCGGTCAGCAAGTCAGTCCAGACCGTGGTCCAGGTTCCGGTTGAGGATTCAGCGGCAACAGCAGCACCGGCTTCTTCATAAGGAACTCCGGGCTGGGGGGTCACGCGGAAAGCTGCCAGGATGTCGGTATCTTTCGGAGTGTAGTCCGGAGTGTAATAGGTTAAGCGGTAGTCTTTAACCCCTGCTTGATACCCAGACTTCGCCTGGGTTCTGGTTTGCGCGTACGACATATCTCCCTTCCTGTGAATTCAAATTTTCTCGATCGAAGCAATCAGAACCTAATTAAGTTCCGTTAATCAATTCTGATTGCGATTCTAAGAAACCTGGTGTTGACTGGGAACCGGCAACCGACATCACCCCAGAGAAACCGGAGTTGCCAGTGCTGCACTTCCTTCACCTTGCATCAGGTGGCTTTAGTAAGAATGATATCAGCAATGTACCGCAAAACAATAAGCCAGGGTTTTGCAATTCTGTTGTGTTCGATAAACATTGTTTATCTTTTACATATTTGACTTGACTTCCATGAAATCAAGTAACAGAGCACGATCGAGCATAAAATTTCACAGCGTTTTCCATATAAACACAAAGAAATCTATACTCTTATCTTGTTTTGTAACGAGAAAAATCTTCGATCGAAAACTAAACGAATTCTCCGCATTTTGTCCAACTCTGTATCCAGTTTTTGCAGATTGCGATCGGTCAATGGCGACCCGAACCAGGTTTGAGTAAATCTGAATTTAAGATTGCGTTTTATTGCGAATTTTCATGTTTGGCGTCAATCCATGCATTAAAAACTGGATTGGCAGGGTGTGCCAACCGTTCAACGGACTGGGTTCGCCTATCGTCTAATTTTGGTAGGTTTGACCTTACCTCTTTACAATTTCTCCCTTCGGCTGTTGATGCAACTGCCGTGTTTTCTCGAGCAGGGCTTCGACGTCTTCTTCCGCTAAGCGCTGAACATAGTTCACTTTGATTTCTTCGAGTAAATCCGTTAATAATCCTTGCAGTTCATCTACGGTGTTCTGTTGTTGGACTTCGGTAGTTAACGTTGTGACCAAGTTTTTGACTAAAAGGTTGACGAGATCCGTGAAAACGGGATCTTCCAGTGCCGACCTCAAGGCGGTGTAAGCAGTTTGGGTTGCTTCTGAAATCACTCGCTCGTTGATCTGACTGGGAATGTTGCCCAATCCAGGAATTGTCTCAAAGCCGCGGTAGAGAGGAGATTGCTTGAGGACGCTTTCGATCACATGGCGGAGCAAGGCTTCAATATCGGGCTGCACTTTCGGGAACACCTGGTAGACCGTGAGTTTGATCAGATGAGCGGTAATTTCTTCGACTTCGTTGCGGTTGTTGATGTCGATATAGCGACGATCTCCCGATTTCATCAACCAATTTGTCACTTCGCCCCGGGTAATCGATCCTTGTACTTGATTGATGACCTGCACCACGACCACCTCAGTAATTTCTTCAGCAATGTTGGCAACAAAGCTATGCCGGACCTGGTCTTGAATCTGATGCATATCAACGATCTCAGCTTCATCCAGCCGATTGGCTACTGGGAAAATCCGCACCCATGCCCAGGCAGGAAAGGTGACCCCAAATGGGAACAACAGGGGAATATCGTACCAGCGCCAGATCATGGCATCTAGCCAACTCAGGCTGCTATAGCGACGGCTAATGTAAAAGGTGCGTGCCAGAAATTCCAGCGCAAACAAAATTACGAATGGAGCATCCAAGACCCAGAAGTTGTTTGTGGGGTCTCCGTTTTCACCGATCGTCCGATAATAGTTAGTGGCGATCAGCGGTGCAACTTTTTGGTCAAACCAATTTTTTTCTCGCTCCCAGGTGGCAGGAGTGAGAGATTGGGTGCTCCAAAAAATGTCGAAAGCTTCTCGTGCTGGTACATTTTCCCGGTCTTTGCTGCGTACCTGGTCGCGCATCTGATTTTTGATTTTCTCCAAAATGCCGCTTTTATTGGCTGCGGCAAAGGGGTCCGTGACAATCATGTCGCTGCTTAGGTTGCGCAATTTTGCCAAAGTTGCCTGCACTTCGGTGGACTTAAAGGCATTGTCCAATCCTTTCTGATTAATCTGGCGCTCCAGGGTTTGTACCGTATTTAAGTAGCTTTGGGTTTCACGATGCGGTTGAATCCCTTTAATGGGGTCGTATATGCAGGTAATGACGGATTGGCGAAGGGTGCGCGGTGGCTCCTTATTCGTAATCGATCGATCGTTACAATCCATTTCTGGTAGAGGGACCTGTACCTGGAACTGGGTAAATGGCACTGGGATGTTGCCCTGTAACCAAAAGTTTCGCCAGGAGACATAGGTCAGGTCAAACATCACTAGGCAAAGATTGGCAGAGGCGATCGTTGCCATGATGCGTTCAAACCAGAGATTGCGACGACGGTTGCTCTGTCGTTTGGCAAAATTACGAGAAGAGGACATGGCTCCACCAAGTAGACAAGGTTATCCCAAAAGTATGGGAGTCTACCTGTCAATTCGCAATCTATTCTGAAAAGTTCTTGAAACTCCAGAGAAATGGATGAATTTGGCTTAAACTGAGCTTGCTTATATCGAGGTCTGATTTCAAAGTTATTTGCGAGGAATGACCCAGATGAAAAAGAAACAAAACAATCATTCTGATTTAGGAAAACGTGTCGTGTTATTTGCGATCGCAGCGATCGCGGCTGGATCTGCGCAAACTCCCATCCTGAGCTTTGCTGCTACTACCCCTGCAACTGTAAATTCGGGGGCAAGTCATGGGGATGCCCTACCTAATTCACTTCAGCCAGGTGAATTTCAAATTGCCCAACTATCGGGCTCCTGCCGTCGGTTAAACCACGCGGCGGCGGTCTATGAAGACTCTGCGGTGACCAGTAAAATCGTTGCGAATTTGGTGATGGGAACGGTAGTCAAGCTGGCTGCCAACACTGGGGTGAATGGGTTAATTGAAATTGACGCACCAGCAAAAGGCTACCTGGAACCTAAAAATTTGAGTCCAAAAGTTCCCTGTCCTGTGACGACTCCCCCTGCCGATCGTTGTCGGAAAGTGCTTAATCCCCCTGAAGGGTTGATTATTCGTGAAAAGCCTCAAACCTCGGCGCGGCTGGTCGGGGGGGTTGCCAAAGGTGCTACCGTCACGCTGACCAGCAGCCCACCCAACCGCAGCACCGATGCGAGTGGACGGATTTGGGTCGAGATCTCTCAGCCGATTCCTGGTTGGGTTTCCAACGGTTATCCTAACAATCCCAGCAATCTGATCTATTGTCCATAACATCCGGTTTGCGATATCACACTTATTCAATCAGAGTTGGCTTTGTCCAGCTCTGATTTTTTATCTGCAGTGGTTGGGTTATCAATTTAAGTGTTGCTGAATAGCAGTATGAATTGGAACGAAGTTTCAATTCATACAACTCCAAATTCATACCTGAAATCAGTAACGCTCAATTTACGGTCGTACATTCTCAGGCAAGGGTCTGCCCTTCGGTTCCGGCAGGGACGGACGACGCTCGTAAGGCATGGGGATGTACTGTACGCTGGGGCGACCACCCTGGGGCTGCGGATATAGCTCCATCAGATCATAAATATCTCTAGGCAGTCCAGCCGTGATGGGCAAACCTAATGCAGTCGCCTCCTCAACGGTGATGGGGTAGTCGTGCGTCACCTGCCCCGTGGTCAGAAACTCCACGATCGACTCAATCTTGTCAGGCGCAACCTTCTGATTCGGAATCTCATCGTGCAACAGCGTCCGCACAAAGCCCTGCACCTGCCGAATTGCCTTCTGAGACAGATCTGCCATGATCAGTGTCTGGTCATCGATTTCTGCGATCGGCTTCTTTTCCACCACCTTCAAAATGCTCGCTGCCGGAAAGTTGCCCAACTGGGGATCAACCGGACCCAAAACCGCATTGGCATCCATCACAATTTCATCCGCTGCCAGTGCTAGCAGAGTGCCACCGCTCATGGCATAGTGTGGTACAAATACCGTGACCTTGGCTGGATGGCGGATCAGTGCTCTGGCAATTTGCTCCGTTGCCAATACCAATCCCCCCGGTGTATGCAAAATCAAGTCGATCGGCACATCCGTTGGCGTGAGTCGAATGGCTCGCAACACCTGCTCCGAATCTTCAATGCTGATATAGCGCGACAGCGGAATGCCCAATAAACTAATCGATTCTTGGCGATGAATCAGGAAAATGACCCGACTGTTGCGTTGCTGCTCAAACGATCGCAAGGCTTGCACTCGTCGATACTCTAACTGACGTTTCTGCAACCAGGGTTGAAACGAAGACAGAATCAGAAACACCCAAAATAAATCAAAGGGACTAAACGTCATTGCCCGGCTCACTCTATGCACTAACAGACTACTGCTTAAAATCTTTCTAGTTTAGAGAAAATAAAGAATCCTCCTACGGAGTTAATCTTGCCAAGCGCTGATGATAGAAAATAGATGGCACATCCCGCAGTGCTCAGGGTTAAAGGCAGGAATCATACCGTCTTAACTAGAGGATTTTAGATTGAAGATGATAAAACTCTAGTTATTCGATTAATCAGACTCTATACAGTACATTGCTAGGATTAACAGTTGTCTCGCTCCGTGTTATGAGATCATGGATCACGATCAAGCGTGACTCTCACACAGTTTTAAGAAAATGGGACAATATCAGAATTCAACCGTTGTAATTACAGGAGCCTCTTCTGGGGTTGGGCTGTACGCTGCAAAAGCCCTTGCCAAAAGAGGATGGCATGTCGTGATGGCATGTCGAGATGTCCGCAAAGGCGGTGAAGCAGCGCAAAAGGTTGGTATGGCTCCTGACAGCTATACCTTAATGCAGATCGATCTGGGCGATCTGGAAAGCGTGCGTCGGTTTGTGCAAGAATTTGACGCAAGTAAGAAGCCTTTACATGCCTTGGTTTGCAATGCAGCGATTTACATGCCGTTGTTGAAAGACCCCTTACGTAGCCCGGAAGGGTATGAACTGACGATGACCACCAATCACCTCGGTCATTTTCTTCTCTGCAACTTGATGCTGCCTCAGTTTAGGAAATTTGCGATCGCTGATCCCCGCCTGATTATTCTGGGCACCGTCACGCATAACCCCGAAGAATTGGGTGGCAAAGTCTACCCACGTCCTGATCTCGGCAATTTTGAAGGGTTTGAAGCTGGCTTCAAAGATCCCGTTTCTATGGTGGATGGCAAACCGTTTGAACCCGTCAAAGCCTACAAAGATAGCAAGGTTTGTAATGTCTTGACTGTCAAAGAACTACACCGCCGCTACCACAACCTCACAGGTATTACCTTCAGTTCGCTGTATCCGGGCTGTGTTGCGGATACCCCCCTCTTCCGCAATCACTATCCCCTCTTCCAAAAACTCTTCCCCCTGTTTCAGAAGTACATCACGGGTGGCTACGTGTCTCAAGAATTGGCAGGAGAACGGGTTGCTGCTGTGGTTGCTGACCCAGAATACAAGCAGTCCGGTGCCTACTGGAGTTGGGGAAATCGCCAGAAGAAAAACCGATCGGCCTTTGTGCAGAAGGTATCCCGACAAGCACGGGATGATGAGAAAGGGGCGCGCATGTGGGATCTGAGTGCTAAGTTGGTGGGGCTATCATAAAAGGTCAAAAGACTGGTTGCGCTAGTTCATCCCTGATGCAGTGACTCTGTGCTGAAACTGATCTATATTCCTGGTATTTTGGTGGGCTTTCGTTTTGCGATCGCCCCTCTACTATTGCTCGATGCGTTTGATCACCAAACCCATTCATGGTTTGTTTTTGCTTACATTCTGGCAGTGGTTTCTGATATTTTTGACGGCATCATTGCTAGAAAATTGGGAGTTAGCACTGCCCAACTGCGTCAGGCGGACAGTTGGGCAGATATTAGTCTGTATCTTTGTATCGCCCTCAGTACTTGGTGGGTCTATCCTCAAGTCGTGCTCGATTTCCAGTTGCCGTTGCTAGGGGCGATCGTGGTGCAGTTGCTTTTGTTTGCCACCAGCTTGATCAAATTTGGCAAATTTCCTAGCTTTCACACCTACACCGCCAAAATTTGGGGCATTACTCTGTTGATTGCTACGGTAAGCCTGTTTGGTTTCGGGAATGCGGCTTGCCTCTGGGGAGCGATCGTTCTCTGTTGGGTCAATAGTCTGGAAGAGATTGGGATGACGCTAATCTTACCCCAATGGCAATGTGATGTGTTGAGCCTCTTCCATGCGATCGCTTTGCGCCGTGAACAGTTGGCGCAGCCATAGTCATTCAGGTTAAGTAGGACAAAGGGGCTTACAGCTCTTTTCGGACGAGTAAGCCACAGTTCGGTGGATGAGTGAATCTGAGTGTGGCTCACACAAATGAAACCGGCTGTAAGTCCCTTACTGATTTCAGGCTTTGAAATGTTCTAATGACTACCACTGTCGCGACGGGTCTATTCTCCTGAGCATTGCTCTCGTTGCTTGGAGGTAAGTCCTGATGGAAGCTTGTTCCAGTCCAGTGATATTCGTTGATACAAATTTTACCAACATGGGCATCCTGAGTACGGGAAAACTCTGAACAGTATTGCTCAAGGAGTAGCCATGTTGGCACAAAATCGCAAGTATCGCATCGGTGGTTATCAGGCAGGTCGGCGACCAGAAAGCGCGAAACATCACTCAGCCGGGCGCTTTCAAAAAGATCAACTTCCCCCCAAGGTTGATCTGCGTCAGTACATGACCACTGTAGAAGAGCAAGTGGGTAATAGTTGTGTTGCCAATGCCTTTGTGGGTGCCTATGAATACCTGGCGAAGCGCAACTTGGGAGATTCAGGGGATGTCAGTCGTTTGTTTGTGTACTACAACGCACGTGCACAAATGGATGCGGTCAATGAAGATAGCGGGACCCAAATGTATTGCGCGATCGAGAGTCTGATCGCTTATGGCGCTTGCTGCGAAGATCTGTGGCCCAATGACGAAAACCTCATCAGCCAAGAACCCCATGCCGATGCTTACGAACAGGCAGCCAACTTTAAGATCATGGAGTCTGAGTGTGTTGAAACTGACCTAAATCTATGGCGACACACGCTGGCAGAAGGATATCCCATCGCGTTTGCTCTCAATACCTTCGAGTCTTTCGATGAGGCGACCCACAATCGAGGGCGGGTTCCTCTGCCCAAAAAATCTGATAATGTGCGAGAAACCCACGGTTGGCACGCCATGCTGTGCGTTGGCTATTCTGACAAAGACCGCATGTTTATCGTGCGCAACTCTTGGGGCAGTGCCTGGGGTGATCAAGGCTACTGCTACATCCCGTATGACTATGTCATACACCCAGACTATAACGCTCACGACTCCTGGATCGTCAAATCCCTCAGTGATATGGACTTCAGCGCTGAAGTTTGGGAAGAAGACGAATCCTTCTTCGCAGATGAAGGGTCATTGTTGCTCTATTCCTTTTATGTCCGCACCAAGGACCCAGAAGGCTTTGTTGAAGCGCTGGATACCTTGTGCAAAAACTATGTTGAGAGTGAAGAAGATTATTACTTCGACTATGAAGAAGAAGAAGAGGATGGGGATGTCTACACCGTCACCATTCTGAATTTTGACCTCACGATTGACGAATCGGATGAGTTTCTGGCAGAACTCGATACCCTTTGTCAACACTATGCGATCGACGCAGACTACGCCTTTAACCAGGATGATGACCCAGAAGAGGCGGACAGTGATGAGGCAGAGAACGACGAAGAAGAAGCGGAGCCAGTCGATGAAGATGAGGAATCAGAGGATGAGTCGGTAGAGGAAGAAGAAGGGGAAGGGGAAGAAGAAGGAGGAGAAGAAGAGGAAGCGTTAGAAGCGGAGGATGAAGAGTTCGAGGGAGACTATGAGGAAGAGGAATATGGTGAAGAAATCGAGGAAGAGGGTGAAGAAGCAGAGGAGGATGAAGAATAAAGGCGCTTGGGCATAACCCATTTGTCTGATGGCTCAATCCTCTAGCTGATTGTTCCCCGGCTTTGCCGGGGAATACCTTGAGCAGAACTGTCTCAATTTCCGTCACTCTGCCAGAAGGCTTTGCAGGATATAGAACCTACCAAAAATAATTCTTACAAACTTACGCTATCAGTCCACTCAAAAGTGACAGATTACTTACTTAGAAAGTTTTTAGGGGGACTGTTGGGTTAAGACGCTCAACCCTCAACTTTATTCTGAGACCACCTGCGGTAAACCCATACTATAGTTGAGTACGCGGCTATTGAGGTTGTAAGAAATTTCACCCTTTTGCAGAAGCGATCGCACCAGATGCTCTAATTCTGACCCAATACGTCGCAGATTATATTCCGTTAGATCCGCACCGTTGTAAACTTCAACTAGTTCATCAAACTTGCGATAAATCTTTTGCAGCGCGTCTTCGTTCCAATTGAGTTCATTATCAGGATCGACATCCAATGTCAGAACGTTATCGCTAGGGATCAGTTCGTTGCTCTGAACCTCGGCAGTAAAAATATGGATGTGGCGAGTCGTGGATTTAAGTAGCATAGGGAACCTCTACCGGGCTTTTGAGCACAATCGCAAGAGACTGAAATCGGAATATCTGAATAGTTGACCCAACCGGGTGAATCACTAAAAACATTCCTAATTATTGTATAGGGGATTTCTCTCCAGTCCCAGTGTAGATTGATTGGTTATTTTAATCGACGTCATAGAACCTTTTGTATTCAAGAGGACGATCACTGCACGGTTATGCTTTTTGAGGAATCATTCCGGTCAAACGAGCGTAATCAAATAGCCCACCTGCATCAATCACTGGACCCACCTCACCCAAAGGTTTGAGTGGATATTCTTTTTCCAAGGTGTGATTGATTAAGCAATTGCGTTCAAAATCGATCGTCACTTCTTGTCCAGTTTGGAACTCATCACACAGACGATCAACCGATTCCCAAGGATACAACTCCCCTGTTGAGGCACTATTGCGGAAAAAGATCCGGGCGTAAGACTGAGCGATCACCGCTTGCACGCCCGATGCTCCCAATGCAATGGGGGCATGTTCGCGCGACGACCCACAACCAAAATTTTCTCCTGCAACAATGATTGGATAGCAGGTTTTCGTATCTCCCGACGCAATAAACTTGCCATAGCGATCGGGCAATCCAATCAGCGCATAACTCCCTAATTTCTCATACTCATCTGGCTTCGAGGGGACCAGAGTCAGATATTCTGCTGGAATAATTTGATCGGTATCGATATTGTCATCCACCACAAAAATCGTTCCGCGAATCACCTTACTCATTGGGATTAACCGACTCCGCTTGCAAAGGTTGGTAGTGTTCGAGAGCTTCTGAAATTCTCAACTCTCTCACTCTATCATTCGGAATTTTAGATTGCAGGGTTTTACAAGAGAAAGACAGTCGAGTCGTGGCGCAATCAATTGCGATGGTGATTGCTGTAGTGAATCCGAGCACCTGCCCACTGGAGCTTTTCTTGCAGGGTTTGGTAGTAAGAATAATTTTCTTTTAGAATGATAAATTGAGCTTCGCAATCTGCCATGCTAATATCGACCCGCTGACCGGGCCAAATAGAGGTTGCCAAAACCCCATCCATCCACAGCTTGGTGGTTAAGTCACGATCTGCCAAGGGCCAAATACTAACGATCGACCGGGCTGGAATTACGATGGCGCGACTGGATAAACTGAGTGGGCAAATGGGAGTAACGGCGATCGCCTCCATGCCAGGATGGATGATCGGGCCGCTGGCAGCCACGGTGTAGCAGGTTGAACCGGTAGGCGTTGAGACAATTAAACCATCCCCTTGATATTGATCGACGACTTCGCCATCAATCTCCATTTCCAAAATGGCGGTGATCATGCGATCGGCAGAAGCGGGCTTGACACACATTTCGTTGAGTGCCAAAAAACGATCGCTCATGATTTCTTGGGTCGATCGACTGCCTTCAAAGGTGCTGGCTTGCAACATCATGCGCTTTTGTACTGCAAAGCGATCAGTCAGCAAGCGCTCCCAGAGCTGCCCAGTATCCGCAATCATCTCTGATGACTCGGTAAGAAAGCCCAAATGTCCTCCGACATTGATTGCCAGAATGGGCACACCATCCATTGCCACATGGCGTGCTGCGGTTAATGCAGTGCCATCTCCTCCCAGAACGAGCGCCAAGTCGATCGGTTGCGAAATCGATGCTAAGAAAACGGGATAAGGATTATCTTTAGGTCCACTGGGACCCAGCAAAACCTTACAATCCCGCTCTTCGAGCTGTCTAGCACAGGTCTCGGCAACCTGTTGACTGAGACGATCGCTAGCTTTGTGAACAATGATGACTTGCTTCAATTGCACGATGGAGAACCCTTAGGGATAGTGGGTGAATTGCTCTCTTCAATGAGTTTCACCTAGATGAGCCACAAATTGAAGGCGACTCATACTGAACTACTAACACCCTAAGATAAATCGCCAAAGAGGAGTGAATAAATTACCACTTCAGCAAATTGAATTGCTCCATGTCTACAGTGTCCCGGTTTCGGTAGATAGCTAGAATGATAGCCAACCCAACCGCAGCTTCAGCGGCAGCGACGGTAATGACAAATACCGTAAATACTTGCCCCTTAATAGCTTCCGAATCCAAAAAATTGGAAAATGCCATCAGGTTCAAATTCACGGCATTCAGCATGAGTTCGATCGACATCAACACGCGGACGGCATTCCGGCTGGTGACCAATCCATAAATACCGATACAAAATAGAGCGGCGGCTAGTAACAAAAAGTATTGAAGTTGCATGAGCGTGCTTTGGATGCAAGATCTAAACGAGAACAAAGATCAGCGCGATCGCCAAAATTTAGCGATTGAATTCTGAAGATGAACTCACTGACATCAACTCACGAGGACGCTCTGGCAGCGTCAAGGCAGCATCGCGAGCAGGCATGTCGGTTTCTTCAGGAATAAACTCGCGCCGTGCCAAAATAATGGCACCGACCAGCGCCATCAACAGCAGGACGGATGCTAATTCAAAGGGCAAGAGAAAATCTGTGAAAAAGTGCTTGGCAATCACAATAATCGAGTCGTTGCCTGCGATCGCCCCAGTTGAAAAATTCCAGGATGTGGTCAGTACCATCGTACTGAGCAGTGCAAACAAACCTGCACAAACCATGCCAGTTGCTGCCTTGCGAATCCACCCTCGTTTCAAGGGGAGAAAATCTTCGCGCTTGTTGACCAACATAATGGCAAACAAGATCAATACGTTGACTGCGCCCACATAGATCAGCACTTGAGCGGCAGCGACAAAATCTGCATTTAATAACAGATAGAGCCCCGCCATACTAATAAACACGCCCCCTAGCAAAAAGGCAGCGTAAACCACATTGGGTAAAAGAACCACACCCAATGAGGCACCGATGACCATCAGGGTCAACAGCCCAAACGAAACAATCTGGACACCTTGAGCTAAATTCACAGCAACGAATTCTCCAAATATCTGATTGAGCGAGTGATTGAGTCGATACCTTGATCGGTTTCAGTCATCAACTACTCACGAATCCCCATTCTTCTCCATTTGCTCCAAAATTTGCTCTGGACGCAAACCAACTCGTTGAGCATCAGCAGGCAAATCGTGAGGATCGGTCACCCCTTTAGGCAGGTATGCCAATTCGCGTAGCGGTGTCACCATGGGATCGTCTGTAACTTTATAAGGCAGTCTTCCCAGGGCAACGTTATCGTAATTGAGTTCGTGGCGATCGTAGGTTGCCAACTCATACTCCTCGGTCATTGAGAGGCAATTAGTGGGGCAATACTCCACACAGTTACCACAGAAAATGCAAACGCCGAAGTCGATACTGTAATGCTTGAGCTTTTTCTTCTTGGTTTCCTTATTAAATTCCCAATCGACGACTGGTAAGTTAATGGGGCAAACCCGCACACAGACTTCACAGGAAATACACTTGTCAAATTCAAAGTGAATTCGCCCACGAAACCGTTCCGAAGGAATTAGCTTTTCATAAGGATACTGCACCGTTACGGGCCTACGTCGCATGTGGTCAAACGTGACCGAAAGACCCTGCCCAATATACCTTGCAGCTTGGACAGTTTCTTTGGTATAGTCTCCGACTTGCTTGAGGAACTTCAGCATGACTTTTCTCAGTTTCGAGTTACAAGTTTTGAGCTTCGAGTTTTGAATCCGCCAGAACCCAAAACTCAAAACAATACGTTTAACCACCAAAGGCGAGCGGAAAACTAATCTTCAAAGCCGCAGTCAACAATAGATTGACTAGAGAAATCGGCAGAAGAAATTTCCAACCCAGATCTAACAACTGGTCAATTCGCACGCGGGGCACTGTCCAGCGCATCAAAACTGCCAGAAAGACCAGGAAATATGCTTTGAGTAGGGTCATGGTGATACCCAGAGCGGCAGTGACTACCTGCAAGATCGTATTGGTCTCACTGATTCCGACCCAACCTGCCAGTAGATTGATAGGGACTGGAAAGTCCCAACCGCCCAAATAGAGTACTGCAAACAGGAGAGAAGAGAGTACCAGGTTGACGTAAGACCCCAGATAGAACAAGCCGAACTTCATGCCGGCGTATTCAGTTTGGTAGCCAGCAACCAATTCCTCTTCGGCTTCTGGTAAGTCAAATGGGAGCCGTTCGCACTCCGCTAAAATGGCAATCCAGAAGATGATGAAGCCCACGGGCTGCCGCCAGATATTCCAGCCCAGAATGCCATAACCCGATTGCTGTTGGACGATATCGATCGTACTCAGCGAATTGGACATCATGGCGATCGCTAATACCGAGAGTGCCAGCGGAATCTCATAACTAATCGATTGCGCTGCTGCCCTCAGCCCTCCTAGCAGAGAGTATTTATTGTTCGAGGCATAACCTGCCATCAAAAGACCGATCGGCGCAATGCTCGACAACGTGATCCAGATAAACACACCCATTCCCAGGTCTGTGATCACCAGATTTTGCCCAAACGGCACAATGAGATAAGACAAAAACACTGGGATTACTACAATCACAGGACCCAGTGTAAATAAAAGCGCATCTGCCTTTGCCGGAACCACATCTTCTTTAAATACCAGCTTGAGCCCGTCTGCCACCGGAGCCAATACCCCCAGTGGTCCAATAAACTCAGGACCGATTCGTTGTTGCGCCGCCGCAGATATTTTCCGCTCTAGCCAGACCGTAACCAAAACTCCTACCGTCGCGCCAATAATCATCAGCAACATCGGTAGTGGCATCCAGATCGCTTTAGCAAGGTCTGCGGGTAGACCAAGTTCGACCAAAGATTGAATGAAAGTTTCCTGGAGGTCAATTCCTGGGTTCATGTTCTCCCGTTCCAATGATCTCAACTGGGCAGCATTATTAGCATTCTTACAGTCAAGATTTCTTAATGCTTTTCCGCTATCCAGTATATCCCCGGTTTACCTGTAAAAAGTTGTGTAAGACGCAAATCCCGCATCACATTTCGCCGAGTCAAGATATAGAATCTGTTCGATAAGCAGAGGTGAAACGTGGGGATGAGGAGACGCGGGGATGGGGAGATGCGGGGATGGGGGTGTTTCCTGACCTCCTGGCTTCTGAAACTTTCCCTCCTTTAAAAAAAGAAGCCCCCAGAGAACCAAAACTCTGAGGGGTGGAGTTCCTGAAAATCGTCACTGGACATATCCTGACAATCGCTTCTGGTTTCGGCAAGGGGGGTTTGACCCATCATGCAACTCCGCTTGAGTCGTGTTAAGCCCATTCTGCCCTGTGTAATCACGATTTCAAGTTTTCCTAGAAAAATCAGTCATGTGATGAAATACTGATTCTCATTCTCAATCTACCAATGTTTCCCTGCGCTCAGTGATTGGGGTATAGGGAATGGCATGGAGCCCTGTGTAAATTTGGGTGGGGCGAAAGATGCGATTTTCGGCAAGTTGCTCTTTCCAATGGGCAAGCCAACCAGCTACTCGGGCGATCGCAAACACGGGCGTAAAGAGATCGGTAGGAATGCCCAACTTGCGATAGACCAGACCGGAATAAAAATCGACATTGGGATAAATTCCTTTATGTCCTAACTTTTCTTCCACGGCTTGCTCCATGGCAATCGCAATATCGTAGTAATTGTCTCGCCCAAATTTTTCAAACAGTTTCTCTGCGAGGTTTTGCAATATTGTGGCGCGCGGATCTTTAACCTTATAAACCCGATGCCCAAATCCCATAATTTTGGATTTGCGCTGAAGACAGTCATCCAGATAAGGACGAACATTCTCGACAGAGCCAATCTGCTCTAGCATGTCGATGACTTCTTCATTCGCTCCTCCATGTAAAGGACCTGCCAACGTCCCTACCGCCGAGGCGATTACCGCATAAGGATCTGTCAATGTGGATGCCGTGACCATCGCCGAAAAGGTTGATGCATTGATGGTATGTTCGGCATGGAGTGTTAAACAAACATCAAAAATCCGAGCTGCCAAAGCATCTGGCTCTCGTTCGCTCAACATGTATAAAAAGTTACCAGCGTAACCTAAGTCATCTCTCGGTTGAACGGGGTCGTTGCCTTTACGAATGAGCTGAAAGGCTGCCACCATAGTAGGAATTTTTGCTAGAAGCCTGACGACTGCCGCCCGAATGTAAGCTGGATCATCTAAGGCGCGGCGCGAGTAGAAAAGTCCCAAAGCAGCTGCGCTGGCTTGCAGTGCATCCATCGGGTGTCCACTTTCTGGAAAGCATTTCATCATGTCTCGAATCCGAAATTTGAGCCGCCGATGATAGCGAATTTCATGCTCAAATGCTTCTAATTCATCTTTATTGGGCAGTTCTCCCCAAATCAAAAGATAGGTTGTTTCCAGGAACGTGCTCTTTTCTGCCAACTCTTCGATGGGAATGCCTCGATATTCCAGGATGCCTTTTTGCCCGTCAACAAAGCTAATGTTGGATTGAGTAGCAGGAACCCCTTCTAGCCCTGCCCGATATTCGCAGACTGTCATGGCTGTACCGTTGTTTGAGCGTTAGTTCATCCAGCTAACTTATCAGAAATCTTTAGACCTTAGTGTCGCCGTCGATCGTGTCTAGAAGGATTTTCGATTCAGCGGATGCCCTGATGTCACGATCGCCCCTTGTATTGTTAACTAATGTTAAAAAAAAGCGTTGTGAGGATCATTTTTTGTGTAAAGTTTGCCCCTCTTTACAAAAATGATTAGTATCTAAATAGCCCGGTTTTAACTCGTCACTTCGGGGGTTATGCCGCTTTTCAATTAGGCTGCAATGAACAAGGGGTTTTCACTCTTTGCCTGATGAAGGTTTAATTTTTTGCAAGCTCGGTCGAATTGGTATTGCTGAGTGACGGCTCTTGCCTTCTCCTGTGCATTGTTGAGAGG
Source organism: Scytolyngbya sp. HA4215-MV1 (assembly GCA_019359045.1). GTDB lineage: Bacteria > Cyanobacteriota > Cyanobacteriia > Leptolyngbyales > Leptolyngbyaceae > Scytolyngbya. Next base: position 29,507 of record JAHHIA010000016.1, read on the forward strand.
AGGCAGGGCGGCGTTTAATTATTTGTCTCGTTTAGGAGTTTTATGCATCGAAGACGCTCTGATCGTAAACCTAGTCTAGAAGCTCGTTCTGACCATTCATCTCATTCATCACGAAATACGGCTCCCAAGATCGCCCACAACGCAGAACTCAAACCGCTACAAAATTCTACTGCAAAGACGCTACGCGATCGCAGCAAATCTCAATGGGTAGAGGATGCACTCTCCTCTCAACGCACTAGTGCAATTCAGCTCAGTTTGACTCGACTAATTGAACAAGATGCCCCCCTGCAAACGCATAGCCTGTTGGTCTTAATGTATGGTCCGTTTCAAGCAGAAATGGCTCCTGAAGCTGGACAAGGGGTTGCATCCTGGATCAAAGATTGTTTGCGGAAACACGGTTTGCCCAGTTTGGTTCGGTTCGATTATCGTCGTCGTGCACAAGTTTTTCGACGCGATCAATTCCAGTCTTGGCTTGAACCTCTGATGATTGCAGAATAGTCTGATGGCAGAATAGTTTGATCGCTTGATGAGCCAACAAATGGCTGAATGGAGATCGTCCCAATCCCAACGGTTGCATCTACCTTATTTGACGACATTGCCCTGGACCATTTTTTCCCGCCAATCTGCTTTCCAGATGGGGTTGATCAGGCTGGTCAGAACATGGTCTTCCCACTTGCCATCAATCAGCAAATAGTCTCTGGCATATCCTTCAACGACAAACCCTAATCTTCTCAATAAGTTGCCACTGCGGCGATTGTGGGGCATGTAGTTGGCGGTAATACGATGCAAGTTTAAGTCTTCAAACAGATAATGGATTGAGGCTTGCAACGCTTCGCTCATGTAGCCTTTGCCTTGCTCTGTTTTTGCCAGGTTGTAGCCGAGAACACACGATTCAGATGCCCCATAGATAAATTGGGTAAAATTGGCAGTGCCAATGATGATTTTTGAGTTCTTTTTGAACAAAAAAAATCTTAATGCCTGACTATAGTTGAACTCAATCAGGTTTTTATCAACTTGTTCTTGCCAAAATACGGGTGTAAAAAAGTTGTCGGGACGGATTGGCTCAAAAGGTGCCAGGAAGGTGCGATTGTCTCGATAGTACTTAACAATTTCGGGGACATCATCCTGCAGAGCTGGGCGCACGACCAGTCTATCAGTAGCGATGAGGGGCAATTCCAACGGCATAGTAAAGGTTGGCGAAGAGGGAAAAGTGTTCTCGGCACTGAGCGATGGTAGAGACAGGTCTGCGATAATGTCCAGCGTCTGGTGTCGATCGCAGTGTAGTCATGACCTGAGTCGGTCACGATCTACACTTCGACTTTGACACCTTTCCAAAATGCAATATAGCCAGTGATATTGGCGGCAGCAGTTTTGGGAGTGGGGTAATACCAGGCAGCATCGGGGTTGGTTTTACCGTCTACTTCCAATGTGTAATAACTGGCAACGCCTTTCCAGGGACAGGTGGTGTGGGTATTACTGTCTTTGAAGTATTTTCGATCGATAGAGTCAGGCGGAAAGTATTGGTTGCCTTCTACAACTTCGCAACGATCGCTTTCTGCTAAGACGGCACCATTCCAGATTGCTCTTGGCATGATTGGATCAACTCCTTTTGATGAAGATTCTGACAAGTTGTATTCGTACCATACCATTGCTCGACCTTACAGGCTCTCTGATACATCGCATTTGCCAAGAGAAAGACTAAGATGCTGATAGTGTCTCTTGTTGAAGTTATGAAGGTCTATTCTCAACTCTTGGCTGCCTTGGGTGGCTTAGCGATTACGGGTGGTTTGTGGGCAACCATCGCGGTGGGACGATCGCAAGTTATTCCTCTGGCTCAGGCGATGCAGCCTCCGGTTATGTTGGCTCAGGCGATGGGGAGTCCGGATTTGCCCTTACTCGTCAAAACGAGTGCTCACTTTTTGGCTGGAGATCGCTACGAAACCAAGTCCAAGATGCAGATCATCGGCACATCGCCCGGTAGCAACGTTGTCTTGAACATGCTGCTACGAACGATCGTTCAGGCTCCCCATCAGTTTCGAGCAGAGTTGACCTTCTCTCAACCTGACGGTGCTAGTTCTTTGTCTAGCCTCATTGTGTCGGATGGCAAACAAGTTTGGCTGTATCGACCCGATCTCAAGCAATACAGCAAACTTTCTTTAGAGAAATTTGACCAATCTGATGACTCTTTTCTGATTGGCATGTCTTCTTCTCTGTTTTTACAAATTCCCAGCGAAACCCGTAAAGAAATCGCTGAAGGCAATCTGGAAGCCAATGCCGACGCCTTGAAGCAGTTGGGATTGCCCCTCTCGCTCAAAGGTGGACAACGGACAGTCAATGGGCAAAAATTTTATGGCTATGAATATGCAGATGAGAAAGAGGGATACCTTTTCAGTGCTTTGGTTGAACCCACTACGGCGACACTGCAACAGTTACAAATTAGTGGAAAGGCAGAATCGTTGGATATTGTCATTACCGAACAAATTTTGCAAAGAACAGCAAATCCTGAAGTCACTGCGACTACGTTTCGCTTTACTCCTCCAAGCGGAGTGAAGCAAGTAGACACCCTGCCGATTATTCCTTTTTGAGAAGCATTATGCGATTACTACACACCATGCTGCGGGTCGGTAACCTGGAAGCGTCTCTGAAATTTTATTGCGATGTTCTGGGAATGCGCCTGTTGCGCCAGAAAGACTATCCGGGCGGAGAATTTACGCTGGCATTTGTGGGCTATGGCGATGAGGTCGATCATACAGTTTTGGAACTGACGTATAACTGGGGCAAAGAGCAATATGACTTAGGTGATGCCTATGGGCATATTGCGATCGGGGTTGAAGACATCTATCACACCTGCAAAGCGATCGAGAGCCGAGGTGGAAAGGTGACTCGCCAACCGGGACCGATGAAGCATGGTTCGACGGTGATTGCCTTCGTCGAAGACCCCGACGGTTACAAAATTGAACTGATTCAACAGAGTGCTCAGGGTGCTGCGGTATCTGGTGTGACTGCTTAGGTGCCTCGTTCCTGGCTGGTCACAACTGCTGAAGTCCTCAGGCAATTTGGTGTAAGGAGTGTGTGTGTGAGAAAGGTTACCAGGTTGTTGCTGGGGGGGGTTTTCATGAGTACCCTGGCACAGGGTTTGCCTGCGTGGGCAGGAGGAATCCCGAATGCAGGGGGGACAATCGACAATCTATCTGCATCAGATCAATTGTTGGAGACAGATAACGAGTCTGGCATGGTAAGTATGCCTCCAGTTGCCAGATTATCCGATGTATCCACCTTTTCGGATGTCCAACCTGGAGATTGGGCTTATGAAGCGTTGCGATCGCTGATTCAACGCTATGGAGTGCTGGAAGGCTACTCCGATGGGTCATTTCGGGGCGATCGGGCAGTTACTCGCTACGAATTTATTTCAGCGCTCACGGCTGTGTTGGCGAAAGTTGAGCAGTTGTATCGGACTGGCGAACGAGGACGCACCATTGAGGAAGACTTGCTGACCTTGCAGCAGTTGCAGACGTTTTATGATGCCGCCTTGGGTGAGTTAAAAGGACGGCTAAGCCAACAAGAAGACCGTCAAACCCAACTAGAAGCGAAAAGATTTTCGGCAACAAGCCAGTTGCAGGGACAAGTGATTTTGGCTGGCACAGGTGGTGTGCAAGCTAAGGATGTCATCGTTCTGCGCAGTCGCTTAAATTTAGTGACCAGTTTTAGCGGCACGGATCAACTCGTCACCCAGTTGGAAATGGGTAACGATGGAGAAGATGCGATTAATTTTGCTCAAAGCCAGGGACAGAATTTATTTGGCACCAATGGTTCACTGGTGGATGGCGGCGGGTTGGATTACGCAGGGGTTAGCCCCAATACTCATCTTTATCGGCTCTATTACCAGTTTCAACCCTTGCCCAGTCTCCAGGTGGCAGTGGGTCCGAAACTGGTGCCGAGTGACTTTATCGATCGCAATAGCTTTGCCAATAATTCTGCTCAGGACTTTGGTTCCAGCTTTTTCATTAACAATCCCTTGATTGTGCAAAACCAGATCGATCGCTTGGGCGGAGCGGGGGTTGCCTTGACTTGGCAGGCAAGCAAATTGCCGCTCAAATTGCGGGCACTGTATGCAGCTAGCGATGCTGAAAATCCTGGAACGTTGCCGAATGGGGGTGGGCTGTTTGGCGATCGCTGGCAAGGGACACTTGAAGCAGAATTTGAATTCCAAAAAGGTCTCATTGCTCGATTTCAGTACACCACGGCTCAGATTAACCAGACAGACATTGAAGCGGCTGGCATTAATGTTGAATGGGCGATCGATCCGAGGCATCGATTTGCAGTGTTTGGACGTTTTGGTGTTGCCGAATATAGTGGATTCAATTCATTACTCAATCGCGATCTGGATCTGACGCCCAAAAGCTGGTCACTGGGAGTGGTCGTTCGAAACCTCTGGATTCCTGGTACACTAGCTGGTTTTGCTATAGGGCAGCCATTTGTCGAAGCTGATTTGGGCGATGGGACCCAGACTAACCTCGAAGCCTTTATCCAGGTTTTTCTCAACGATCGCATCAGTATTACGCCCTCGGTCATGTTGGTCACAAATGCCAACAACAACGATGATGCAAACGACATCTGGCAAGGTACGATTCGGACAGTTTTTTCTTTTTAGTCGGGAGGCGATAATCTGCAGTGTTTTTAGAAGGTGGAAGCTCTATGCGGTATGCCAGACCCGCTTTTGAACGAGTTGAACTCACCCCTTGCCCATTTTTCCGCTCTTCCCCTATTTCTCCATCTTGGTTTAGCCATGCCCAGTCTTTATACTGAGATCGAAATCAATGCGCCTCGATCTCTGGTTTGGCAAGTACTGCTTCGCAAAGAGCAGTGGAAATACTGGAACACCTTTTTGTACGACTGCAGCCCAACGCAGCCGTTTCAGCTAGGGGGAGAGGTCTTTTTGGCTGTACGCCGGGTGCCCGCTGATGAAGAGATTGAGTTTCAGCCAGCAATTACCCTGATCCAGTCCGAAGTTTGCCTGAAGTGGGTTTCATCAATTCCAGGATTTCAAAACGAGCATGTATTTGAGCTGATGGATGTGGGAACTGGTAGGACCCGATATGTGCATCAAGAAAATTTTTCGGGAATGCTTGCTCGGTTTTTACTGCCGTTTATTCGGCAGGATGAACAAGCCGGAATGCGCCGTATGGCACGCGAATTGAAAACTTATTTAGAAAAGCAAGATTACCCAGTGAAGGCGTCCAAGCGTCGGTGATGCCAGATTATTGCAGCAATTTTCAGACGAGTGAGCCACAGTGATGGGTGGATGAGTGATGAGTAGATGGGTAATGAGGGTGTCCCATCCAGGTGAAACTAGCTACAAATTGCGGATTTTAGCTGATGAAAGCTTCGACCAAGCTGACAATGCTCTCATCCCTAGCCCTTTTCTCAATGGGAGAAACTGGGGATGAGAGCTGAAGTTGCTGCAATTTAGGATACTGGTGCGACTTGAGGTAAGTCAGGCACCTGTTCTAAGTTGCTCATGTTGCGATCGTCGGTTTCACCCGTGCTCAAGAAGCGAAAAGTTTCTTGATAGAGGCTTTGCCAGAACCGATTGCTCATATTTTGGCTCACCTCAGTGGGGTCAACCATGGGATGAGGAACCAGAGCTTCGACGGGGTACTGATAGAAACGATGTCCGTTTTGTCGATCGCCAATTTTGCGGAAAAACGTTTTGTTGGTCTCGATATCGGCAGCATCTTCGTTGGTGGTTAGAACCATGAAGGTCGGAATCTGCTGCAATGATTTGATGGATTTGGCACTCATCACTTCACTGCCCCCAAAATGATCGTTCGCAGTCAAACATCCGACTGGAAACTGCAAATTTGGGTCCCAACCCGATTCTTTAATATCCAGGGGACCCGCCAGATTAACATACTGACGACGATCGTCCCCCAAAATTCTCAGTAAGGGGGCGTAGGTGACCACACGCTTGACTCGTTCTGGATGATTGGCTGCGAGCGCTAATGCCACCGCTCCACCTACGGATAAACCGACCGTATACACAGGGCCAGGCATAGCAACAAGTTCTGCGAGTCGGGCTGTTGCATGGGTCAGATAGTCCCGATGAGAGGAAATAAAGTACTTATCGAAATCTGGGTCATTCGGACTCTCGATCGCCTTCACAATGTCGAGCAACCGAGGTTCTATTTTCAGCAAGCGAGCAATCAGCGCAACACGTTGCATGTAACCCGGACGGGCAGACGATCCGCCAGGATTTGCTGAAATATTTGCCAGATAAGTCATTAAGACAGGATCTTTCTGAATTTTGTCTTTCAGCGGATTGGCAATTTCTGGTTTCAGGTCAATTTGGGGCCAGTTTTTGGCAGGACGCAATAGTGAATGTCCTGCCAGCGAAGCCTGATAAACATTGAAGCCATTCTCAAACAGATAGGTCGCCAGTCGCCACATTTGGTGCGGTTTGGCACTAAACCCATGAAATATCATCACTGTGCCGCGAATCGGTTGCGCTGGCTCATGGATTAAGTAATAAGGATAGGCACCATCACGACGATCAGGATGGCTGTCGATACTTCGGATATAAGACTCGATCGCCTGCTTCGTTTGGTTGATTTGGTCGGCGGTGGGAGTCACGGTTGGACTGTTCATACAGATGGCACCTGAAACGATTAATAAGTACGGCTGAACAAAAGACTGGACAGAAGAACTTCTATTGGATCACTGATGAGAACAGGGCTATTTCCAAAAGTATGGTAAGCGCTACACTCGTCTTTGCAGCAATTCTTAGGGGTAATATCAAGTTCGGCAGATAGAATTCCTCAGTTCTTAGCTCCAGGGGTGAATGACCCTACTGCGACTCCCCTCAATCTCACCGTCCCGTAAAATGAGCCAGAGTCGTTCAGACGGCTTCTGCCCAAGATTTCAGCAAAATTTTACTGAAATCTTGGATTGGGCGTATGGCTAAGGATCAATTAAACCTTAGAGACTGAGATCGCGCTCACCTCCGGTTTGCGATCGAACAAAATCCGGGGTTTAAACAGAATCTTGAAGAGCAAAAATACTGATTGCAGCTCACCGGGCGTATTCCAGCGTTTCCATTGTCCTGGACGACAAAACAGCATCTCGATGAGTGCTCGATGCTGACGTAGACTGAGATCCTCAAACATTAATCGGATTGTAGGAAACTCACTCTGCACTCCTATTTTGGTTACCCTTCCTTGCAAGGTTAACTGTGATTCCATAATTTCTAGGGATACCACTTGGGTTTCCAGTGGCAAGATTGCTGTGGGCAATGCTTCTGTGAGAGCCACCTCGACTCCCCCCTCAGACATCATCGTGGTTACGCCCCAAAAAGTGCGATTGTCCACTTGTATCCGCACCGTACGCCGCAGATCAAACCAAGCAAATCCATCCGGTCGAGGCGCATCCAGCAAAACCAGCAAGGCAATTCCCAACATGATGAGATTGTAGGCACTCCACAACCAACCCAACCCAATCCCTTTTGCCTGCAAAGCTGTGATGGGATCAACTTCTGCCATCCACGCCCCTTTAATCATGCACAGCCCCAAGTTCCGCCAGAGACTGACTGCCGTAGCCACAAACAACAAAATCAACGGTAGCGCCAGTTTCCAGTTGAAGACAAAACGATCGTTCGTCAAACCTTTAGGTGTCACCTTAAACCCTCGCGAGAAGGGCGCAAACATTGCCTGAATCACCGTAAATGCGATTGGAAATACCAACACCAGAGAATAAATATTGGACAAGATCAACGATCTCGATCGATAATTCAGCCAAGAAAACACACTCAACTGCACCACGTAATACGGCAGAAAGAAGTACATTAACTCATCTGTAGTCGCCCGAATCGGAATGATCTTCAAAAAAGAATAGGCCAACGGCATCAATAAGTAACCTGCCTGAGAAAAGGTCGTAAACCAGTGGAGCAAGCCCTCCAAATGCGCTAGGCGCTGAATTGGGCTTAAGCCAGAAATCGTGAGCGGATTGGCATCAATGAAAAATGCCTGTAATGTTCCCCTTGCCCAGCGCAAACGTTGTGTGGCATGGGCTGCCATGTTTTCTGTTGCCAGACCTGCACTCAGCTTTTCATCTAAGTAGACCAGTTGATAACCTTTGGCAGAAACTCGAATCCCTGTGAAATAGTCTTCACTTAGCGATTCGGTAACAAAGTAACCCGCCTCTTCCAGCGCTTTGCGCCGAATTACAAAAGAAGTACCCGAACAAATGACACTACCTGCTCCATCCCGAATCGGCTGAATCTGGCGATAGAACACCTCTTCTTCGGAGGTTAAAATGCTTTCTAAGCCTAGGTTACGGGCGATCGGGTCAGAATTGTAAAAGCTCTGCGGCGTTTGCACCAATGCCACTTGAGGATTTTGGAAAAAGCCCAGTGTGCGAGTCAAGAAATTGGTTGTTGGGATAAAATCCGCATCAAACACGACGATCAGTTCGCCTGTGGTATGCGCGATCGCATGGTTCAAATTTCCAGCTTTGGCATAGTGATTATCAGGACGAGTCATATACTCGCATCCCAAGGTTTCTGCTAGTTCCCTAACTTCCGGACGATGTGTATCATCTAACACGTAAATTTTTTTATTGAGATACTCCATCGCCTGGCAGCCCATAATGGTGCGTTTCAGGATGAAGGTGGGTTCGTTGTAGGTAGGGATCAACACTTCGACCGTCGGCGCATAGGTGCCATCTAACACAGCTTGCGAAACTTGGTCGGCTTCCCGTTTGCGATCACGAATTCGCAACATCAACACAAGCTGAATGATGCCGTTACTCAGTGCCAGCATTTCTAGGAAAAACAGCCCCAAGCTAAAAATGCCATTTTGGGGATCACTTAAGTTGAGCGTAGATAGCGCTCTCCAGAGTACATAGCGCGTTGTCAAAACTAATAAAATGCCACCGACCACCCACCGGGACCAATTCTGAGGCCTGGGTGAAGCCTTCATCACTCCCAACGCAACTACTAACGCCAAAACGGACGGGAAAAGCAAATATTCACCCGTTACCATCGGCACTTTTAGCCAGAGGGGTGGGTGTTCTTGAAGGGCATTCAGTTGAGCAAAAATCCGGGTGATTTTGCCCTCTTTGGCAAACCAAGCAGTGCAAATTGCCCCTGTCAACACAATCGTACTCAACATCACCACAGTTGCCCATTGCGGGCGAACTATTGCTTTAGATTGTTGCTTCTCTAGGCTTGAACTTGCAGGTAAAGAAACCTTCATTCACTGAATCCTCCGAGATATTAATCGAAGAAAGAAAGAGACTGGCTGCTCAGAACCTTTTATGAAAGGGAAAATGATTCAGAACTCAATCACAGCTGAGCTTTCTCTGTTTTTAAAAAAACGTTTATCTGAAAGCTCCTTTTTACAGTAAGAAAGCAATGAGTCTCCTTTTAAAACACCAATGTTAGGCATAAAGCCCGATAAGGCAAGAGATTTCGTTGCAAGGTGATTCCCAAATACTGCTGGCTTGGCTGAGGAACGAGAACCCAATAAGACCGTTTATTCTGTTATGGGGGCCTCGCATTGGTTAGATTACGTTTGCAGAAAGATTATGGATTGATATGGAAAATTCAACTCTCATCTACCATAAGAGCCTTTGCTGAGGATTTACTGAATCTCGCATTCCTATAGATTTATTCTAAGTAGCTGGACTAAATTAAAGATGTTTTTTGAGGGTCTCTACCGGGGGCGCAGCCCCCAAACCCCTTTCTGACAATTAATTAGCTACTACTCACTTATGGATGCAAGATCCCACATCCATTAAGATGAATCCATTTTCGGTTGAATCTATCCTTCTTGAGGATGCCGAACCCAGTCACGCCAATCGCAAATTAGGGAGATAAGTAGGCGATGATATTTCAATCTAGGACGGGCAAACAGCACCATACCCATCGACTATTCTTCTGATAGGTACGTGATACCTTGCCTATCCTACGTGGGTTTTATGTTGCATTGCGTCTTCCTACTTGCCCGACTCAAATTCACGTTTCAACCACATTGCCCTAATTTAACGATGCAATGTAATAAGACGGTTGCTTCAACACTTCCATGCGCGCCATATTGCCCTGATAGTTTTCGTTAATGCTTCTTGCCCGTAATTGCAAATGAGCAGGGACGTAGCGCAAATCTACAGGCAATCCATGCATCAAGAAAAAAGATGCGAGTTGATCTGGATGAAGATAAATTCCTTCTTGATGCAATCGTTGCAAAATCGCCTCAAAGCTATGCCAATCAACTTCTTCCAACATCGTCGCTCTCTGCCTCTTTGACCGTTTTCATAGCGAAGTGTATCTGATTTTGCTTCGGATTTCATGGGTAGCGATGCCGCAGCCGAGGAGGCGATGCTCAAGACGAGAACTTTACACCCCCGTGTTGCTGTTGAGCCTCATGCAGCCTTTCTACACTCAAAAAATAAAGTTTACGCATTGATGCGGAAGCGATCTGGAGGATTGATGTTAAATTAAGAAGGTCTATCTTCATGGAAGGTTGCATAGAGCGTTGAAACTCCTTTCCTTAACTGGATATCCTTGGCGACCGCTATGGTATCTAGAAATGAAATTGAAGCGGAAACGGCAGTGTGACCCCGCACTATCCTGGGTTGACCGATGTGAGGCACCCAGTATGAGCTGACCGATCTGTAACTTAAGGTTCGCAATGGGTAGCGAATGACATCGCTGCATAGCAAATCAATTGTTTCTCTAGGCTTTTGCGAACTGGATCGGTCAAGTTCTCTTTTAGGAGAATATTTCAAATCAAATTCTTCAGAACTCCTCCGTCGCTTGATAGATGTGGGGTCAAAGTTTTGTCGAAATCCTCAGGAGAAGCAGGCGCATGATGCTTTTCTTCTCTGATCCGAGGATATTTTGGGTCGTTTGAAAGATGACCGCAACTTCGGAATTTTGACCTATGCAGAAAGATGGAATTACTGGTAGATGAATGCAAAAAAAACACCGCATTCGCACCAGTCTATTAGTGCTGTCGATCGGTTCTGAGGTGCCAGCCTGGTTTCTACTTCAACAACTTTCTGCTCAGCAGAAATCTGGCTGTGGTTAGCGCTCGCGTTGTCTGAGTCTGCATGACCGCGATCGCTTCCAGGGAAATCTTGTGTCCAACTCCTGACTTTCTTTATGCTGTTCATCCTTTTTGGAGTGCAAAAATGTCTCAATTGCTCAGTCACAAAATCGCACCCTCCCCCATGCCTGCTCAAATTAGCGTGGTCGATTTGATTGATGGCTACTTCACCGCCTATAACTCTGCGCGTTTACGAGAAATTTGCCACCTCTTGAGCCGCGAAGTGATGCAGCCAGGCGTCACTGTAGGACTCAGTTTATCGGGTGCGATGACCCCGGCAGGATTTGGGGTTTCTGTATTGGCGCCTCTAGTGCGCAACGGCTTTATTGACTGGATGATCAGTACGGGGGCAAACCTCTATCACGACATGCACTACGGTCTGGGGTTTAACCTGTATGCCAGCAGTCCTTTCCTCGATGATGTAAAACTCCGCCAAGAAGGACGCATCCGGATTTACGACATTGTGTTTGAGTACGATGTCTTGCTAGAAACGGATGCCTTTATCCGTAAAATTCTGTGGTCAGAGCCTTTCCAGCGGCGCATGGGTAGTGCAGAATTTCATCACTTGCTGGGCAAATATGTGCATGGCATAGAGCAGCAATTGGGGATTCAGCACCCCAGCTTGCTGGCAACTGCTTATGAATGTGGGGTGCCTATCTATACCTCATCTCCGGGGGATAGCTCGATTGGCATGAATGTAGCGGCTTTAGCCCTGGAGGGATCAAAGCTGGTGATCGATCCATCGATGGATGTGAATGAAACCGCTGCGATCGCCTACGCAGCCCGTGAATCGGGTATTGCTGGTATGGAAGGCAAGAGCGCTGCGGTGATTATTGGCGGTGGCAGTCCCAAAAACTTTATGCTGCAAACCCAACCCCAATTGCATGAAGTATTGGGTCTAGAGGAACGGGGACATGACTACTTTGTTCAGATTACCGATGCTCGCCCCGATACGGGGGGGCTGTCTGGTGCTACTCCTAGTGAAGCGGTGAGTTGGGGGAAGGTCGATCCCGATGAGTTGCCGAACACGATCGTGTGCTACACCGATAGCACGATCGCCTTGCCCATCATGTCTGCCTATATCATCAATCAATGTGCCTCTCGTCCGCTGAAGCGCTTATACGATCGGCGCGATGAAATGCTAGCAAAACTCAAAGCGGACTATGATGCAGCTCGCTCCAGACCCTCGGATGCGGTCAAGCCACTCATTAACATTCCAGAAAGTGTGTTGCGAGAACCTGTTGCCACCTACCCTTGCGGCACTCCGATCCGCAACGGTCGGCACTAATCGATCGATTTGATGAGAGATGCGTGATCTTCATCTCTTTGAAGCAAAAGCGGGGATTGTTGAATGCTTTGCTGAGCATTCAACAATCCCCGCTTTTTGTTAGAATCAATCCCCAATTGGCTGAAGTTAAACTCCTACAGCGGAAGGCTGTTTGCTAAACAACTTGAGAATACGTTCTGCCATTTGGGAGGGCGTTAACCCTAATTCGACCTTTGATTGCTCAGGGGTCGCATGATCAACCAGTACATCGGGGACACCGATGCGAGTCAAAGAGATAGTGAGGTCTGCATCCAGCAGCGCCTCTGCTACTGCTGAACCGAAGCCACCCGGTAGACAGCCTTCTTCCAGCGTGACAACTCGCCCAATGCGTTGGGCTAATGGCAAAATCAGGTCGGTATCCAGGGGTTTGGCAAACCGTGCATTGACTACTGTGGCATCCACGCCATGCTCATGTAGGATTTCTGCCGTTTGCATGGCGGGGTAGACCATGGATCCATAGGCCACGAGTAAGACATCATCACCATTGCGGAGGATCTCCCCTTTGCCGATCGGCAGCGGTTCCCATCCTTCTTCCATCAACGGTGCGCCATAGCCATTGCCTCTGGGGTAGCGCATCGCGATCGGTCCTTCTGTGTGCTCAATCCCGGTGACCAACATCCGCTGCAACTCAGCTTCGTCTTTGGGCGCCATCAGTACCATATTCGGGATGCAGCGCAGATAAGCAATGTCATACATGCCTTGGTGGGTGGGACCATCCGCCCCCACAATGCCTGCCCGATCCATGCAGAAAAAGACAGGGAGCTTTTGAATACAGATGTCATGGATAATCTGATCAAAGGCGCGTTGCAAGAAGGTGGAGTAAATCGTCACAACGGGGCGTACCCCTTCGCAGGCTAGACCACCTGCCAGAGTGACGGCATGCTGTTCTGCAATGCCCACATCGATATATTGGTCGGGTACACGTTTTTGCAAGATATCCAGTCCGGTGCCAGTCGCCATGGCAGCTGTAATGCCGATGACTTTGGGATTATTTTCGGCAATTTTGGTCAGGGTTTCGCCAAACACCTTGGAGTAACTGGGCGGTTTGGGCTTGCTGGAGGGAACGGCTTTGCCCGTTGCCAGGTTAAAGGGAGACTGGGCATGGTAGCCGACCTGGTCAGCTTCGGCGATCGCATAACCTTTACCTTTTACCGTTGCCACATGCACTAGTACCGGACCCGTGTGCTTGTGGGCTTCCTGGAACGTTGCCATTAACTCTGCCAGATTATGCCCATCGATCGGACCCATATAGGTAAAGCCCAGTTCTTCAAACACTGCTCCCACCTTGGGCACTGCCAGTCGTTTCATCCCTTCCTTGATTCGATCCAGTTCGGGTGAAAGCGAATCTCCCACAAACGGCAAATGCTTGAACTGCTCTTGCAAATTTTCTGAGAGGAATTGGACAGGTGGGCTGAGCCGCATCTTGTTCAGATAGCGCGGAATGGCGCCGACATTGGGCGAAATGGACATTTCATTGTCGTTCAGCACCACCAGGAGATTGGTTTTGGGCAAATGCCCAGCATGGTTGATGGCTTCCAGTGCCATACCGCCAGTCAGCGCGCCATCGCCAATCACTGCGACCACTTTGGACTTTTCGCCGCGCATGTCCCGTGCCAGTGCCATGCCCAGCGCCGCTGAAATGCTAGTAGAGGCGTGTCCGGCACCAAAGTGATCAAACTTACTTTCGCAGCGCTTGAGGTAGCCAGCTACCCCTTCTTTCTGACGTAGGGTATGAAAGTCGGAATAGCGACCTGTCAAGAGCTTGTGAGGATACGCTTGATGCCCCACGTCCCAAACTACTTTGTCACGATCGAGATCTAAAGTTTGATAGAGTGCCAGGGTCAACTCCACAACTCCCAAACCAGGTCCGAGGTGTCCGCCACTTGCTGCCACCGTTTGCAGATGCTTTTCACGGATCTGACGGGCAACTTGCTGAAGTTGGTAAATCGACAGACCATGCAACTGGTTTGGATGGGTGATTTCACTCAGATGCATACAGGCATACCTTCCTAGCTTATCAAGGTGAGTTATTACCCTTTTCACTGTAATGGATTCGGGGGACTGAATTCAGACACGATCGATGCAGAGATACAAAAAGTAGTGAGGAATGCATAGGTTGTTGGGCTGCCTCAGATCCGTCAGAATAGGACAGGATAAGGTTCTATGATCGATTGACCCCAATCAAGATCGTTGGGATGATTTGTAAGAGTATTTTGGCAAAGGGCGATACGCCTTTACAAACTACTCGCTTTTGGGTGTTGCTGAAAAGCAGGATGATTTGGAACGAAGTTTCAAATCATTCAGCATCATTTTCATCCCGTTGTTGAGCAACGCCCGCTTTTGCGATTTGATATCACTTAGTAGGTTGAAAGGCACGCTATGACTCATCAACTTTACCCTTCTAAACTGGCTCCCCGTTTCAGACGATCGCTTTCACTAGGAGTGATTATCGGATTCGCAACGATTTCGTTCCCTTTTGCCCCCGCCAGTGCTCGCAATGTTTATGAAAGCTGTGCCACCAATCTGCTGACCGTTGGAATTGCGAAGGAAGATACGGCGATCGCCTGTTCCGAAGCCCTTTATCCCCAAGATGTGGGCAGGTGTGTGGTCAAAATTAGTCATGAATCCAACATTACGGCGCTGGATGCTCTTGCCGCTTGTAGACGAGTCCGCCGCCCGACCGAACTCGCCAGTTGTGTGAACGAGATTCGAAGCGAAATCAAAGATTCCGCCACTGTAGAAGTGCTGGACAACTGTCGCCGCAGCTTGTTGCCAACTCGCTTTTCGAGTTGTGTTGTTGGGATCAGTCGCCGCACCGCCCTGACTGCGACTCCAGTGATGAATATTTGCATTAGTGGGAGCGACACCCCTCGCGATTTTGGCCCAACGTTCATCCCGGTTGGGGCATCTGTGACGCCGACCTCATCTGAGGTTCCGAGTTCAGAAACCGCTCCTGCTGAGACACCTGCGGTGCCCAAATGATGAAAGGCTATGACCCTAGACGTAGACGGCCCTCGATCGCCGTTTCTTGATCAGTCGGTAATTACCATTTAACATAGGATGGGCAAAGGGCATCGACTTGCCCATCGACCAGCCTAAGGATGGGCATGCCATACTTTGCTTATCCTTACGGGGTTTATATCGAACTGCGCCTTCCTCCTGATGAGGCTCAGATTCCCTTCAGCCAATTACCCAGTAACGATGGCTCCAAATTCCAACCAGATTTTGATTTTACGAATCTTTATCCCGCAGTTTTTCTAATTCCATCCGGATGGCTGCGATTTGCTCAGTCAACTCGTGGAGTTCTCCTTGCACCTCGGGTGTTGCGGTTGTGCTCGATGGAGGGGTTGCAGTTGCCGAAGCCTGCCCCCCACGCTGAGACAAGACCGTGTCTACAAAGCTACGGGCTTCCTGTTCAGTCACCAAACCTTTCTCAGCCCATTCCTCGGTCAATTGGGTCAGGTCAAGCCGCAATTTGGTCAGATTTTCTTCTCGCTTTTGGGGATCTTGCAGAATTTCGATTAAAGAAGCCGTTGCTCCTAAGGTTACTCGAAATCCCTTTTGCAATAACTGAACGAGGATGTCGGAATTCATTGATTAAACAAACCTGTTGAAGATTCACAGATTCTACACTTTGGAAAAATTGTAGCAACTTTAAAAAAGCTAAATCTTTATGATCTAGCTCTAGTAATTTTCTACCGTGCTTGTTGCCCCCAAGCTTTCTCCTTCCAGAGTTCTCTATAAAATCTTTCCACCTAACGCCTAGCAACCTGCATGGCACCATGATTGTCGAATTTGCGCTTTACTAGTGCTAGCGTTTCATCTCCTTTGCCTCCTCTTTTGATTGCTTTTTTGTTGAGCATATAGCTAAGTAGCTAGGTGTAGAAAAGCTCGGGTATGTCAAGGCTTATGAAGGAGCCAATTTGGAGGAAAATTGGAATCGTTGTGCTGGATAGCCCCCCGCTTGTGCTCTGGTATCAACAGCCTCAATCACGGCATCAGCCAAATCCAGTTCATCTTCAAACATTTTCCCTCTCAATTCGTGGTTTTTTAGCTGATGCCACTCGGTTTCAATTGGATTCATCTCTGAGCAGTATTCGGGTAAGCAGAAGAGGTAGAGTCCACAAGATTGCCACTCTGGCCATTTTGCCTTCACTCGTTTGCTGGTAGGAGGCGGACCATTCTCTTGAACAATCACCCGTATTCTGCCTGTTTGCTCGAACTGTTGTTTGGCTTGGACACACCTACTCACCCATCATCGTGATGTAGCGGTCTCCATCAAAACTGCTTACCACCAAGCAATAGACAAAGCTCACCAACGGTTGTAACAATCCCAAAATGTAATGTGCCTGCCCCGGCGATGGGTTTGTTCGATGCGCTTCTGCTCACCTCTGAAGAAGTATGGCAGTAGCCAGCCCAGTTAGGACGTACGCTATAACAACTTCTACAGATACCATCCTAGTTCATTGCCGATGTGATTGAATCCACGATCCTATGGGATGGAAACTGCTTCAGGCGTCTTATTGACTGCTGCTGTAATTTCTGGCGATTCCACGGATTGAGCAACCACGCTTTCATCTTGACTCAGTGCTAACGCAGATGGAGCGACTTCGACAGGGCGTTCTGGCTTCAGCATGGCACCGTCTTGAAACACGGCAAGATCGAACCAAAAGGTCGTGCCAGCCCCCACTTCACTGATTAAATTGACTTTGCTGTGGTGTTTTTCAATGATGTTTTTGACGATCGACAGCCCTAACCCGGTTCCTTCCAGGGTGTGTACCCGATTCTCGACCCGAAAGAAACGATCGAAAATCGCTGCCTGGTCTTCGGAATCGATGCCAATGCCCGTATCACAGACTTCAATGCGAACTTTAGCAGGGTGCTGCAGCATCGCATCGGATAAAGCAGGATCAAGATTTTGGCGATGCTTTTCTCCATTCACAACATAAGCTCGCAGGGAGACCTTGCCACCAGGTTCGGTAAATTTCAAAGCATTGCCGACCAGATTGGCAAAGACCTGAAGCAGTAAGTCATAGTGTCCCAGTACTGAAGGTAAGTTAGGTTCAATTTCTTGAATTAACTCAATCCCTTTATCCCGCGCATTGAGCTGGTAAGTGCGGAGTGTTTGCTCGACGGGTTGTACCAGGTCAATCGCATCAAAGTGGTAAATTCGACAAGATTCCAAGCGAGAGAGATCCAGCACATCGTTGACCAGGCGAGTCAGGCGATCTGTTTCTCGGTTTGCCGTTTCCAAAAATTCGCGCCGCTCGGCTTCACCCAGTTCTTCCCCATATTCGTAGAGCGTTTCAATAAAGGATTTGATGTTGAACAGGGGCGTGCGCAATTCGTGGGAGACATTGCTGATGAACTGGCTCTTGGCTTCGTTGAGTTCCACTTCGCGGGTAATGTCTTGCACCGTAATAGCAATGCCTTTGGCAGTTTCGCGCGAACTGTCGAGTACGGTGGTGAGCAGAATGCGAACTGTGCGATTGGTTGGTTCTGTGAGGGTGATGCGATACTCGGCTTCGCGGAGTTCGCCCTGTGCGACTTGATAGAGCGATCGGGTCAATTCCGACGTGACATCCGCAGGCAGGTAGTGCAGCACGTTATTGCCGACCACCTTTTTACCCTCCCAACCAAAAATGCCCTGCGCGATTGGGTTAGCCAAAACGATTTGCAGATTGGGATCGAGCAAAATCGCGCCGTCAGCGATCGTCGAAACCAGCGTTTCCAGTTTGGCTTTCTCGGCGGTCAGCTCTTCAATATTTTGCTCTTCATAGCTTTCTAGCCGTTCTGCCATCTCATTGAAGCTAAAGATCAGCTCACCCAGCTCACCCCCCAAAGGCAGATCAATCCGTTGCTTGAAGTCTCCAGCCGAGATATTTTTCACCCCCAGCAATAATTCTTTAATGGGTTTGGTAATGGTGAGGGCATTGAACACGGCACCCAAAATCACCATGACCCAAATCGAGACAAAAACTGCGATCGTCACATCTCGCGTCAGGTGTGAGGAGGTGACGACCGTGGGATTGGGATTGGTGCCGATCGCCAGCACGCCCAAATATTTGCCTTCATAGACCAGGGGCACAAACACATCCGTCACTTCACCATCGGGTGTGAGGTGTTGTCGCACCATGGGCAAATCCACATGCTCGGCAAAGTTTTCGGGAAGTTGAATGCGACGACGAATGGTCAGTGAGTTTTGCACCTCCGACTCAGAGAACGGAATGCCAAAGAAGATGTCCCCTACTTCGTCGGCATAGAGCATGTAGCGAATGCTGGAAGTACTGCTGTAGAAACGATGGGAGAAGCGTGCCAACTCGGCGCGATTGTCTTCGGCAATCAGTGGTGCAACATTGGCAGACAGCAGCAATCCCAGGTCGCTACCAAAGCGTGTGTCGTTGAGGCGCGAATCTTGCTGAATTGAGTTCACTGCCCAAAAGGTCAGCCCACTCATTACCAGGGAAACGACCAGAGTGGCAGCCGCCATCAGGCGCGTCTGGAGGGTAAACTCCGACCACCAGCGAGCAAGAATTTCTCGAACTGTTTTCAGGAGGGCTAGCAAAGTTCAACCAGGAAGGAATCTTGGGTAGTTAGAGGGTCAGGGTCACTTTCTAACTGCACATCCACCAATACCCATGTTTATTAACCTACTATACTAGCTTGTCAGGGGATCGAGAGATTGAACGCGATGCCCAATATCGCGACGATAATAGGCCCCTGCAAACTGGATGGTAGGGATGGCAGCATAGGCTTTGGCGATCGCGTCTGCAAAAGTTTGTCCCACTGCGGTCACTCCCAATACTCTGCCCCCATCGGTGAGCATAGTGTTGTTTTCCAGTTTTGTGCCGGCATGAAAGACGATCGCGCCCGTGGCTTCTGCTTGCTCCAGACCCTGGATCGGCAATCCCTTCGGATAACTGCCGGGGTAGCCTGCGGATGCCATGACCACGCAGGCGGAGGCTGCCGATTTCCAGATGATCGCGGGCTGTTCTGCCAGTCGTCCCTCGACGCAAGCCAGTAATAGGTCCAGTAAAGGAGTTTCTAGCAGGGGCAACACCGCTTGGGTCTCAGGATCGCCAAAGCGACAGTTGAATTCAATCACCTTGGGATCGCCCTGGGGCGTAATCATTAGTCCAGCGTAGAGAATGCCGCGATAGTCGATCTGACGCTGGCGCAGTGTGGCGATCGTCGGTTCCAAAACTTCGGCTTGAATCCGTTGCATCAGGGCAGGGGTAACGATCGGTGCGGGCGCATACACCCCCATGCCGCCTGTATTTGCGCCTGTGTCGCCTTCGCCAATGCGCTTGTGGTCTTGGGAGGGAAGTAGTGGTCGAATCGTTTGTCCATCGGTCAGCGCCAGAATCGACGCTTCCTGCCCGATCAGGCATTCTTCAATCACCACCTGTTCTCCGGCGGCACCAAACTGTCCCCCAAAGGCGGCATCGATCGCGGCTTGTGCCATCTCTACCGAATCGGCAACGGTCACGCCCTTGCCTGCTGCCAATCCATTGGCTTTAACGACGATCGGGGCTCCCTGCGCTGCGACATAGGCTTTGGCAGGTTCGGCTGCGGTGAAGACTGCCGATCTGGCTGTAGGAACGCCTGCCGCTTGCATCAACGCCTTAGCCCAGGCTTTGCTGGCTTCGATCGCAGCACCCAAGCGCGTTGGGCCAAACACTTTGAGATTTTGCTGCTGAAGGAAGTCCGTGATCCCCAACGCCAACGGTACTTCTGGACCGACCACCACGAGATCAATGCCCTGCGCTTGCGCAAATTGACCGATCCCAGCAAAGTCTTCCACTGTCAGGGGAATATTCTGGCAACGATTCATTACTGCAGTGCCGCCATTGCCCGGAGCACAGAACACCTGCTCTACCTGGGGCGATCGCAACAATGACCACGCCAGCGCATGTTCTCGCCCCCCATTGCCCACAACCAGAATTTTCACAACTCCCCCAACCCCGAACTGGCTCAAAAACAGCAATTTATTATGCCATGTGGGGCTGAGGTTCGGAGTCAGAAAGCAGGAGTCAGGAAATTCCACGCCTTTTCCTCCCCGTCTTCCCCATCTCCTCCACCTCCTCACCCCATCACCCTTCCCTCCGTTCCCATCTCAGAGTAAAACAGTAGAGGCGCTCAATTTGGCTTCTCCCGGAAACTTTGAGCGGCAGGTTGGATTCTTTGGTAAAAGTTGTATGGATTGATCGGGCGATCGTAGTCCAAGTGGGAGGCTCATCTGTGAACTATCGGAGATTGACGTTGTGGCTCAGGGGTGTCTCGGGTTTGGGCAGTTTGGTGGGAATGGTGGTGTTGCCAGTGCTGATCATCGGGAGTGCGGCGTTGGCTGCTTCGGTGAAGCCGCAGGGAATGGCATGGGATAAACAATCGACGGGGGTAGAACCTGCCAAGCCTGCAGTTCCCTTGGAACAAGAGCCAGCTAACCTCAATCCTGCGTCTACCTTACAGCAGCAGGAACAAACTCAGCCAGAGCCTGCCTCAGAAAAGCCGAAAAAGCCGGAGGCACAACCCGACGAGTTTCCCCCCAATCCATTGGAGATCACGACGCCTGATCCGTTATTGCCGCCACGGATTCCTGTCGATCGACCCCTGTCTCCCCTAGAGCGCAAAAGCTTGGAAGCGGCGTTAGATCAACTCAACACGGAAGCCACCGCTCAACTGAAGATTGGGAATACAGTCAATGCCTTTGAGATTTGGGATCGAGAATTGCGGTTGCGTCGGGTTTTGGGACCTTTGCCAGAAGCCCAAGCCCTCGCCAGGGTGGGTGAAGTTGCCTGGAAAGAAAATCAACCTTACCAAGTGCAGATTATCACTGGCAGATTACAGGCAATTCAGCAGGCGGCAGAAGCCAAGTCACCTGTGGATTTGACTCTGCTGGAGGCATTGGGACAAGCCTATGAACAAGTCCGGTCTCCAGGTTTGGCAGTCAACATTTATGACAAACTGTTGGCGGATGCGCGTCAACGCAAGAACCCCGCCCGGATCGAGGCAATTTTGTTGAAGATGGCTCAACTCCACATGAGTTGGTTCGACTATCCCAAAGCCGCGATCGCGTATCAAGAACTGGTCGCAGTTGCCCAAGCGACCAACAATCGAGTCAATGAAATCAAGTATTTGAATGAATTGGCTTATGTCTATGAGCAAGGGAAACAGCCAGAGCAAGCGATTGCCATCCAGCAACAATTACTCACCCTGCACCAAAAAGCCAGAGAGCCAGAACCGATCCCGCTCTTAAAACTGAAGATTGCGGATAACTACATGAAAATCCAGCGTCCTGATCTGGCAGAACGCAATTATCAGGAAGCCTTTACCCTGGCGCAACCGTTGTCTCAGTTTGCCTATGCCAGTGATGCCCTACAAAAACTGGCAGCGCTGTACAAATCAGTCGATCGCCTGGATGCTGCCCTCAAGATCTACGGCTATCTCGTAGTGGTTGAGCAACAGGCATACAACTACTTTGGCATCATGAGTGCCTACGACGAAATTGGCAACATTCATCTCAAGCGCAAAAACTACCCCCAAGCCATCACTGCCTACCAACAGGGACTCAACCTGGCAAGACAACTGAAGTACCGCGAAGA
This sequence comes from Scytolyngbya sp. HA4215-MV1, assembly GCA_019359045.1. Taxonomy (GTDB): domain Bacteria; phylum Cyanobacteriota; class Cyanobacteriia; order Leptolyngbyales; family Leptolyngbyaceae; genus Scytolyngbya. Next base: position 51,535 of record JAHHIA010000016.1, read on the forward strand.
TCACTTCAAGTCACAAATTAAGAAAGTGCAACAAGCGGCTCAACCACCAAAAGCGCCACCGCCACCGGGTGCCAGTCATGCAGCGCCGTCGCGATCGGAGTGAGGAACGGGGGAGGCTAAAGGAGTCAAGAGGTGGAGAAGTCAAGTAGTGGAGCGGTGGAAAAACTGGGGAGGGCAGCTTCACTCCTTCACTCCTCCAACAATCCACGGGGGGGAGTGATCTCAATGCGCTGCTGGTGCAGATCGACAAGGGGGACGATCGCCATGACGAAGGGGATTAAGACTTTACTGCCATTCGTGCGTTCCACTTCCAGCAAATCGTTTCCAGCCGGGAAGACATCGGTGACAGTGCCGATGAGGGTTTGCGTGGTCTGGTCATACACCGCTAGCCCAATCAGATCACGAACATGGAATTCACCAGCTTCTAGAGGGGGACGATCGCTTTCGGGCACCAGTAACTTGCTACCCCGCAAGGCTTCGGATTGCTCGCGACTGGTAATGCCCGCCAACTGCACCACATACAGCCCTTTGCCATGCAGATAGCGACCTGCCAATAACTGAATCGACTCGGGGGCTTTTGCGCCTGGACGGAGGAGCCACCGTTCTCCCGGTTGCTCAAACCGTTCTGGAAAATCTGAGTCAGGATAAACGCGCATCTCCCCCTGTAAACCCTGAGGCGCAATGATCTTACCGATCTCCAAAAAGCCGGAATGAGAGAGAGAGGGGGCAAGATTGCTACTCTCAGAAGGGGCAGAAGCCTGACCCTGGATTACTGGATGCTGGGTGCTAAGTGCTAATTGCTGACTGCGCTTTTCTATCACCTAATTTTCTACCACCTAATTCTGATATCTTCTCAACTGGCAACCACCGATCGCTGCCCACTGATGCTCGATCGGTCATAGATCTGTTCCACCAACTCAGCCAGACGTATCATGCCGATCTCAATTTCCTGATCGCTAGCAGTGAGGCTAATCCGAACGCATTGTTGCTTGTGCACCCACTCTTCTCTCAAGCCTGGGAAGAAGGAGCTACCGGGCACGACAATGACACCGACCTGCTTCAGTTCTTGGTACAGTTCCCAATCGGTAATGGGTAAATCCTTCAGCCAGAGCCAGGAGAAGATGGCGCCCTCACCGCGATGCAAAAACCAAGGTAAGTCTTTGGGCATGGACTCATCCAGGGTTCTTTCCACAATTTTGAATTTGTTTTGATAGAAGGGACGAATCACCTCAGTGGCGATGTCGGCAAGGGCACCGGAGGCAATGGCACGTGCTGCGATCGCCTGTCCATAGCGGGGCGAGTGAATGCACATATTGGTCTGGAAGCATTCCAGAATCTGGATGACCCGTTCGTCCCCGATCGCGATGCCAATCCGCTCACCGGGTAACCCCGCCTTCGACAAACTCATGCAATGCATCACATTTCCCCCAAAGACCGGAGTCATGTCGGTAAAATTTAATGCAGGGAAGGGAGGACCGTAAGCAGAATCAATGAGCACAGGCACCTGATACGGTTCTGCTAGAGCGGCTATTTTGTGAACCTCTTCATCCGTTAGCACATTGCCCGTCGGATTACAGGGACGGGAAAACAGCACACAGCCTGTATTTTCATTGATTTCTAGCTGGCTGAAATCGGGACGATATTTAAAACGGTGGGCAGGCGCATCCATGTCCAGAAATGGCTTGTATGCCACCACCGATTCTGGCACCATGGCAACGCCTCCGTAGCCTGTATAGTCGGGATTCAGTGGCAAAACAATTTGTTTCAGCTGCTGGCCCCGGGTATAGCCGCCAAAAGCATTTGCCGCATAAAAGTAAAGACTTTGGCTCCCCGGTGTAATCAAAATGTTACGATCAGTCAGCTTTAACCCATAGCGACGGTTAAAGTCCTCAGCGACTGCTTCAATTAACGGTTGATAACCCTGACTATCGCCATACCGACACACCACATTGCCATACTCGGAACTGGCAAGCAGATCGGCGGTCGATTCCCGCCAGAGTTGTTCCACCTCTGGCAAAATCAATGGGTTACCTGCACTCAAATTGATGAATTCTCGCCCAATTCCCGCTCGTAGAGTTTCTTTAATATCCTTCATAATTGCCCGCACACCAGTCAGGCGGGACATTTCATCACCAAATTGAGTCAGGGCAGGGTCCATAAGAATCTCAATACAATTTGAAAGGCTTTACCGATGCTAACTAATTGCCTGTCATCTTACCAAGGGATTTCAGAAGTTAATTAAAGTTTGAGGGCAGCGTTTTAGGGAGAAGTCAGCGGTGCAGCAGTTGAGCAGGAAAGGAGTGAAGCGGTTGAAATGTAGCCCTAAATCATATTTTTCTTAACAAAGGCTTCGGAAAACTTCAGAGAGTGTGAAAAAAAGATAGCAATTTAGGAGATCTGGTCAAGATAGGATCTCATAATCAGTTGGTTCGGTTCTGGATTTGTTTTTTTAGCAAGGCGTCGTAAGTTAGAACTGAGTCACTCAATCCATGTTTTTAGTGGGGGTCGGCGATCGCAATATCGCTTCTAACTTGACCGAACTGACCGCAACCTCCTTCGCTATCAGTGCAAAAGTATTAGCAACTTATGATTCATCCTGCTTCTGTAACCCCGGCTGACAAACTGCGGGAAAAACTACCTGTATCGCTAAAACGCCTGGCGGATCTGGCATATAACTACTGGTGGAGTTGGACACCAGAGCGCCTTTCTTTGTTTCAGACCGTTAACCCAGACATTTGGGATCAGTGTGGACACAATCCTGTCGCGCTGCTGGAGGCGGTTTCTTACAATCGTTTGACCCAGCTTTCTCAAGATCCCCACTACATCAAACGGGTGAAGGCACTGACTGAGGAATTTGATCGCTACATGGCGGCAACCGATACCTGGGCACACCGGGTTGCGCCCCAAATTTCACCTGATCGCCCAGTCGCCTACTTCTGTGCAGAATTTGGACTACATGAATCCTTGCCGATTTACTCCGGGGGCTTAGGAATTCTGGCTGGGGATCATTTGAAGTCGGCATCCGATTTGGGGGTACCCATGGTCGGGATCGGGCTACTTTACCGTCAGGGATATTTCCATCAGCGGTTGAATCGCCAAGGCTGGCAGGAAGACTTTTATACCGACAATGTGTTTGAACAGTTGCCGCTGGAGTTGATGAAAAATGCTCAGGGTGAAACGCTCACCATTGAGCTTCAAGTGCGGCATCGCATGGTGAAAGCTCAAATCTGGCGGGTACAAGTAGGGCGGGTCAGCCTGTATTTGTTGGATACCGATCGCGAAGACAATGACCCGATCGATCGCTGGCTCACCGGGCACCTCTATGGTGGCAACCAGGAAACCCGCATTGCTCAAGAAGTGGTGTTGGGGATCGGTGGCGTACGAGCGCTAGAGGCGTTGGGCATTCAACCCGGCATCTATCACCTGAATGAAGGACATGCGGCGTTTTGTTTGCTGGAAGTAGCACGCTTAGAAGTGCAACGCACGGGCAAGTCGTTCTACGACATTGAAGCATCGGTGCGCGATCGGTGTGTGTTCACGACCCATACGCCAGTCCCCGCTGGACATGATGTCTTTTCGGCGGATCTGATTGACTCTTACTTTGCTGCCTACTGGGAGCAAATGGGGTTATCCCGTGAGCAGTTTCTGGCGTTGGGTGCGCGTCGTCTGGGCGATCCCTGGGAGCCGTTCGGGATGACGCCGTTGGCGCTTCGCCTTTGTCGCTCTGCCAATGGCGTGAGTGAGTTGCACGGGCATGTTTCCCGCAAGATGTGGACCATCCTCTATCCCGATCGCAGCGAAGATAAAGTGCCGATCGGCTATATCACCAACGGAGTGCACGCACCGACCTGGACGGCTCCTTTGATTGCCGATCTCTACAACGAATACTTGGGCGCAGACTGGCAAAATCGTGCCACTGATCCCAAACTCTGGGAAAAGGTCGATCAAATTCCCGATCAAGAACTCTGGTGGCGGCACCAAACCTTGAAAGAGCGTTTGATTGCGCATACTCGTGCCACTGTGAAGCATGCGCGGCAGGAACGGGGTGAAGATTGGGAATACATCCAAGCAGCCGATCGGTTACTCGATCCCAATGTGTTGACGATTGGGTTCGCGCGTCGCTTTAGCCCTTACAAACGTGGATACTTGCTACTGCGCGAGGCAGAGCGGGCGCTGCGGATCTTTGGCAATGCTGATCGTCCGGTGCAGATTGTTTTCTCTGGAAAGGCGCACCCCGCGGATGAAGAAGGCAAACGGATCATTCAACGCTTGATGGAATGGTGCAGACAGTATCCAGAAATCCTCAATCGGGTAGCTTTTGTAGAAAACTACAACATCTATACCGGACAAAAACTGGTGCAAGGGGTAGATGTCTGGCTGAATAATCCACGTCGTCCGTTGGAGGCTTCAGGTACCAGTGGTCAGAAGGTCTGTTTCAATGGCGGTATTAACTGTAGTGTGCTGGATGGCTGGTGGTGTGAAGGTTACAAAGCCGATGCCAACGGTAAGGGGTTGAATGGTTGGGCGATTGGCGAAAATGCCAACACCAGTGACCAAGACTTGCAGGACAAGATCGATTCCGAATCGCTCTATCGTCTGCTGGAGGAGGAAATTGTGCCCCTCTACTATGACCAGGATGCCAATGGGGTGTCCCATGGTTGGGTAAAGATGATGAAGGCTTCGATCAAGACGAACGCACCTGCGTTTAATACCGATCGCATGGTTGCCGATTATGTGGCTCAGGTTTATGCTCCTGGCACGAAATCGGGACTGGAACTCACGTTTGCCAGTGTGCCGTACGCTCGATAGAGCAAGGTTCAACTAGCGTTTCTGTGTTGCAGCCCCCATCAGAATTTCTGATGGGGCTTTATTGTGGAGTGATTGCATTTCTTTGCAATCACGCAAGATCATAAAATAAGCCTTAGGTCTTCATCCAGCGCATTGAATCATGAGTCCCATCGCCAGTCACCTCCCCGTTGGAACCGTTCTTTGGATGTGGAGTCATCCCCAAAAAGGGAGCCTGGTCACGGTGATCCAACCGGATGGCGAGGTGCGCGAGATGCGCTTGCATAAAAAGGACACAAACCCTAGCGAATGTGGCGTGGGTTGTATTCCAATAGCAATGGCTCAGACTTTGCACACGATCGCGTTGACGCTGCTGACGGTGAAAAGTCATTTTCCGGAAGGTGAAGCTTTCCCCGAAGGGTATAGCCTCGCGGTAAAACAAGATGAAAATCAGGTGCTAGAGCGTTGGACTTTCGCCCAAGACCTACCAAACAGCCCAGAAATAGCAAAGTTCCGCCAACAACTGCTTGCGGCTCGAAAAACCGCAGAGGGAGGACGTTTTACCTGGCGGAGTCTGGGGGGACGCATGTTTTTCCTGTTTTTGGCAGTCGGACTCTTTGTGACAGGTCTGACGGTGCAAGGCTGGCGAGAAGGTGATGAGATGGCGAGACAGGGTGAGCACCTGACGGGATTGGTGACGAAACGTGACGGGACAGGGGGGTATGACCCGGGCAAGTTTATCCGCGTCCGCTTTACTCCCCAAGCAGGGCAAGCGAGAGGTAAGCAGCAAGAGGCGAACATTGCAGACTACCTCTCGGCAGAAAACTGGGAGGCGGCAAAAACGGGGACTAATGTAGCTTTGCTCTATCTCCCTTCTAAAAATCTGACCTATGTCGAGGCAGATATCCTACGTTGGCAGCAGGATAAGAAATGGTTCACGCTATTTCCACTGGGGCTGCTGATTCTGGGCATGGGTTGCCTGGTTTTGCTGCCGCGCTACCGAATTGGGGTGCACTCCGATGGGCAGGAATACATTGTGGAGAAGGACTATGTGCTCAGTGATGACAAGGATATGCCAGTGAGCCGACTGTCGCTGAATATTTCTCGGGTTTTGTGGAGGTTGCTGTAAACCCGCGATCGTGCTTCATTGATACACTGATTTGCTGCATCACACTGGGTAGAGCGAACGCAACAAAATTAGCTTGGCTCAGGGGGGTATCCTTTGGAGACAGCCTTAATACGCCCAATCGATCGATAAAACTTGCACATGGGCACCGGGATGAAGATTGGTCTGTTGGAATGACACTGTGCCTCCAGGTGCAATGGGCTGAGATTTGATGATTCCAGTGTCTACCGGATTTCCCTGGTTATCCAAAAGTTGGTAGGTGATGGTTGCCTGCTTGACTAACTCATCTGTGCGATTAGTGAGCTGTCCACTGACCAGTCTGCCATCATAGGTCATCCGATTGAGTAAAACATCGGCATTCTTGGTAGGTTTTGCCGAATGAGAAACTGGTGGATGAGTGCATAGCGCCGTTAAATCCAGAATTCTGCCATCGGTGGTTTGCATGTAACACGATGAGGCATTCACGTCTCTACTGGATGTGAGCGGATCAGCGCTCACGCGATGGGGAACTGAAGATATGATGCCGATCGCCAGCAGGAAAAGCGGTTGAATTCGTAACATAATTCAGAGGGGAATGATGAATACGGATCAGCAACCAACGCTTGGAAAAAGAACAGGTTTCTTTGGAGATGAATAGATAAACACAATAGTCTCAAAGAAACCTGTTAGTGAATGTATGAATGCGCGAATGTTGTTACATCGCTGTATGAATTAAAACTTTGTTCCGATTCATACAGCACTCAATTCATCCCTTGATTCAACAATGCCAATGCAGGTTATTAAGGATCGCAACCGCCCGGAACATTGGGGTTCGGTTTCGTACAGAGGGGTCCTAACTTGGATACAGGATCGGGAAGGCTGATAAATGCCAGGGGACCCGCCTGAAACTCCCCATTGAAAGGAGTGACGATGCGTTGGTGATTGGGATTGCAGGCAACGGCATCATCGGGGTTATTGAACCAGAAACCAACATGGAAGGTTCGGGTGGGCTGCAGGGGCGATGCCGATTGGGGATTAGTACTCACAAACCCAAAAATCTGATCCAGCAAAATGGTTCTGATGGTCACGCTCCCAGGTTCGAGATCGGTTTGATACCACGACAAACCAAAGCCCTTAAAGTTGGGATCTGGTTGCCCGTTAGACAGAAAAGGACTGTTTTGAATCGTGAACAGATCAAACTGAATACCCGATTTGAACCCCTCAGCATGAACGGTCATCGTATCGTTCAAATCACCCCGTTTCACTGTGACGGTGACTTTGGGGTTCTTACCAGGCGCCGCAACACAGGGAATAATGGTTTGCCTGGCAGGAACTAACTGAAATTGAATACTTTCACTATCTTTGGGACTTTCTTTTGCGTGTACTGGGTAGTTCACGCCTAGAAATATCAGACTACTAACAATGGCTCCACAGCGTGTCCAGGATAACCGACCGGGCAGTAGATTGCTGAGCATGTTAATCTCCTTTGAAGATAGATAGCTCAATAGCCTGAAAAATTTTTCAAGAGAAAAATCGATCTAACAAAGAGTTACCCCTGCTTTAAGGTGCAGATAGAAATAAACAGTCCTAGTGGGATAACCTTGTCATTATTCTATAACTTTATTCGCTAAATGCAACAAACCCTGACAAAATACGATCGCTGAAGGTGGCGATGTTCTTTAACGATATTTTTCATGTTGAAAAACTTTGTTCAGTCAATCTTTCTAACATGCCAAACATAGGTCTAGAGAGTTACTTGGACAATGAATTTATGGATTCTCTGAAAATTGCTAGACTGGTTATAGTTTCAGGTCTTTGCTAATTGGAGAGGTAATAGATTCAAAGTTTCAGAAATTTGGTATTGAGCAAATTCATTAGCTTTGACGAGTTTCTTACTTGTTATGCTGGCGATAACCGCTATGAACTGATCGATGGTGAGGTGTTTAAGTGGGTAAAATTGCCACACCCAAACTCAACGATCTCACTTCTAGCCAGAGCCACCCAACCCAGGCAGCGATCGGTTATCCTAAAGAGAATATTAAGTTACGCAACTTAACACGATTCGGCTTGCCAGCACCCTTATGAAATGCATCATCGATCGTCGTGCCCAGTTTTCTGCCAGTCACCGCTACTGGCTGCCCGAACTGAGCGAAGTAGAAAATATCGAGAAATTTGGTGCGTGTAGTCGCTACCCCGGACATGGACACAACTATGTCCTCTATGTCTCCATGGCAGGCGAATTGGATGAATATGGCATGGTGCTTAACCTCTCGGATGTGAAACATATCATCCAACGAGAAGTCACCAGCCAACTAGATTTCAGCTATCTCAACGAGGTTTGGCAAGACTTTCAAGAGACCTTGCCTACCACCGAAAATATTGCGCGGGTCATCTGGCAACGGTTGGCTCCCCATCTCCCTCTTGTCCGCATTCAGCTTTTTGAACATCCCGAACTCTGGGCAGAATACTACGGAAACCCTATGGAAGCCTACCTCACCATCAGCACCCACTTTAGCGCCGCCCATCGGTTGGCTCGTCCCGACTTGAGCTATGAGACCAATTGTGAGATTTATGGCAAGTGCGCTCGCCCCAACGGACATGGGCACAATTATCACCTGGAAGTGACTATCAAAGGCGAGATCGATCCCCGCACTGGCATGATTGCCGATCTGGTCGCCTTCCAAAAAGCAGTGGATGATTACGTGGTAGAGCCCTTCGACCACACCTTTTTGAACAAAGATATTCCCTATTTTGAGCAGGTGGTGCCGACGGCAGAAAACATTGCCGTTCACATTCGAGATCTGTTGCAAGACCCGATTCGTCAGATTGGCGCTCAGTTGTACAAAGTCAAGTTGATCGAAAGCCCCAACAACTCTTGCGAAGTCTACGGCACCGATTTGGAAACTCCTCCAGCCAGTTTGCAGCAACGAGAACCTTTCCTGGCAATGGTTTAAGGAGTTAGATGCGGACGATCGACACCACCCCGTAGTACATATGCCCAACCAACAGCGTTGCTTTGCCACAGGCAGAACTCAGGACTCGCTCAACCCATTGCCGAAACGCAGCATCCTCTTGTTTGCTAGGAGATTGCATCGTCTGAGCCATAACATCGGTGGGCATGAGCCACCCCAGCAGGCACAGACTTAGAACCGGCAACGAAAATAAACGAAGCTGCATCAAGCATCCCTCCTCTGAAAGTCAATCATCGAAAGTCCGATGTTCTTCATAACCTTACTAAGGTTTGAAGCGTCGTCGGTGGTTGGCTTGCGATCGCAAATAGGCATAAATTCCAGCCGCGATCGCCCCTTGTACTCCACCCAGTAGCGCCAACCGTACTTGGACACCTTGCTCCAGGGGGAGAGGCGCAGGTCTGCCTACCCGCACATTCAATCGATTCCCCAGCAAAAACCAGAAAAAGAGCGCATTGCCGCCCAACCCTAAAATCAGTAAAGCGAGACCTCGTTGACGTGCACGTTGTAGCGGAGTAGCCGCCGAGATCAGTGATGGAGGGCGTTGCCCCTGGACTTGTCGCCAGAACCGATCGGTGCGCCAGAAAAGCCAGAGAATGAGGGGAAATTGTCCATAAACCAGCCAAGCCCAGACTGGGAAGTGCCAGGCGATCGCCAAACTGTTGACCAGTGCATGGTAGAAAACAGCACCTACCCAGGCAGTCAACAAGTGCGATCGCCATTCCCGCTTATAAGTCCCTGACCACCGATAGATGGGCATTCCCAAAGCATAGCCCCACGCTGCTGAAAAGAACGCATGAGAAGGAGTTCCCACCACTCTGGAAAACACTGTTCCGGTATGGTGGAACAAGTATACAAAATTTTCTTCAGCGGCAAACCCCAGGGCGATCGCGATCGTTGCCAACAACACCGTATTTTGTTGGATCGGGATTAACCAGTTCCGTCGCCCCAAATAACCCAAAACCAGCAGCACGGCAATGAACTTACTGCCCTCTTCCAACGGAGCAACTTGTAGCAATTGACGCAACACTTCACCCAGAAAGTGCAGTGTCCCCTCTCCCGGAAAAATCATCTGAGCCAGCAGTTCAATGCCTCTGGCAATGCCCAAAGCTGCCAACCCAGACAGCCCGCCGAAGCAAAAGATCAGCAAGAGTTTGGCAGGAGCCAGCGCAGATTGTAGCGGCAGATAGTAATAAGTCAGCACTACCAGAGGTGGTAGCACCGCCCAGAGCAATACTGGCAGGCTGAACGAGTCAAAAAGCACGAGCAGTCAGCAGTTTGAGTAAAGTCATTGCAAGCGTTAACGTCAGACTACAACAATCTGCCAAGACTGCCAAATCAACAGTCAGAGAACCCTCATTCCTACTTCACTTTCGCAATGACGGTACGATGGCGCGGGCTATTACAAGTCACTGTCGGTGACTCAAATCCGGCATCGACGATCGCCTGCCTCAGATCTAGCGTGAAGTATTCATCTAGATAGGGCTCCGTGCTTTTTAGCAAGGTCAAGATATAGGGAGGCATCGACGCATAAATGTCCGACTGGGGATTCATATCCATCAAGGCAAAATATCCCCCCGGACGCAGCAGACGCCGCGCTTCTTTTAAAATCGCGATCGCGGCACTCTGCGGCAACTCATGAAAAATCAGAAACGCTGACACCAGATCAAAAGAAGCATCGGCTAGCCCGGTCGATTCAGCCGCCGCATGAAGCCAAGTCGGAGCAATTCCAGCTTGTGGAGACACTTCCGCCCCGTCCCCACTCCTCGCTTGAGCCTTGTAACTCGCCACTGCCAAAAAATAAGGTGACAAATCCACCCCAGTAATGTTTGCTTGAGGATACATCGCTTGCAGGGCAAACGTACTCATGCCCACACTACACCCAATATCCAAAATATTTGCAGGTGGAGTTGGCAACGTCGCTTTTAGAATTTCGTGGTAGCTCTGGCGCAACAGCGCATCGCCCTGTGCTCCAGCATCTTGCCAGATACGCGCGTGCACGGCATAAGCTGCCACTTCCACTTCAGTGGCAGGCTCCCAACCCAGGTTGCCTTCTTCGTAGGCATGGAACGATCGCACATAATATGTGGGATAGACCAAATCAGGATTCTGCACCGATGCCAAATCGGCATCCCAATCGCGGGCACGTAATTTTTCCACTTCGCCCAGCCAATCGACCCCGATCGCAGCCGCCCGCTTAATCATCATTTGGCGTGCCCGCTGCTTTGCCAAGTTTGCCAGCGGTTTAATTGCCAGCACACCATTGACCAAACGAGACGCCAAACTCGGAGAAGAATTCACAGCAACAGTCATAAATTGAGAAATTCAAAGATTTTTGCAATCACCCATTTAATTATCTCAAACGAACCGCGCCATACTCGTAATTAAGAACGCGCTAACCTGGAAAAGCAGGAGGTTGAATGAGATTGAAATTTTCAATCCAACCAGAACCGAACTGGCTAGCTGTGCTGAAAGCATGACAGAGCTGCCTTTCCGTCCGGTTTGGAGTCAGCGCATACCGCATATAGACGCTAAAAATAGGTAGCAGTGGAGAAAGACGCGGAGTATTTTTTCCAAAAAACTTTACACACTGCAAAGGGATTCTTTCAGCTTTCGACTCCCTTCTGCTAGTCTGTCTAGTTCAACCGTCTTTTGATACGTTTCCTGGGTGCATTATCCAAGCTCAGAGTTATGCTCAGAGCAGGATGAATACACAGTTACAGTTCCTTGAATAGGGTCACTATCCAAACCTATGATGCAGTCTTATTTTGATTCGGAGAATAACGGTCATAAATCCTTTGAATTACCCGGTGCTCGTCCTCATTACACGCCCGATCGTCCAGGACAGGTCGAACATATCTTTTTAGATCTGGTGTTAGACATCCCTCGACGGAGCTACAGCGGCACCTGTTCCACCCGACTGAACCCCATTCGTCACGGCATCGATCGCCTCATCCTGGATGCAGTCAACCTCACGATTCACTCCGTCAAGATTGGCAAAACCGCTCAACCCTTCGACTACGACGGTGAACAACTGCACATTTCCCTCAAGCAAGCCACCCAGATCGGCAAACCCATCACCTTCGATATCGCCTATAGTGTCGAAAATCCCCAACGGGGCATCTACTTCATTGCACCCGACAAACACTATCCCGACAAACCCGTCCAGGTTTGGACTCAAGGTGAAGACGAAGACTCCCGCTTCTGGTTCCCCTGTTTTGACTATCCCGGACAATTGGCAACCTCCGAAATCCGCGTGCGGGTGCCCAAACAATATCTGGCAGTCTCCAACGGCGAACTGATTAAGACCGAAGCCGTCGGCGACGATAAAATTTATCACTGGTCACAAAAAGAGGTTCATCCCACCTACTTGATGACGTTGGCGGTCGGCGACTTTGCTGAACTGAGGGACGAGTGGAACCACAAACCTGTCACCTATTACGTTGAGCCAGGGCGCGAAAAAGCAGCCCGCCTCAGCATGGGCAAGACGCCCCAAATGATCGAGTTTTTCAGTGAAAAATTTGGCTACCCTTACCCCTTTCCTAAGTACGCCCAAGTCTGCGTAGATGATTTCATTTTTGGTGGTATGGAAAACACCTCCACCACGCTGTTGACCGATCGCTGCCTGTTAGACGAACGCGCTGCCCTCGACAACCGCAACACCGAAAGCCTGGTCGCCCATGAACTGGCACACCAGTGGTTTGGCGATCTACTCGTGATTAAGCACTGGTCCCACGCCTGGATCAAAGAAGGCATGGCATCTTATGCCGAAATCATGTGGATGGATCACGAATACGATGCCAACGAAGCTGCTTACTACCGCCTCGGCGAAGCCCGCAATTATCTAGATGAAGATAGCGCTCGCTATCGCCGCCCGATCGTCACTCATATTTATCGAGAGGCGATCGAGCTTTACGATCGCCACCTCTATGAAAAAGGGGCATGTGTTTACCACATGATCCGCGCCGAACTGGGAGAAGACCTCTTCTGGAAAGCGGTCGCCACTTTTGTCAATGAACATGCCCACCAAACTGTCGAAACGGTTGATCTGCTGCGGGCGATCGAAAAAGCCAGCGGACGCAATCTGCTTTACCTGTTCGATCAATATGTTTACCGAGGGGGACACCCCGATTACAAAGTTGCCTATACCTGGGATAGTGACAGCAAACTCGCCAAAATCACCGTGACCCAAACCCAAGTCGGCGATAAAAATAGTCATAAAGACCTGTTTGACCTGAAGCTACCGATCGGCTTTGGTAATCTCAGCGAGAAACAGAGCACCCCTCCGGAACTCAAGACGCTCACCGTTCGGATTCACGAACGCGAACAAACTTTCTACTTCCCTCTGGAGAAAAAACCAGATTTTATCAGCTTCGATGTGAGCAATCACACCCTCAAAACTGTCGAATTGGAATATCCCCTGACAGAGCTAAAAAATCAGTTGCAGCATGACCCCGATCCCCTGGCACGGATTTGTGCCGCAGAAGCCTTGGGCAAAAAAGGCGGACTCGAAGCCGTTAAGGCGTTATCCACCGCGCTCCAGCAAGAAGCCTTTTGGGGAACACGAGTTGAAATCCTGAGAAATTTGGCAAAAATTAAACTTGACCAGGTTTTTGCCGAACTGGTAGAAGGCTTGAAAGATAGTGATGCCAGGGTGCGTCGAGCTGCGATCGAAGCGCTGGGACAAATCAAAACTCAGGAGAGCTATAAAGCGCTTAAACCCATTGCAGAAAAAGGTGATCCCAGCTACTACACTGAAGCCGCCGCACTGCGTGCCCTGGGCAGTATCGTCAGTTCTGGGTTGAATGATAAATTAGAAGAAAAAACCCTCAAGTTGCTCAAGTCGGTGCTGAAAGAACGGCAGGGTTGGAATGAAGTGGTCCGGTCAGGGGCGATCGGTGCCCTTAGCCTGATGAAGACTTCCGAAGATGCGCTCAACCTCATTTTGGAATATACCGAAATTGGCGTGCCCCAACCCTTGCGGTTGGCATCAATTCGCGCACTGGGTGCCATTTCGTCTGGGCAAACCAATCTAAACCTGGAGCGTATCCTCGATCAGCTCAAAGCGCTTTCGCGAGAAACCTTCTTCCTGACTCAGGTCGCTGTTGCCAATGCGCTGGGGCAGATGGAAACCGCCAAAGCGATCGGCATTCTGCAATCACTCGCCGACCAAACTCCCGATGGACGCGTCCGTCGGATTGCCGAAGAAGCCATCCAGCGAGTTCAAAAGAATGCTGGGGCAGACCAGGCAGTAAAACAGTTGCGTGAAGAACTCGATCAACTGAAACAGGAAAATCAAGAGCTAAGAAGCCGTTTGGAATCGCTCGAAGCCAAGACAAAATAAGACGTGAGGGTGACAGTTGGTAAGCAACCGCCACCCTCGTCTTCTCTCCAGTACTTTCTGTTGTGTATTCAAGATCTCGTCCAGAACATACCCCGTCGATTAATCCTCAGACGAGTCCGTTGCTTCTGAACGGTCAGTTTCTTCAGAAACCGCATGGGCAACTTCTAAGGGGAGACTCACTTCATCCAAAGGGGTCACCATGCCCGGTGAAGCGGGCATCACATCGCTTTTCACAGGTTGCGGCGCGACCTGCATCGGCGGCAAAATCCGATTGACGGGTAATCCCAATAGGGTAAAGTCTTGTGCCACCTTTTCAATGGCATAGGGTGCCGTAGCAGCAAATTTTTCTTCACTAGTGAGCAACACTCGCACCACACTTAATGGCACTTGAAGAAAAAGATTACAACCAAAAAATGCAATTCCGGCAACTCCCAGGCCAATCAGTCGTCCGTCCGGAGGGAAAGGGTTTACCGCAGCCGCGATCGGGGCAATGCCATACACCCCCCAGAGAATCGCTATTAATCCTACCGCAGCCAAAATAATCGGGATACGATTCGCCTGCTGCGCCTTAAATAAGCTGAGCAGTTGACGTTGCTCTGCAGTCAGGTGCTCAGACTTCAGCGTAATGGCAATCAGACTAAAGATGCTAAACGGTCGCTGCCACTGCATCCAAAGCACCGGAGTCACCCCTATCAATGCCACCAATGCCACCTCAACCATCGGCGGCAAAAGCGGATCACCGGTTGCTAAACCTAAGAGACACAGCTCCAGAAAAACTGGAAGGGCAGCTAACCCAGACAAATGAACCCAAAGGTACGGATCAGACCAAAAGGAGCGCATAACCCAACCCCAAAAAACTTTGTCCCTGCTGAGGATGTAAGCACACGCTCATTTCACAGGCAACTGGGATCCACTCGCTCTGAAAAAGCTTGTTCAGGCGGGCGATCCCAATCTTGAGACTTTAGCGATCGACCCTTGACCGGAAATTTGAAGCAACTCAAGCAATTTCACTGAAGGCTTAAATTGCGAATATTCCACTTTTCCAGGTCGATAGGCCCAGCGAACCAGCAGGAACTTTACTTTAACCTACCGCGCTTCGGGTTCGATCTCACAAAAATCCTGAGCTTCTGCCAGTTCCTCGATCGAGCCTAACCGTTGCTGCTTCAGAGATTGCAATTGCTGCAATAAAGAATCTGCGTCTGCCTGAAGATCCTGAAACTTCTCTTGTTGAGGTTCTTGATAGAGGTTTCTTGCTTTTTCGAGTAACTGTAGCGAGTTACTAGACTCATCTCTGGACTTCCGGGTTGTCTGAGCGTTGCGGAGAACAGACTGGGAAACCGATGAAGAGATCAAACGATCGGACGTAAACATCTTCGTAGTCATTTTTGCTTACTCACACCACTAAAGTATCTTAACCTGAACTTTACAATAAATTGCATTCCATGGGCCAATTCTGTGGGCGGCTGGTTGATGGGGAAGTCTCAGCACCTTACAAGTCATCTCCTGAGAAAAATTGTAGAGATTCGTCAACTCGATAGATCCCTTTCTGAGACGTTTTAGCACTTGCCAATCTTCTAGAAAACGCTTGAAAAGACCTCTGAAAGGGGAATTTGGCATCTATCTAAGCCCCCTGCTTGAGTTGGCAAGCTGACCTGCCGAGACTCCCTGGGAGATAGACGAGGGATCGAGGTAAACTGGGTCTACACCAGACATTTCTGGAAACCCTGCCTTAATCCGGATTTGGAAAAAGATTTCTGAATCTCCCTGTTCACTTTATTGCCTCTGGTTCTTGTTGTGAGTTCAAGTTTGTTTGCGAAAGATGCCCTGAAGTCTGAAGGTGGATATCGAACTGGACATTGGACTGGTTTGATTAATGCCTATCGACAATATTTGCCTGTAACTGAATCCACCCCGGTCGTGACGCTTCATGAGGGAAATACACCGCTCATTCCTGCCCCTGCGATCGCGTCTCAAATCGGCAGGCAAGTCCAAGTCTTTGTGAAATATGACGGATTGAACCCCACCGGAAGTTTCAAGGATCGGGGCATGACCATGGCAATTTCCAAAGCAAAAGAAGCAGGAGCAAAGGCAGTCATCTGTGCCAGTACTGGCAATACATCGGCTGCGGCTGCGGCTTTTGCCCGTCGGGCCGGAATGCGCGCTTTTGTTTTGATCCCGGAGGGGTATGTTGCGCTGGGGAAATTGGCTCAGGCATTGGTATATGGAGCAGAAGTCCTAGCAATTCAAGGCAATTTTGACCAGGCACTCACGGTAGTGCGGGAGATGGCAGAAAACTATCCCATCACGCTGGTCAATTCCGTAAATCCCTATCGGCTAGAGGGGCAAAAAACGGCTGCGTTTGAGGTCGTGGATGCGCTGGGGGATGCGCCGGATTGGCTCTGTATTCCGGTTGGGAATGCAGGGAATATCACTGCCTACTGGATGGGTTTTTGTCAATATCATCAGGTGGGGCTATGCCACCGGTTGCCCCGGATGATGGGCTTTCAAGCAGCCGGAGCAGCGCCCTTTATCACCGGCAAGCCAGTGGAGCATCCGGAAACCCTGGCGACCGCGATTCGGATTGGCAACCCTGCCAGTTGGCAGCAGGCGATCGCTGCCCAAGAAGCTAGCCAGGGAAAATTTACTGCAGTAACGGACGAAGAAATTCTAGATGCCTATCGACTGCTCGCATCGACCGAAGGGATTTTTTGTGAGCCTGCCAGTGCGGCATCGATTGCTGGATTACTTAAGGTCAAAGACGAGGTGCCGACAGGTGCGACCGTGGTTTGTGTGCTCACGGGAAATGGCTTAAAAGATCCAGACACCGCTATTCTACACAGCGGCAACCCGATGAAGTCAGGTATTGCACCTTACACAGAAGCGGTTGCTCAAGCCATGGGATTTTAGAGACTGTCGCCCTTATTTTTCTCCTTTAGATAACATATCGACCGCGTCCCCCAGCGCTGTGGTCAGGCTTTTACGGGTCTGAGCATGTTCCAATCGCTCCGCTTTCAACGCCTGCTGGAGACGATCGCATTCCAGCAGTGCCTCTGTCAATTTTGCTTGCAAAGCTTCTACCGTGTTCAACTGAGCCACCACTTGCTGAACTTCTGGTAAAGACGTGGTGTCACTCACCTCAGTTTGAGTAATCCCCCGCAATTGCTGAATTTCTACTTGCAGCGACTCCAGCATTTGACGGGATAGGGTGGTTTCCGTGCGCCGCTGCTGCGCTTCGGTCTCGTAAAGTTTGCGCCAATTGGCAGCACTGGCATACGCCTCCTCGCGTTCTCGCTGGGTTTCTGCCAACTGCTGCTGGAGAGACTTAATCTCAGCTAACCACTGGGTTACTTCGTGATTCATAAATACCGCAGTTCATCGTCTAAAGTCTAACCTGCAAAGTTCATTCACCTTACCACTTGCCCACAAGTCCTTCACCCCTTCACCCATCCACCCTAACCCCTCAAGGAGACAATCGCTCGACCTGCCAGCTAGCCGCATCCAACCGTCGATAGAGCAGCCGATCGTGCAATCGATTACTCCGTCCCTGCCAAAACTCGATCGTGCGGGGAAATAAGCGATATCCCCCCCAATGCGATGGACGGGGAATCACCTGGTCGTGATAGTGCAGTGTCAAATCGTGCAATCGTTGCTCCAACACTTCTCGATTGGGGATCACCTGACTCTGATTTGACACCCAAGCGCCCAAGCGATTCCCGATCGGGCGACTCTGAAAATACGCATCCGACTCTTCAGCCGAAACTTTCTCTACAGATCCGGCTACCCGTACCTGCCGTTCTAAATCTGCCCACCAAAACACCAGTGCAGCTTCAGGTGTTGCTGCCAACTCTTGCCCCTTGTGACTTTGGTAATTGGTATAGAAAACAAACCCTTGTTCATCTAACCCCTTCAACAAAACCACTCTGGCAGAAGGCAACCCATCCGGCGTTACCGTTGCCAGGGTCATCGCATTGGGTTCACGCAATTGCGCTGTCACCGCTTGATCAAACCAGGTTTGAAATTGCCGAAACGGATCGCGATCGATATGCGTTTCATCCAGGGTTTGCAAAATATAGTCTTGACGTAAATGTGCAATCTCTGAATTCATAACGGTTCCACTACTCATTACCTAATTAAAAGCCCCCTGTTGACGGATCAGGAGGCTTTGCCAAAGTATTTTAATGCCGCGGAAAACTTGTAAAAAATCGATGGTCTGAGGGCTATGCCTGGCGAGAGTAGTATTCCACCACCAGCAGTTCGTTAACCTGTAGAGCGACCCACTCACGCTCTACCACACTATTCACCTTGCCTGTCAGCTTGTTTTTGTCAAATTCAAGATGGCTGGGGAGGTTTGCCAAGCCAGGGTATTGGAGGTTTGCCTCTACTATCTTGCGAGAACGATCTTGATCTCGTACCCCAATCACATCACCGGAACGGCACTGGTAGCTGGGAATATCAACCACACGACCGTTCACTGTCACGTGACCATGATTGACCAATTGACGAGCACCGGGGATTGTAGGAGCCATCCCCATCCGAAAAACGGTATTATCCAACCGCATTTCCAACAGTTGCAACAACACTTGCCCAGTGGACCCTGCTGCTCGACGCGCTTTTCGCACGTAGCGTAGCAGTTGCCGCTCGTTCAAGCCGTAGTTGAAGCGAAGTTTTTGCTTTTCTTCCAGACGAACCGCATATTCCGAACGCTTTTTGCGGTCTTGACCATGCTGTCCGGGTGGATATTGCCGTCTAGGTGATTTACGAGTTAGACCGGGCAGGTCACCCAGCCGGCGCACAATTCTCAGGCGCGGTCCCCGATATCGCGACATTTAGCTTCCTCTATATTCCTCAAAAAACTAGTCAGAACTCTCAGTATAAATCTTCTAGGTTCAGAGTTCAAAATTTTCTGGAAAATATCCACAATTCTCATTGTTGGACGATGGGCGATCGCGGCTGGATCATTTCTCGACCGACATTGCAGCCTTGAAAGCGCAAGCTCAAACAGTCTACAGTCGAGAGTCTAAAGTCTAACGCCATTTCAACCTCAATTCATGATTTGTTCGCATCATCTCTTTGCCATCCTGCCTGCTAGAGAGGCTGTTCTGGAGATGACCAGTACGGCGTTGTTAAATCTGATGAAAGCAGCAGTGACTCAGGCGGGACTGAGAGCCGTGGGAGAAGTCACTACAACCTTTGAGCCACAGGGAGTTTCTGCCATCTTGTTGCTAGAGGAGTCCCATGTGGCTTTGCATGTCTGGACAGAGCACCAAAAAGTCACGATCGACATCCATATTTGCGACTATCAACAAAATAATCGTCCTAAAGCAGAAAAACTGGCTACCTTCCTGGAAGCAAAGATTTGCGCAAAGGGAGATCGGGCACACTGGAACTATTTATCAATCACGGGTTAGCGAATCGAAACCTCAACCGACCCTTCAACCCATGCAATAAGAAGTTTTGAGGACTGCGGGGTAGAGAAACATTTTGGGTTATGACTTGAGAGGACTCCTCATTCTTCCTCATGAGCAGCGTTGAAACCAGTCTCCGCCAACTCCGTGACGGCGATCGCGTTCAATATCACGGCATCCAGTGGCAAGTAAAAGACTACAGCACCTATACCGACCACGGATACGAAACCGAAGAATGGCTCCTCACTGCGCAAACAGGTAAAGAATACTATCTGCTGCGCGAGGTCGATCCGGCACACCAGTTAACCCCGATTCAATGGTATATCGCAGAGGAACTTCAAGATCCCTGCCTTTATGACCCCCATTCTGCACGAGATGTCACTCTGGATCTAGCAGATGCCATGCGTCACTACCAAAGCCCTTATCCAGAGTTGCAGCTCTTCAATCGGGTTTATCAATTCGAGTCTCAAACTGCAGGGGACTACGAATCAGACGGTAGCACTCTAACCCGTATTACCTGGGATTATTGGGACCCTTCCCACCTCTGGAACCTGGCACTCGAAGCCTGGAGCCATGGAAAGCTATGCGTCTACTCTACCCGTACAGTGCAACCGACCGACTTCACTCAGATCGATTACCACTTTGGCAACCAGTCCTCGGGTAATTTTTCTGCATCGACCCATTTTGGAACCTCTAGCGTTGTGGGTGGGCAGTCGTTCGGTTCTCAAATCAGCAACCTTTCCGCCCGCAATAAGCAATTCATTGCTGCCTGGCTTATCACGATCGTTGGCTTTTTATTCTTCATTGCAGGTATTTAGAAACAAGGGCATGACTGGCGACAGAGCCTCCTAATGGTGTACCCCAGCGGAGCGTGGAAGCAAACCTCCGCCGACCCCTAATACCTGACCACCCTCTAAAATCCTAATCCTAGTCCAAGATCCAAAATCCCCCATGCCTGCTTCCCTCTTCATCGAACAACATGCTCAGGGTCTTGCCTTTTACATCAATGGCAACCTGCAATTTGACACTGCGGATGAAGCGATTTATCACGAATACCTGGTGGTTCCCGCGATCTCGTTGGCAGTTCGGCGGTTTCCTGGTACGCCTCTGCGGGTCTTGATCTGTGGTGGCGGCGATGGGTTGGCAGCACGGGATGTGTTGCGCTTTGCGGAAGTGGCAGAAGTGACACTGGTGGACTATAGCCCCGCTGTATTGGAATTAGGCAGAACTGTGTTTAGTCCCTACAACCAGGGCAGTTTGTTAGAAGACGGTCAAACGGCACTGGGTGCCAGTCGGGTTGCGGTATATACGCAAGAGGCGTTTGAGTTTGTTTCTCGTTTGCCCGATCGGGTGTTCCATGTCATCATTTGTGACTTTACATCTCCTACCACGCCTCAAGAAACCCGCATCTATAGCCGCGAGTGGTTTGCTGAGGTGGTGCGGATATTGCATCCGGCTGGAGTGGTGGCTGAAAATGCCGTCTCTCCTGAGCAAACTCCCACCGCCTTCTGGTGTCTCTACCAAACACTGCTGGCAGCCGGGTTACAGCCCAAACCGATGCAAATCCCTATCCCTTCGTTTCGATCGCATGACTATGGAGATTGGGGCTTTTTTCTGGCTTCACCTCAACCCATTCTCCGAACGGAACTGGAAACGCTCTCTGTACCAGCGGGGTTGCAGGCGTTCCAAGCAGAATCGTGGTTGACAGTATTCCAATTTACTGCGGCGCTCGCGGCGCATCGCCACAGCCTCTGTATCCATACCCTTGCATGTCCACAGTTGTTCTATTACTTACTCAATCCCCAAATTCCGAGCCAGGAGGCAGGGACACGCTCCTCCTCTCAAGGGGCCGATTGGATTGATTTTCTCGACATTCAGGAACCGGGTACGGGCTTAATCGGCACGCTGGATTTGCTCCAGTTAGATTCAATGGCAAAAGTTTGGCTGGAGCGCATGAGGGCATCAGACAATCCTCTGCATGACCCAGCGGTTTGGGAACCTTTCATTCCGGTGCAACACAGTTATCACAGTCCCAAAATGACGCGAGAATGGCTGGGTTATTTAAGATCTCTGCTGACAGAAATTGATCTTAATCAACTCCTATCCAGCCTGACCCAACGCGCACAAGAATTACCGCCCAAATTTGCGGCTGAAGTCAAGCAACTGAACGAAAAAATTCGCACGGGGCAACCGTTGACCTATGTTTCTGAACATATGACTGAGCTAATGGTCGTTTTGTCGGTTACGTTGCTTATGGCAAACCTGACCCATCCCGATGCCGTCTTCGCGAAAGGCTTTTCAGGGTTTAGCAGCCACCGATCGGGGTACGGCAGCTCATTTGACAACTACAGTAGCAGTTACGATAACGGAACGAATGCTGGGAACGGGCAGTTTGGTTGGTTTGGTTTTTGGACCATGTTGATTGGAGCTGGATGGCTTGTCAGTTTGTATCGTAATCGCGACGAGTAAGGGATTTTGACTTTCAGATGGAAGGATACGGGTGAGATGAGTGTGCTGATTGAGAAGTGTATGTCTCCATGTGACTCATTGACCGTGCGATCTCTGACTGTAGCCGATCGGGATCGCTGGGATTCCTTGCTGCGATCGCTGCCTCAGGGGTGCTTTATGCAGTCCTGGGCGTGGTCTCAGTTCAAGCAGTTGGAAGGCTACCAAATCTTTCGCTATGGGGTGTTTGAGCAAGACACCCTGGTGGGTGGTTGTATTTTTTATTTCTACGCTCAGGCAGGTGCCTCGCAAGGACACAGCGCCAGTTTGCTATTGGCACCCGGTGCTCCCTGTTTTTTGCCCAATTTTGCTTCAGTAGGAATGAAATTACTGATGGCGCAAGCCACCCAGTTAGCACAAGCAGTAGGTGCGATCGCTTGCCGCATGGAACCTCTCCTGCCAGAAAGGGCCGATTATCTCCAGGGGTTTGTGCGCGCGCCTGTAGATCTATTACCGACAGAAACGCTGCTGATTGATCTCCGCCCTGCCCTTGACGAAATTTTGCAAGCCATGAAGCCGAAAGGTCGCTACAATGTGCGGCTGAGTCAGAAGCACGGAGTTGAAACCCACTTTAATCAAGAGCTCCAGGCAATTCCTAAGCTTTACGATTTGTTTTGGGAAACGGTTGAGCGGCAAAAGTTTTTCGGTGAACCCTACGGCTTTTTCATTAACCTTTGTCAAAGCCTCTTTGCTGCTGATATGGCAGAAATTGGTTTGGCAACCTGGCAGGGCAATCCCTTAGCTGCCATGCTGGTTGTCTATTGGGGCGATCGGGCAACTTATCTCTATGGTGGACGCAGCGCCCAACATCCGCAGGTCATGGCAGCCTATGCCCTCCATTGGGCAGCCATGCAACAAGCTAAAGCTCGCGGTTGCCAGATCTATGATTTCTATGGCTACAGCCAGCAGCCAGAGCATAATTATTTCAAGTTTTCTCAATTTAAGTGCCAGTTTGGCGGTACACCTGTGACGACGATCGGGGCACAGGATTACTTTTTCTACGATCGCTTAGCCGATACGTTGATTGGTGTATTGAATCGGGTGATGGTATGAATCCAATCATTTTTGACAAACTCCTACAAATTGCGCTGGTTGCAGCCGAATTAGTCATTGGTTTTTTGGTTTTTTGGCTGGGGCAGTTGGCTTACCAAAAGCTGTTTCGTCGACTGGATTTGAATGTGGAGTTGTTTGTGCGGGATAATCCAGCGGTGGCGATCGCGCTGGTGGGGTATTACTTGGGCATTGTGACAGCCCTTTCGGGCGTGTTGAGTCAGGTGGGTCCCACCTGGCAGGATCGGTTGCTTTATCTGGCAAGCGATGGAGCCGGGGTGATTGTACTAATGCTGGTGGGGGCATGGGTGGGCGATCGCTTCATTTTGCGTCGCTGTGACACCGCTCGCGAAATTCAAGCAGAACAAAACGTCGGAGCCGCTGCCGTCGAAGCAGGAGTCCACATCGCCAATGGACTGATTCTCAGCGCCGCACTCGCAGGTGAGAGTGGGGGTTGGCTGGTGGCGCTCAGTTGTTGGGTTCTGGGCATGGGCGTTTTGACCTTGGTCAGCTACCTGTACCCACGGGTGGCTCGCTACAATGTGTTTGGCGAAATCTGTAAGCGCAACAATCCTGCGGCAGGAGTCGCCATGGCGGGATTGTTGGTTGGCACAGGCAACGTGATTCGGGTGGCATTTGAGCCAGAATTCCAAAACTGGGGACAAAGCTTTACAGAATATGTCATTCTATTGGGCATCTGCCTGGCTGCTCTAGTAGCGATTCGCTGGATTGCCGATTTGGTATTGGTACCAGGGGTGAAAATCTCAGATGAGATCGTCCATCAGTCCATTCCCAATTTGGGAGCCGGACTCATTGAAGCCTTTGCTTATATCGCTGGGTCATTTCTGATTGCCTGGAGTCTTTAGAGAGACAGACAATAGCTAGACTCTAAAACGGACATTACAGCCGTTTCCACCTGCGTAAGTCAAGACTCATCTACTCATTCACCCATCTACTCATCCACCTGTAATCAGCTGATTCGTCTGAAAATTACTCTGAAGACATGAGGTTTGGATCGGCTCTGATAGGCACTTTTGAGTCCACAGTCCAAAATCTTTTGTCCAGCTCAAAGTCTATTGCCCACTTCCTTCACCTCATGAAAACCCTTGTTCTCTGGCTACTGCGCCTTTACAAAGCGCTGCTATCCCCTTTGCTGCCACCCGCTTGTCGATTCCAGCCAACTTGTTCTGTGTATGCGATCGAGGCGATCGAGCGTTTTGGGATCTGGCAAGGAGGATGGTTAGCCATTCGTCGCATCTCGCGCTGCCATCCGTTTCATCCCGGTGGATACGATCCCGTTCCGTCCGCTCGTGAACAGCCCTGTTGCCAAGCCACAGAAGACCATTGCCAGCTATCCAAAGAGAGCCTAACCCCAGAAAAGAAAACTTAGCAAGATATCAAAAATCTCATAGAAGCACCCGCTGACCTCTACAGGATTTTTTTCACAAATAAGGGCGGAACAAGGATCGGCGGTTGCGCCAACGATTGTTTCGCCCTATAAGAGGATTGATTGAGGAAAATTATTAGCAACTTGTCATCAAGATCACTCCAAACAGAGGCTAGTTGAGCTGTAGAAAAAACCAAACTAAAGATAAAACGCTTAGCTTTTTAAAGAACTCAACCAACAAAAGCCACTGATTGTTTGCTGTTTGACAAGCCGAACCGAACTCTGGTTGATTGACAAAACCCGAGAACTGAAAGCTGAAATTTCGACAAGGAAATCCGCTTAGCGATCGCACTAATGAAATACATCAGCACGATCGCTGCAAACTTTGTCAACCAATCCAGACTAAGCGTCGTAAGGAGCTTTGCCGCTGAACTTGAGTTTAGCTGGCTCTGGGTTTTCGCCAATGCTCCGAGCAATCGTACCTACTGCTACCCGACCTTCATTCACCTTTTCAGGGAATACGCCATCTTTGGGATGCAGGTACTCAACCTCGCCATTGGGATAAACCCGATAGATTTTGTAATCTGTGATCTTAAATTTGCGGAGCTGCCCACCGAGAGCAATTCCATATTCCTTACGAGCAAGGTACAGTAGGTTTTCCCCAGATCTCATCACCGCAGCACCACCTGTCGGCATCTCAAACACCTGTTCTTTGGGGCTAGTCCAGGTAATGGCATACTTCTCTTCAACATCGGCTTTGCTAAGCAAGCCGCCTGTGCTGCCACCAAAGATAGGGGGTTGTCCACTAAGCGTTTCTGACATGGATTTCTCTCTCAATCTTTTGGAGGAATCCTATCACTCCCCATGTACCCATTTCTCGACTTTTGAGGGAACTGTAACAGTTGTTAGCAATTGGCAACTAGATGTTAATTTAGGGCGCGGAATCAGTATCACAGATCCTGACTCGATGGTTTAAAGATCGGACGGTTTTGAGAAAAAAGTCAGACAAAATCCGGCTTTTCTCCTGCATTGCCCTCCCCCTGGACACATTCCCTTCACTTCCGCTTTTTACCAGAGGATACCTTTTCTTTCGGCACGACCGGGACCGTGAAATGAAACTGGCTACCCTGGTCTTTGCCACCCGAATCTGCCCAGATTTGTCCGCCTAGCCCATTGACAATTTGGCGACAAATGGCAAGCCCCAACCCAGTGCCGCCCGCGGTACGGCGAAGTGCCCCTTCTTCCTGGTAGAAGCGATCGAAAACGACTTCTAGCCGTTTGGGTTCAATCCCCCGTCCCGTATCCGCCACAGTGACCTCTAGCATTTGCCCACCATTACGTTCTGCCTTAATCGTCACTTCACCCTGAGATTCTGTGAACTTGCAGGCATTGTCCAGCAGTTTAGAGAGTACTTCTACCAGCCATTCGCCATCGGCAAAGATGAGAGGCAGTTCGGCAGGCAGTTGGGTGGTGATGCGAGGTAGAGTCTTTTCGGTGGGACGAGTGCGAATACTACTGAGCGCCAGTTCTACACATTCCTCTAAGGGGAGCGCTTCCAATCGCCACTCTACCCGTCCACTTTCTAGACGTGACAGGGTAAGGAAGTCCTGGATCAGTTTCCGCATCCGCTCGGCATCTTCCATGGCAGAACTGAGCATCACCTGGCGTAGTTCTGGAGGCATATCTGGTTCGCTGGAGAGACTCTCCAGACAGACCTGGATGGTGGATAGGGGGGTGCGCAACTCGTGCCCGGTGATGGCAATCAGGTTGCTGCGGGTTAGATCCAACGCTTCCAATTGTTGGTTCAGATCTTCCAGGTTAGCGTAGGCTTCTGCCTGGATCAGAGCAGTACCAATTTGGGTGGCGATCGCGTCTACCAATGCACGCTCATCTTCTGCCCATTCGTGGGGGACAGCACCACAATGATGCAGTTCAACAATGCCCAATAAACGTCCCTGATTGAGCACGGGGATCATCAACCAGGAGGTAATGCTCCAACGATTGGTCAGGTCTCGTAGCGCTTTTGCCTTGCGTGTATGAGCTGTGATGCGGGGATCGCTCTGCGTATCGTTGATAAAAACTCCGCCTTGTTTTTGCACCACTTCCTGAAAGAGGCAATTGTCCTGAAGCAACCAGGTTTGCCCCACTAGCGAAGGCAGGGCAGTAGCATAGGTTCCCAAAAACTCGTGTTGAATCAGAGCACTGGCATCGTTGGCTTTGCAGCGATATACCAAACAGCGACAGACACCCAAAGCCTGCCCTAATTCTTGCACTGCCACTTTGAAGATTTCTTCCGAGTTGAGCGATTTACGGATGGCAACCGTAATCGAGTTGACCAGGCGTTCTTTGCGTTCCTGAGCTGAGATCGAACGATAGGCTTTAAGCAGTTTGTACTGTCCGGCTTGCAGGTAGGTGACCAACCGTTCAGCAAAGGGAGCCGGATCGACGTTATAAAAGCTGGCTGCCCGATCGTGGGTCAAAAATTCTGATCGCGCCCGTTCGATCTTCTCTGCCAGTTCTGGTCGATAGGACAGAATGCGTTGCAATAAGAGATCGGCAGAGACACAAGCCGCTTGACGATCGAAGGTCCAGATGCCTTCAAATCGTCGGGATTGATCCATTGCCAGCAGTTCCGGTGGGGCTGCATCCACACCCTGCCGCTCTCGACAAATGAGACAGGTAGCATAGTGATGACCAATCACAATCAGATGCCACTCCTGGCTCAGCATATCCTCGGGGTCGAAGGCGATCGTCTCGTAGTGATCCGAGCGATGGGTAAACTCCGACTCTGGAGCTGCCAGAACATACACTTGATCCGTGTGTTGGGAAATTCGCAGATAGCGGTGGGCTTCTTGCCGATAAAATCGTTCTCGCTGAAAATTAGCAATCACCAAGGGTTGATCGGTTCCTGCCAGCACCTGATCCTCCATAGCATGGGAAAGCGCCGTCAAAGAGGACTTGAAGTAAAGCTGAGGTCGCACGGATAGACCGCCCGGTGTTTTGTCCAACAGGGCTTTCAACAAGTCTTCCAAAACGGAAGTGGAATTGCTCATCGAGGGTGTTTAGTCCAAGCTGGACGATGCAGGGGCACAGTGGCGATAAAAAACAGTAGCGAGAAAAAAGAGTGGCGAGAAAAAAGGCATCGCCGTCCGTCTTAGAATTTCCATTTATCCAGATTTTAGTAGGGATACCCAGCCGATTCGCGAAGATATCTCTCGTTTTTAGCCTACAAAATTAAGGATAGTTAGGAAAAGGCGATGTTCTTAAAACAAAGGTAAAAAATCAAATTTTGCCGATCGTGCTAGAACTCTTTTTAGGTGAAAGTTTTAGCGTAGAACAACTCTACTCAGCCAGCCAAGTTTTTTAGCAAGGTTACGATCGGCAAAAACGCAACAATCCTGACCTTTTGGCTCGAATTCGCCTAAATTGAAGGCGAATCCCTTGAGCTATGGTACTCCTAACTGGGAACAACGCCCGCCAGATTGCTTCTATCTCAATACTGGAATTGGAATTTAGACACCGATTTGAGACGAGAGACGGAGCGTCCGGCTCGTTAGCCAAGACTTTGCAGGCTAAAATGCCGATGAGTTGCTGTTGCTGAGTTCAGGGACAACCGTCTCTTGTCCATTCATTTCTGTCAATCCCCTTCGATTGCAAATTGGAGCATCCCCGTTGAAATTTCAGAAGACAAGGCGAACCCGATTCAGACCATTGCTCTGGCCAGGATGGGCAGCGATCGTCCATGCAGTGGGCACCATAGGCATCGTGGTCGGGATCGCAACCC
This sequence comes from Scytolyngbya sp. HA4215-MV1, assembly GCA_019359045.1. Taxonomy (GTDB): domain Bacteria; phylum Cyanobacteriota; class Cyanobacteriia; order Leptolyngbyales; family Leptolyngbyaceae; genus Scytolyngbya. The sequence goes on from JAHHIA010000016.1 coordinate 79,869, forward strand.
CCAGTGGGGCAGCAGAACGGGTGATTTTGCGCGCAGGTCCATTTGAGCAAACAGTCAGTGTAGCAGATCTGGAACACTTTGCTGAAACCGGAGAAATTTCACCGTCTTTAAAGTTTTATACTCCTTTGTTGAAGCCAGAAGTCCGGCGTTTTTTGAACAAGCGCCTCCAGGTCGATGCCGAAGTCGGCGAGAAAGCACTGGGGCAAGTGCTGCAATCACCTTCTGGCAAGAAACTCTGGCAATCATTGCAGCGTGTGGCACCGGGATTAACGATCGAGCAATTGCAGGCAGGGCTATGGCTGGCAGCTCGCCAGTTTAATGGGTTGGATGCGATCGGGGTGTTGCGATCGATTCCTACCGAAACTGTCACTATCGATGTCACTGAAGCGATCGCGGCAGCCTCTCAGGTCAATGTCCCCTATCTCAAGACCCAGGCATTGGGTCCTGTGCTGGCGCAGGAATTAGAGGTAGACAGTCCTCCCTTTCAGGCAGCGTTTGATCCCACGGCTCCCGGTGCTCAAAGGGTGCAGCAGCAAACTTTGGTTTTGCAAGACTCACAGCGGCATCGCAGTTTGCCAGTTGATGTCTACTGGGCAGAAAAATCACAGGGTCCACTGGTGGTGATTTCACCAGGATTAGAGGCAAATCGTACAGTGTTGGCATACCTGGCACGGCACCTGGCATCTTATGGGTTCACAGTCGCGGCGATCGAACATCCCACCTTTGCCCAATATTCTTCCTTGCCGACCCAACCCGGACAGCTGTTGCCTGCCAGCGAGTTTCTTGATCGTCCTCAAGATGTTCGCTTTTTGCTCGATCAATTCGCCGAGCTAAACCGTCAACCGGGGGCGTTGCAAGGCAAATTGAACACGGAACAGGTGAGTGTCATTGGACACTCGTTAGGCGGGTATACGGCACTGGCGCTGGCAGGTGGAGCGTTGGATCTGGACGCACTGCGCCAATTTTGTCAGAAGCCTAATCTGTTGAAGCAGGCTCCGGCAGACTGGTTGCAATGTGCTGCCAAAGACCTACCAGGCAAACAGGTAAACTTGCGCGATCGCCGAGTGGTGCAGGCGATCGCCCTGAACCCGATGGTGGGCAGTCTGTTTGGCGAAAATGGTTTGCGTCAGGTTGCCATACCAACGTTGATCCTGGCAGCGACGGAAGACTCGCTGACGCCTGTGTTGAACCATCAGCTGCAACCTTTTAATCAATTGTCGTCGCACAAGTATTTGTTAACAGCGATCGGGGCAACCCATCTGAGTGTGGCTGATCCCAACAGTTCTAGTGGAGTAATGTCGATTGGAAATCTCACTCAGGAACGGCGAGGGAACGAGGTCGCAGCGCTGCGTCAGTTGCTCCAGGGAGTTACGCTGGCATGGGTTCAACAACAAACTCCCGCGGCTGAAACCTATCGTCCTTTCCTGTCTTCAGCCTATGCCCAGTCGTTTTCGACTCCCAATGTGGGACTGCGGTTGAACGATCGCCTGCCTTCCAGTCTGAATCTTTGGTTAGATGTTGCTGCTCGTCTTTAAAGGGTCAGGGATACATTGCGAATAACCACCCTGGCACGGACGAGCGCCAGTTTTGATCGAGTTCGATCGTCAGGCGAATGACGGCTTTGTGACGCACAATCTATTAACCTGGCATACAAGACCTGATATGAGTGCGTAGAGTGCTGTAAAGCCTAACGGCATGGCTACACTAACGCACCGAGATCAACTTGAATCATACGTTACGGTGTTGCCTAACACCTGTTACGCAATCAAGCTGTTATGGTCATACCAATTTGATTTGTGTTTGCGACAGATCTAGATCCCCCCTAGCCCCCGCGCTAATGCGCCGCTGCGCTAGAAAAAAGGGGGGAAACCCAAGCCAGTCTTGAAGTCCCCCTTTTTAAGGAGGATTTAGGGAGATCTCCTAAGTGTCATATTCTCAATTTAAATTGGTATCAGATCTGTATAAACCAAGGTTGCTGGGTGAATAACTAAGAAGATTTATTTTTAGGAAAAAATCTACCCAACGTTCAACCACGCGGTAAATCTTCTCTCAGAAATCTCCTAAGGTGTGGATGATCAAGATGGAGCAAAATCATGGATCACGATGAAAGCAGATCTCAACCGAATGTCTGGGACTACAAACCCTGGTGGTGTCAGCCCTGGTCAATTTTATTTACAGGAGTCTCGCTGACGGGGGGGAGTTGGTTCTTGTTCAACAATTGGCTACTGACGCTGATAGTGGGCACGCCTTTGACGTTCTGGATGGGGTTCTTTTTGCTGGTCTATCCTCGGCTTGTGCAGCAAAGTGGTTTACTCGATACGGTGGAGTCATCTCAAGAACCGTATGACGGTTGATTCGTACTCAAATCAGCGATTCTGCTATTTTTGGGAGACGTTGCGGCTCCTTCAGCCTCAGGATGACGTCGTCCAATATTCATTGAGCGATCGCACAATGTCATCGTGCTCAAATCAATAGTCTTCGCGATCGGCAATGTGGAGAAGAAAGCTTTACCAGTCTGCTTTAGCCAGGTTATTAGGCAGATTCACCATCTTCACGATTAGAATAAGTCTCATTCTTAATGAGTTCCAAAAACTGTAAAATCTGTCCAATTGACCGAATATGGTGAACCCTTTTGGCGCTTTGAGCCTGTTCAATATACGAACGATATTTTGGCGTTAAATGCTTGTGGCATAACCAAAGCACCTGGTAGCTCCTCAGCGAACTCTTCAGAATGGGACTCTTGTCTGGCCAGCCTTCTGGCAATTTAAAGTGACCTGTAACTAATCGTTTAGTGACTAGCCAGAAATGCACAGATAGCGGTAAATCGACAAAAACTAACGTATCTGCCTCATTTAGCCGAGCCCAAAGGGTCTCCATGCAACCGAATCCGTCAATAATCCATTGATCAGTGATCAAAATTTTCTCATGAGCGCGCTTGTAGTCTTCCTGAGAAGCTTCGATACCTTCTGATAGATATTGAAGCTTGTCCAAATTGTAAAGTGGTAATCCAGTAATTTCTGATAGCTTCTTGCTCAGAGTTGATTTACCACCTCCAGCATTACCAAACACTGCCACTTTTCTCATTGCGACTTTCCTCTTAGTGCAATTCAGTACGATCGCTCCTTTATTGTTCAGGGTGCATGACTGATAAGCAAACGTACCTCTCCGTTGGGTATCCTCATTAATATTTGTATTAAAACGATTGTATTAAAGCGATTGTGCATGTCCAATTACCGAAGACCTGGAATTATAAGTGGCACCTACTTTATTACCCAGCTCATACGCAACAACGGCACAACCATTTCTCTGCCATTGTGGGGGATTGTAAATGTACAACAGATAGGTAGGTGTGCGTACTCCGGTTGCTGAAATAATCGGGGATACTTTTTACGGTTTTGTTGATAAGTTTGTAACATCCATAACAAGATAGATTCCTGACTGAAGAACGATTTTTTGATACTTTCACGATTGCCGTTCCAAAGTTCTTCCTGCTTTAGCGATCGCAGCAATGTTCGTCGCAAGAGTCGTCTCATAATTAGCCAGAAAGAGTAATCCAGAAACACGACTGTCTCAGCTTGACTCCAAACGATGTCACGAACTGCACTGTAGTTGCCATCCACAACCCAGCAAGCGCCACTCAAAGCCTCGGTTACGCGATCCCGAAATACTTGAGACGGAGTGGTTGTCCAATTTGGCTCCCAGTGTATGGCGTCTAGCTCGATGTGAGGAATCTGCAATTGCTGAGCGATTTGTCGCGCTAAGGTTGTTTTCCCAGAGCCTGTACTTCCCACAACAGAAATCTTTTTACCGCAATGCTGGAAAATTTTTTGCATAGACCCAATTTCTAAATCTCAAGAATGCTGCTGCGCTCATTTGAGCCTAGTGAATCGCCTCACAGATAACCTCAAAGATTTAATTTTTGACACTACCAAGTTTGCAAAGAACCCTATCCCAGCCGATAGCTGAAAGCAATCTAATGGCTCAAATCAGTGGCGGCAGATAATTTCGGACTCAGCACCAGTAACTCTCAAACCTCTGTTGCATTTGAATTGTTAGCCCACTGGCTGTTGCGGATTCTTGCTGCTTCACATTAGGAATTAGAGACTTAACGATAAAATTCTGGAACTTAGGGCATCATCCGCTATACGTTAGCGTTTGTCTCTGCCAGCAATTGCTGTGCCCGATCGATGTTTTGCCTCACCGATCGTGCTGAAGCGTGCAAATCCGCCAATTCTGAATCAGAGAGCTGAATTTCCAACACCGTCTCCACACCTCGACAGCCCAACCGACAGGGCACCCCAACAAAAATATCTTTCAAGCCATATTGCCCCTGAAGATAAGCAGCCACAGGCAACAGGCGCACCTGATTAAACAAAATCGATTCCACCATCAGCGCAACTGAAGAAGCGGGGGCAAAGTAAGCGCTGCCCGTTTGCATCAGTTCCACAATCTCGGCACCGCCATTGCGGGTTCGCTCCACTAGTCGTTCGATCGTGGTGCGATCCATCAATTCCGTAATCGGGATGCCACTCACCGTGGTGTAGCGCGGTAAAGGCACCATCAAATCGCCATGTCCACCCATCACCGTTGCATTGATATCAGCGATCGAAACTCCCAACTCCATTGCCACAAAGGTTTGGAAGCGGGCAGAGTCCAACACGCCTGCCATGCCCATAACCTGATGAGCGGGCAATCCACTCACCTGCCATGCTAAATAAGTCATCACATCCAGCGGATTCGTCACCACAATCACTACCGCATGAGGTGAATGGGCGATCGCCTGGCGCATCACATCGGTAACAATTTTGGCATTGATCTTCAGCAGGTCATCGCGGCTCATACCCGGTTTGCGGGGCACCCCTGCCGTAATCACAATCACATCTGAGTTAATCGTATCCGCATAATTATTGGTGCCAAGAATCTGGCGATTGTGGCGCTCAACCCCGCGCGCTTCCAGCAAATCTAGCGCCAGACCTTGCGGTCGCCCCGCAATCACATCCAGCAACACCACATCGGCAATATTTTTTTCTGCCAATCGCTGCGCCAGTGTACTGCCCACATTGCCCGAACCAATTACAGCAACACGGGAAGATGGACAAGAGGGAAGCTTAGAAGGGGAAAGCATACGCCACTCTACACTTAATGATTCGCTGCTCGCGAATTGGCAGTTTGCTTTGGGCGATCGCGGTCAGCCATACGCCCAAAGCAAATTCCGAACAACGGTCTACTCAAACGGTTCCAATTGATCAATCCGGAGCCAGATATTGGGAGTGGGCACATGACCAAACTTCACGAATGCGTAATCGCCTCGCAAATCGACCACTTCGCCTTTGGTCTCAAACAGATAGGACGGGAAGCGATCGTCACTGGCTTTGGCTTCCAGGCTATTTTCCAGCTTTGCCCGCACTGCCTTTACAATATCGCCTCGTTTGACTGCCATAGGTTGCTCCCAACTCCTCACGGTTAAAGTCTCTATCCTGCATTGTAAGACGGGCCAGGGGAGTCAGGGTGAAGTATGAGATAAAGATTATTCGACAGTTGTGATAGAAACCGTGCTGTAACCAGTGCAGTCCACATGGCACTCAGTAACAAGGTGCTCAAGCTCCTTACCCTTACCTATATATCAATGTCAATGGTTATATCAATGTCAATGGTGGTCATTTTCGCTTTTCTGGGACATGGTCAGGTTTCACGCTCATCCAATATCGCCAATCCAAAAATCCAAAATGGCATCACTAGCGCTGACACTGGGGACAAAAGTGGGCAGAACGCCCCGCCAGCTTTAGCCGTTGGATGATAGCGCTGCAAACAGCGCAGGCTTCGCCGTCACGCCCATAGACCAGTGCTGCGCCACTGTAGTTGCCATTTACCCCACGCACATTCAAAAAAGTGCTGAATGTGGTGCCGCCAACCTCAATACTGGTTTGCAACACCTGAATCAGCGACGATCTCAACTGCTCAATTTGCTTGCGGGTGAGATGGGCGCACAAAGTTTCTGGTCTAATGTGGCTGAGAAATAGGGCTTCATCCGCGTAAATATTTCCTACCCCTGCCACGAGAGCTTGATCGAGTAATGCATTCTTAATGGGACGTTGCCGATCGCGCAACTGCTGAACCAAATACGACACTGAAAAAGCATCCGAAAAGGGTTCTGGACCCATGGTTTGCAAGCCTGTGATGATGCTTTCAGGCGATCGATCAGGAGGCACCCACCACATCCGCCCAAAGGTGCGTTGATCCACGTACCGCAATTCCCAATTACCTGGAAAAAACAGGCGCACGCGCGTATGTTTGGTCAAGGCAGTGGTGCGATCGAGCCATCGCAACTGTCCTGTCATGCGTAAATGTACCCCCAACCAGCCCGCGAAGTCTACGTGACTTGGATTTGGGATAGTGCTCTGCACCGCTTTGCTAGAGGATTTTGGATTGTGGCTTTTGACAGTTTCCAACACTGAGGTTTTCCCGGCTTCTCGCGCCTGACTCCTGACTCCTGACTCCTGACTCAACTCCGCCAACAAGTACTTCCCTCGCCGATGCCAGGTCAAAATCTGAGTGTTTTGCAAGCTAGCAAGAAACTCTGCAGGCAAAGCCGGGTAGGCGATCGTCCGGTCTAGCAAGACCTCTCCCCCTAAGCAGGGTTGATGTAGGGTCAATTGCTCCAGACCCCGTCTCACAGTTTCAACTTCTGGCAGTTCAGGCACGGAATTGAGGTAAAAAAATTGGGTAAGCTACAGAGATCAAATCATCTGTACTTACCCTGATCTTACGTTAGCGAAGATAAGCTTCTTCGCTTGGTTGAGCCGAAAAGAATTCATGAACTGAAAAAGCAAAGAGATTGAGAAAACAGGGTTTTCAATCTCTTTTGCTTAACAAATACTTTTACTTCTTCTTGGCAGCCGGAGGTGCAACTTCGACGAGTTCACTCTCGGCAAAATTATTTGTATTGACTCCAGAAGCGTTGCCACTGAAGCCGTTGTAGTTAACCTGATCAAACCGGACAATCACTGGATATTTAATGCCACTCTGGTCAATAGAGGCAACAGTGCCGATGTCTTGAAACCAGAAGGATTCTTTACGAAGGATACGGACTTTAGAGCCACGCTGAATCATGAGTGTCTTTCCCTTTTGTTATCAATCTTCAACTCATACAGCTAATTGCTTTTCACTCTACTACGGACGGTTACCGCATAAATCAGAGTACCCTGGAGTCGCAACAATCTGAAATATCGGGTAATCAAAGAATTATTGAGTGTTCGATTTGTCACCGTGGTTAAAAATCTGTAGAACTTGTTGACAGAAGTGTTTTAACTGATGGCTGACTTCCGGGGTTGGTTGAGTGGCGCCCTCAAAGTTCCAATCGCCGATCGTCGATAACCACCACTGTTTGCCCTGATGGTCGAATCCGGCAACCTCCATACCAACTGCTCGATGGGCGTTGGATAAAGTATCTCGGTGGAATCGGATCAAAATCAGAATACAGCGGCTCTGAAAAAGTCTGCTCCTGCCAGGAAAGTTGAAGCTAATGTCGATCGAGTTGGGATCGACTAGCTCACGGGTATCGGGATCATTTGCCCATGGCTTCAGATCCACTCTGGCATCCGGAAAGTCTGCCTTGAAGAGGTTCACCACAGTGGCAATTTTGCTGGCAAGTTCAAGGTTGGTAGCTTGCTCGGCAGCATTCACGCGCAACACTCCTCTCTATGATTCTCACTTTACAAAAAACAACTTTTTGGCAGCAATCTACTGATTAATTGTGACAAAAAAGCAAGAATTGTAAAGGATACGATGATACCGAGCCAAAAATCTTCTAGGTTTTTTCGTAATTTTCGTAGGCAGCAACAATTCGCTGTACCAGAGCATGGCGGACAACATCGGCTTTTGACAGTTGGCAGAAAGCGATGCCCTCCAACGATCTCAGCACTTTTTGCGCCATTGCCAGTCCAGAAGATTGATGATCGGGCAGGTCAGTTTGGGTCAAATCGCCCGTAACTACCATGCGCGAGCGAAACCCCAAGCGCGTCAGAATCATTTTCATCTGGGCAGGAGTCGTATTTTGAGCTTCGTCCAAAATGATAAATGCATGACTGAGGGTGCGTCCACGCATGTAGGCGATCGGTGCCACCTCAATAATGCCGCGCTCCATCAAGCCGGCAATTTTTTCCGGTTCAATGAATTCGTAAAGCGCATCATAGAGCGGTCTTAGGTAGGGATTGACCTTTTGCTGCAAATCTCCAGGCAAAAACCCTAGCCTTTCCCCTGCTTCTACGGCAGGACGGGTCAAAATTAATCGTTCATACTGGTTCGCTAAAAGTGCCTGAACTGCTAAGACTGCGGCTAAAAAAGTCTTGCCGGTGCCAGCGGGTCCAATGCAGAAGGTGAGATCGTGGGTACGAACGGCTTGCACATATTGTCGTTGCCGTAATGTTTTGGCGCGCACTTCCTCTCCGCGCCGGGTTCGCGCTAGGAGGTCTTCGTGTAGATCCTTGAGTTCGTCCTGCTGTTGTGTATCGATCGCATGACGACTTGCCAGAATATCGACCCCTGAAATACTCTTGCCTCGCCCCCAAAGATCTTCCAGCGATCGCACGAGTTGCTCACACAGGGCAATTTGCTGCATTGTGCCAGAAACCAGAAGCTCTTGCCCTCTCAAGACCAAATGGGCACCAGTCTGCTGCCCCAGTGTTTTGAGATTCTCTTCTTGGTAACCTGCCAGCGCAATAGCACTCTCTACACCTGGCAATTGAATGGTCAGTGCTTCAGGCATGTATGAATGGAGAAACGGCTCATTAGCTTTATTCTAACGAGGGCGAGGCTTAGGAGCTGATTTATTGGGTAAAGCACGGCGAGAGGGAGGACGATCGGCAGAAGTTTCTCGCTCGCCTCCATCCTCACGCCCTTGCGTATGGCTACCATAAATATCTAGATGAGCAGAATAGCCAGCAGCTTGAGCCACCGCTTCTAAAACTGCTCGAATTGCTTGAATATTGCGCCCTCCTCGACCAAATACCCGACCTTTATCTGAACCCTCAAAAGCGATCCGCACCCAGACCCGCAGTCGTCCTGGAGAGATCTCGCAGTCCACTTTGAGTGATTCTGGCAGTTCTAAAAAAGGTTCGACCAGAAAACGTATCAGTCCAACGTAATCTGGTGATTCAGGAAATTTCGAAGCGGTAGAAGGAACGGATAATTCAGGCACGGACCCGTTGTTGTAGGATATTTGCTTTCTCTAGAATACGACGCACGGTGTCCGTTGGCTGTGCTCCTTGCTCGAGTCTGCGGTTAATTGCCTCAGCTTCTAACCGAACTTCATCCGTTCTGGGATTGTAGAAACCTAGCTCTTCGAGAGGACGACCATCCCGACGATCGCGACTATTCATCGCTACAATGCGGTAGCTTGCCTCGCGCTTTTTGCCGTATCGCTTTAATCGCAATTTGATCATGCCTGGGAAATATGCTCCTGTGAATTAAAAAACAGATCGACTCCGCTATCAGATGACTTTGCCCAAATTCCTGGGACTAGGACTATCGATTATACCATGCAAGCCAGAGATTCCGCCCCCAATGCTGGCAGGAATGAAACCGGATTCGGTGTTGCCAAAGCCCCCCATACTGAAATAATGAAGCTTGGATTCTTTTTCGTGGGATAGCTCGTGCAGAGCCTCTGAACGTCAACATGAAGCTGCGATCGTTTTTCTATCTTTTGGGAACGTTTGTTCTGGCAATGGTGATGGTGGGAGCCGTTGGTTTCTTTTGGCTGACCGCCCAAAACCCGTTGAACCTGTTGCGGGGTGCGAAGTCTACTAGCCCTGCGGCGGCAATGTTTGTCTCCAAGCAAGCGCCTTTGATGGTGTCGCTGTTGGTTAGTCCCGACCGTTTGCAGGCTTTTCGGCAGCTTGCCGCACCACCCGCCCAACGCAGGCAAGCGAGAGCTGAATTGGAGCAATTTAAGCAAACTTTGCTGGCAAATACAGGATTAGACTATCAACGCGATATTCAGCCCTGGTTAGGGGAAGAAATTACTCTGGCGCTGACCACCCTGGATATTGATCGCGATGAAAAAAATGGGCGACAACCGGGCTATCTAGTGGCTTTTGCCAGTCAAGATGTCGAACGATCGCGTGAGTTTCTGCAACTGTTTTGGCAAAAACGAGCACTTACTGGCAGCGATCTGGTGTTTGAGCAATACAAGGGCGTTAAGCTCATTTATACCGATAAGCTGGAGTTGCCTTCAAAAGCGGCTTCCCGCTTAAACAAAGCCAACCGCCAACCGCTGAATCCTCCGATTTCTGTCTCTTCACTTGCCACGGCGGCAGTCGGCGATCGCTTTATTCTGTTTGCCAATCATCCCAGAGTTCTGCGAGAAGCGATTAACAACGTCCAGGCAGAAGACTTAAATTTGAATCATTCTCGTCTCTATCAGCGCACGCTACAAAGCCTGAGTCAGAGAAGCATTGGGGTGACTTTCGTAAATTTGCCGAAGCTGGCAGATTGGTTAGGCAAACCGGCCGTTCTTTCGGTGACGAAGCAACCTGTTGGCGACACAACGGCTCCGACTTACGAAAGTCTCGCCGTGTCCTTAGGAATTACGCCTCAGGGCTTATTGGCTGAAACCGCTTTTCTAACTGCGTTGGGGCAGTCAGAGAGTGCGGTGATTCCGCCCCTGACGCAGCCCGTCGAAGCGTTGCAATATTTACCCAGCACAAGTCCATTTTCGGCTTCGGGTAAAAACTTGGACCAACTCTGGAAGGGTTTGACAGCGAGTTTGTCTGGCTATGATGTGGTGTCGCAACTGGTGAACCAATCGCTAGCCACTCTTCAGGCGGATTGGGGCATTCAGTTGACAGAAGATGTTTTTCACTGGGTGAAAGGGGAGTATGCACTCGGGGTATTGCCAGTGGCAGTTGCAAACAAGGCAGATGGCACTGTTCGAGGGTTAGCAAATGACAGTGATTGGATCTTTGTAGCTGAGAGATCGAACTCCGCTGGTTCTCGTCAAGGCATTGAGCGTCTGGATGAGATTGCCCGCAAACAAGGACTTAGCATTGGTTCGGTGCAGTTGGGTGACCAGGCGGTTTCTATCTGGACTCGGCTTTCAACTGCGTCCAGTCCAACGCCTAAAGGCAAACCGGCAGCAGTGACCTTGCAGGCAGAGATTCGCGGGGTTCATGCGTCGGTGGGCAAATACGAAATTTTCACATCCTCTGTCGAAGCGATGGATCAGGCACTCAGCGCACCGCAAGCGTCGCTGGTGAAAAATCCGCAGTTTAACCAAGCGCGGGGCGCTTTACTCCAGCCCAACAACGGCTACCTCTATCTGGATTGGTTGAGCAGTCAGCCGTTGTTAGAACAGCGCTTGCCTCTGCTGAAAGTGGTGGAGTTGGCGGGCAAGCCGCTGTTAAGCCATATGCGATCGCTGACACTCACCAGTTATGGCAGTCAGGCTGGGGTGCAGCGGGGTGGGATGTTTATCAACTTGAAGTGAGGGGAAAGGGGTAGATGGGTAGAGGAGTGAGGAAAAGTAAAGAGATGAAATGAGCGGGCTGCTTTTTCTTCATCTCCTTTCTTTTTCTAATGCATTACCCCTCTTTCACTGTTCAGATGGCTCTGCTGTTAGTTTCTGAAGTGCTCTCGTGGCTGCTTGGGCAACCTGAGGATGGCTATCTTTTGCCAGATATTTCACTGCAGAAATGCTTTTGGGACTGGGTAAGTTGCCGAGTGCTTCCGCCAGCCGTTGCCGAATCAGCCAATCTTCGGACTGGGCAAAGCGTAAGATATGGTCGATCGCGTCCAAGTCTTTGATTTCGCCCAGGGCGGCGATGGCTGCCTGCTGTAGAATGACTTCTTGGCTATCCAACGCCTCAATCAACAAATTGTGAGCGCGAGGATCTTTCAAATTGCCGAGAGAAACGGCAGCACTAAACCGCACCAGCCAATCCGTGTCCTCATAAAAGGCGCGGACGAGTGGCTCAAAGGCTCTGGGGTCCTCCAGATAGCCTAGGGCACCGGCAGCATCTGCCCGGATGCCATAGTCGGCTTCTGTCTCTAGGAGCTGGACTAAAAGGGGGTAGGACTCATTGGTTTGCTTGATTCCCAAAGCAAACACAGCCATCGAGCGAATTTGTAAACTCTGATCATTCAGCACTTTCTTAATGAGTGGAAATGCTTGCTCAGCAGGCACATTACGCAACGACGCCAATGCCACCATGCGATCGCGGGTGCTTTCGCTCTCAAGCTGAACTGAAATTTGTTCCAGACTAATTGAATTCACGTTACAAAACTTTACTTAGGATGTTTAGATTATAGCGATTCTAGCGGCGACAAAAACTGAGGACTCGCAGCAGCGTCAAGATACAGCAATTTTCGGAGCAGTAAGCCATAGTTTGGTGGAGGAGTATATGAGTTGGATGGGTCTGAGTGTGGTCATGCAATGAAAACGGCTGTAAATTGCCAGGATGAACAGAAATAGGGCAATGAGTTGCCTGATCGAGACTGCCATACTCATCGTAGTAAGGAGTATGGGTGGCGCTAGAACAAGTTAGTAAAGTGCAGAGGGAGAACAGGGAACCTTCGAGTTGCTGACACCTTATCCCGATGCCCGATGAGTCAAGGGATGGCTTGGTGCTGATATCGGGCTTGCAATTTAATTTTCTGAGCTACCAGTTTGTGTGCGAGCCTGTTTCCGTTCCCGCAGCTTCAGCAGAATTTCGGCGTGAACTTCACGGGTAATGGGGTAGAAGTATGCCAGTACTAAACCCAAAATGAGTGCGATCGTCGGCAATGGACCGATCGCTACCCGAATAGCGGTCAATGCTGATTCAGGTTGTTGGGGTAAAGGTTGACAGGGGATTCGCTCCTTGAATCCGGCAACCGCCAGCCCTTGCCCTAGCAAAAACAGTCCCACTGCCAATCCCATCTTTTGCAACAACACCATAAAAGCGTAGAAAACGCCTTCTCGTCGTTGCCCCGTGGTCAATTCATCTAACTCAATGACATCCGGTACCATGGACCATGGAATTAGATAAGCCGTAGAGACCCCTACGCCTGCCATGACAGCCAGAACATACATCAGTCCGACCTGACCTGGTTGCAGGAAAAAGAGTCCTGCCTGGGCAATAATCCAAACACCCATGCCCATAAAGTAAACCGCTTTTTTGCCTACTCGCTCACAAACCCAGTTCCAGACATACAGCATGAGCAGCGCCGTGCCCTGGACTGCCAGTGTCACCTGAATAAAAGCCCCTTCCCCCAATTTCATCCAGTTGATGACAAAATAGGGAATGATCGATGCCGTAATTTGTACGGCTAACCAGGAACAAAAGTAGATGCCGATAACGTACACAAAGGGACGGTTAGAAAAAGCGATCTTTAACTGTTCCGAAAAAGATAAAGTGTCCGAGGGATCGGTATTGTCTAATCGGCGTTGTTCTGATGCCATGACGCGACGACGTATTCCGTACACGCACCAATAGAGCGGCAGAACCGACACGATCGCACAGACTGCTCCCAGTACTAGATATTGCAACGAATTAGAATTGCAGCTTCCGGCAGTTTGTTGGGCGGTATCGGACTTGATCACCGCAAAAATGACCTGGGCGATGATCAACGAGAGAATGCTGCCACCAATCGAGAAGGTGAAGCGAAAACTGTTGAGGCTGGTGCGTTCGTTGTAATCTTGGGTTAATTCTGGGGTGAGGGCCGTATAAGGCAGATTGACTGCTGTATAGGCGGTATTGAAAAAGATTGAGATCGCGACGTAATACCAGAACAATCCCCACTGATTTACATTGGGATTATCGCTGAAATGGGGAACCACCCATTGCAAAAAGAAAAATATGCCAAAGGGAATCGCGCCCCACAACATCCAAGGCAGGCGGCGTCCCCAACGGCTTTCAGTGCGATCACTCAACATGCCGACGATCGGGTCGTTCACCGCATCCCAGATTTTGCTAATCATCAGAATACTTCCTGCCAAGCCTGGGTTGAGTCCTGCCACATTGGTAAAGAAAAATAGCAGGAAAAACGCCAGAATATTGGCAGTAATTGCAGCTCCGAGATCTCCCGCCCCATAAGCCAGCTTCGTTGTAAAGCTGAGTTTCTGAGATTCTGGTTGAGGGGCATGGTCAGGAGAAGAAGGATTGTTCATGGTGATCCGTATGAAACGCAGCGAACGGTTGTATGATTCTCTTCAAATTGCCTCATACAAAGGACTTTTGCTTGTGACAGATTTGTAATTCTACTCCGCCATCTTTCGTTTCTTCCCCCTCTCACCTATTTCTTTATCACTAGACCATGTCCGATCTTTACGTTTCCTGGTCAGACTACCATCAGAAAATTGAACAACTTGCCGTCCAAGTCTATCAATCGCAATGGAATTTCAACCAAATTATTTGCCTGGCAAAAGGGGGACTGCGTGTCGGGGATATTCTGGCGCGGATTTATGATTTGCCCCTGGCGATTTTGGCGACTTCTTCTTACGGGGGAATTAATAATCAGGTACGGGGTTCTATCACTTTTGCACAAGACTTGACTATGACCACGGCAAATTTGGGGAGTCGTGTGTTGTTAGTTGATGATTTGGTCGATTCGGGGATAACGCTCAAACGCACGTTGGTCTGGCTCGATCGCAAGTACGGGTTTTATATTGACGAAGTTCGCACTGCGGTTTTGTGGTACAAGGCGTGTTCTGTGATTCAGCCGGATTATTACGTGGACTTTTTACCAGATAATCCTTGGATTCATCAGCCATTTGAACCTTATGAAAAGACGAATCCAATGGAGTTAGCGGCGACTCATGCCAAGCAGATGAAAACATTTGAGGACTAAGTAGCTGGACTAAATTAAATTGAAGATGCTTTTGGGGGTGGAGGGGGTTAAAATCCCCCGCCTGGGAGCGCAGCCCCCAAACCTCCTTCTTCTAATTAATTAGGGCTACCTACATTAGAGGGGGCTTGACTTCGGACTTCTCACTTTAGGCTTGAATTCGCTGTTGCAGGACTTGCATTCAGTGATTTAACAAATGAGACGCCCTCTCAGGAAGTCGTTGTCCAGAGTTTGTAGTACAAGTCCAAGGGGTGTCGATTTGAGCAAGCCAATATTGTAATGCTTTGTTAAGAAAAGTCCGTAGATTTGCGGTATTTATTCAGCCAAAGTCTATTAATCAGGCATCTCTCAGTAAATGTATTGATATACTGAGGAGATATCCGCTAAAGACTAGTTTTCTATTCGATAAAAAAAATAATGTCTTGGGTTTGCTCTGGATAAGTATCCAGAGCGGGTTAAAAAGGCTCTTCTGCCCTTGTTCTGTTTGGTCTGTTAATCCTGTGTGTCTCCCGTTTGTATAGGCATGGCTAGTATGAGGTCGTAGCTGATATTCCCTGTAGATTCGTTCTTTTCGAGATCGACAATGCAAAATAATAGCGGTGACTTTAAAGCTCCAACTACCTCTTCCAGTTTCAAGCGTCTGGGTGGCTATTTAGTGGAGGCAGGTCTTTTGACACCAGCCCAGGTTGATGTCGCTTTGAACGATCAAAAGATGATGGATGGGATGCGGTTTGGCGAAATCTTGAATGCTCGTGGTTGGGTAAAGCAACAAACCATCGAGTATTTTATGCGGAAAATTATTGAGCCAGAGCGTCGTTCAGTGGAGCGATCTCAGACGCCACGCTCAACGCCTGAACAGGATCTGTTTCGCCAGTCGGGGCACTCACAAACAGCAGCGCGCTTATCGATGACGAGTTCTGAAGGGTCGAAAAATCAGTCGCCCAGCAATGACCGGAAGTCGTTGCCTTCTGTGAGTGGATCGGACGAAGATGTGAGCTGGGTGGGATGAAGGGCGCTTGGGCATCGCTGTTAGCTCAGGTGTTGCCAAAGAGCCACAGCCAGAGTGGTAGCGTTGCCAATAACCCTAGGGAGCCGATCGCTAAGGTTGTGACTGCTAAATCGCGATCGAGGTCGTAGACTTCTGCTAGAACCAGCGTGGCAAAGGCAGGTGGCATCGCCATTTGAAGCACAATGACCAGATGGGGCGCACCTTTGACTCCTAGCAAAAGGAGTCCCAGTCCCAGTAGTAGTGGCACTCCAATCATCTTGATGCTGAGGCTAATGACTGAGGGACGCAAATTGCTCCAAGATGTCAGTTGGCTTAATCTCATGCCAATCAAAACTAAAGAAAGGGCAATCGTGCTCCAGGCAAACCCCTGCAACCCCTGTTCTAGAGGGACAGGCAAAGGCAAATTTCGATAAAGCAACCCGATCGCAAAGCTCCACAATGCAGGATTTTTAAGAATTGCCTGCACTAATCGCCATCGACTTTGCTCTCCTGCACCAAATTGTGCTGCCAGCAAGACTCCCAGCCCATACGCACCTAAGGCGCTACCCAGCAAATCATAGAATAACGCCCAGGCAAAATATTTTTGTCCCACCAATGCCAGTGTTACGGGATAGCCCAAATAGCCCGTATTGCCCACCATCGCGGATAGTAAGAAACTGCCTTGTCGGGGTTTGGCTTGAAGTGCAGATGAGCCAGGTAGTGATGGGAGATGGTTCAAGTAAAGCCATGCCAGCCCTGCCCCTAATAAAATAGCTACCCAGGCGGTCACTGGGGCAATCCAGATAGCGCCTGACAGGTCAGCCCGTCGCAAAAAAGCAATGATCCCGATCGGAACCCCGAGCCAAAAAAGAAACTGACCCAGGTAGAGAGGTGCGGTTTTGGGGAGCAAAAAACCGCATAGCCAACCGAACCCAGCCCAACCGATCAGGGGAAGATAAAGTTGGATGAGGTTGGTATGCAAACTGGACATTCGCATCATGGCAGAGAGGCACTGACTTGGCTTAGTTTAAACTTTGTAATATATTACTTTTCACTCGGTGGAATCGCGTGTAAGGTTTGCAGTTGTAACAGTAGGATGGTGATAGCAATCCAATTTGGATTGAGAGAAAGATCCTTCGCCAGAAATTTCTCTGCCCCAACCGTCCTATCTCATTCGTAATTTAGGGCTGTTTCCTGTAGCGCTTGTTGAGGTTTAGGAGTGAGTCTTGGATAACGCGAGTCTGCCCGAACAACCGTCCCAAAAATCTGTTGAAAAAAAACAAGGCGACAAGCAGTCTAATGAAGCTTCTCAGCCCAAGGCTCCTCAAGAGGTTCCTCATTTAGAGGGTCATAGGCAACCTTCTGCCCAAGGGGTTTCTCAATCGGAGGGGGCTAAACAAAAGAACTCCAAGCTCGATAAAACTGTTGCTCCACAACCGACTGTTGCTCCGAAACCCATCAAAGCGCCCATATTATTCACAGGGGAAATTCCAGTGGCGGTGCGAGAATCGGTGGAAACCCCTTCGCGGTTTCCGCCCAAGCGCATAATGCTGTTGCTGGGGTTACTAGGGGTAGGGGCGATCGCGCTCCTTTTGGGTGGATGGGTGGCGCTGCAACTCAGACAAGCCCAATCTCAAGTTACCAACCCGACAACTAGTCCTACAACGGGCACTCCTATGCCCCAATCGACTGCCACGACAGCGCCGGATGGGACATTGCTGGGACATTATCCCTACAACGTGGCGCCGCTGTCTGAACTACAAGCCATTGTTCCGGATGGCAGTATCAAACTACGTAAAGCGGCTGCCAACGCTTATATGACTATGTCAGCCGCAGCGCGTGCGGATGGGGTGAATCTGACCCCAATTTCGGGTTTTCGGACTTTGGAAGACCAACAGTCGCTCTTTTTTGATGTCAAGGCTGAGCGAGGGCAGGTGGCAACCAAGCGGGCAGAGGTCAGTGCTCCGCCAGGATACAGCGAACATCACACGGGCTATGCGATCGATGTCGGCGATGGCAGTGTTCCGGCGACAAACCTGAGCCAGACGTTTGAAAAAACGGCTGCCTTTAAGTGGCTCCAGGCAAATGCAGCCCATTACAATTTTGAGATTTCCTTTACCAAAGGTAATAAGCAAGGGGTGAGCTACGAACCCTGGCACTGGCGATTTGTGGGCGATCGCGATAGTCTAGAAACCTTTTATAAGGCACGGGGCAAATAATACACAATCAACCCCTTACCTTACGGCAGCCAGCGGGGATGCAGACCCGATAGGGGAAGCAACTCTGGCTGGATACTAGCCCCCTTCCCTTCTAGAGAAACCAGGGGGAGGAGCCACAAGCGACTGCTGGCAATTTCTTTGCCAGTGCTGTCTTGTAAAGGTTTGTGAGTGTCTTGAGAATTGGTCACCGTTTGATCAAATAAAATTGCCAAACCATCGGGTGCCAAACTGACCTGAATATCTCGCTGACTAGGCAGTTTTAAGAGTGGAATTAGTTTGCTTGTTTTTAACTGAATGACGCCTAAGTAGGGTTCTTCTCGGTAAGTGTCGCCGGGGATCAAAGTGGTGAGCAGACAATAAAGCAGTTGTTTCGTGGGATCAAATTGGGCACTCAGAATTGATCCCGTCGTTCGGAGCAATTCCTTTTGCAGCCCCTGGTTATTCACCAAAAACAGCGATCGCGTATAGTCCGTATTGAATTTGACCATCGCAGCTGTTGAACCGTCTCGCGAGAAGGTTAAGACCATGCCAAACTTGGGCAAAAAATCTAGGGGTTCGGCATTAGGTTGAAGCGGCAAAATTGCCAAGCCTTGCCCTTGCGAAATCGCCAATGAGTTGCTGTCAGGGGTAATTAAGAAATCGCCGCCGGGTTGCCCTTCTAGGGGTTGAGGGGCGACTCCGGCTTTCAGTATCCAGGGACCAAAGTCGGCGGGGTCTTTCCGGTTGACCCTCTGCACCACGATCGTTTGCCCGTCAGGGGAAAGGTCAAATTTCAAATTTTGGTATCCTTTACTATCGAGCACCAACTCTACTCTGCCCGGTTCGACGGGTTTCGGGGCTTGCGAGTGGGGGGGCCAGCCAACAGGTAAGGGTTGCGCATCAGCGGCATCAGGTGGATATACGGCAATTCCAGTTGTGACCATATACAACTTTTGCTCAAGTAACCCTTGCGCTTGGGTCTGGCGTTCCGTAGCGGCAAATAAGACGCGATCGCTCAGCGGGTAAGGCTTAAAGTCCAGTACAACCAGGTTCTTCGGGGTCAGAATCTGCTTTTTCTGCTGAGACAGGTTATACAGCACCAATCGTCCTTCTTCTTCCCCGGTGACACCAATGTAAACAAAGGCACGATCGCGGCTTTGAAACCGCCCTGTGTAGGGTTGGATAGTGGCACGCCCGTCACCCGATTTGAGAAAACGATCCTGTGCACCTTGCAGTTGCAATTGGTAGAGGGTGCCGTAAGGGGCAGGAACCGCCAATGTATAAGCCATTCGCCGTCCTGCCCAACTGATTTTGCCCGGTAGGGGGGGCGTGATGCGCAGATTATTTTCGACACTGGCATGATCCATCGGACGGCTAAAGTTGAGTAGAAAAGCCGTATCCTCTGCCCCAATCTGCCGATCCTGCCAATTAAAGCTGCGTACGCGGGGAGCCGAATGGCTGCCACTGATCAGCACCCCTGCAATCATTAAACTCAGGATCAGCATTAACCCGATCGCAATGCGGTCTAGAGGCTGGAAAAATGGACGATTAAGAGGAGAATTTGACCGCTGCATGAAGGCTTGTCAGGTAAATGAAGCAAAAGCAGAATGAACGCCTTTGCTGCCCACCCTACTACAAAATCTGCAATCTAAAATTTACAATCTAAACTCTCCGTCTTCAACGTTTTGTTCCTCAGTCCTCAGGCTGATTTTTCGCGTGTAAAAACTGCTCAATATCTGCGATCGCCTGCTCAAACAGAGCTGTGTCGAATTCCGCCTCAACATCCACGCCTGAACTTTTGCTCGCTCCGGGCAACTTATCGCGATCGCGGCTAGGTCCGTGAGTTGCCCTTCGAGCCGTCGATCGCCCAGTTTGTTCTCTCTGAGACTCGTGCGGTTCCAAGGTTATTTGCAGTTGATCCAAAGATTCCATAAAGGCTCTGGCTGCAGCGTGACGTTCTTGCTGACGACTTTGATCCATATTTCGACTCCAGACTAAAAAGATCAACAATCTGCTATCTGCCGATTTCGTACGATCGCACCCTGATGGCTCGAAACTGGCAAAATGATTCGATGACAAGCCTTAGACAGATTGTTAATATTTCTCAAGCACTCTCGATCCCACCCTGCTAAAGGCTCTTTATTTTCTACGAGATAGGTCCTTTTTGGCAAAAGGGGGGTTCTCGCTCCTCACCACCGTCTAATCATGAAAGCGATCTAGAAACAAATGTTTGAACATTTCGAAAAGGTCAGCATAACGAATTTTGTTCGAAAATAAGGGTTCCTCTCTATGCATAACTTGCCCAGATTGGTAACCAATCTTGTAACCTCAGCAGGAGACAAAATATGAAATCGGCACCCTGTCCAAAGCGTTATGAGAGAATGAACCCCTTTGTTTTGAGATCGCACCTTTTCTGCTGTGTGCGGATAGTCGAGAATAGATAAAGATAAGAAACCGGGAGGCACGAGTGACTGAGGCATTTGATTACGACCTGATCATCATTGGTGCTGGAGTGGGTGGTCATGCTGCTGCCCTTCATGCAGTCAGTAGTGGCTTGAAAACTGCCATTGTAGAAGCCGGAGAGATGGGGGGCACCTGTGTGAATCGAGGGTGTATCCCTTCCAAGGCACTGCTCGCAGCAGCGGGGCGGGTGCGGGAATTGCGCAATGCGCATCATCTGAAAACTCTAGGTATCCAGGTTGGGGCAGTAGACTTTGACCGTCAGGCAATCTCTGACCATGCCACCAATACCGTGACCAAATTGCGCAACGATTTGACGAATAGCCTGAAGCGTATGGGAGTCGTTGTGATCCATGGGTGGGCAAAAGTTGCAGGGAACCAAAAAATTTCGGTTACCACTGCAGAGGGTGAAAAGACACTTACAGCCCAAGAAATAATCTTGGCTCCCGGTTCGGTGCCCTTTGTGCCACCGGGGATTGAGATTGATGGCAAAACGGTATTTACCAGTGATGATGGGGTCCGTCTGGAGTCTTTGCCTCCCTGGGTCGCGATTATTGGCAGTGGTTACATTGGGTTGGAGTTTTCGGATGTCTACTCGGCGTTGGGGTGTGAAATTACCTTGATCGAGGCGCTGGATCAGTTGATGCCTGGGTTTGATCCCGATATTGCTAAACTGGCGCAGCGAGTCCTGATTACTCCTCGTGACATTGAGACCAAGGTGGGTGTGCTGGCACAGAAGGTGATTCCCGGTTCACCTGTGGTGATTGAGTTGGTGGATGCTAAAACCAAAGAGCCTGTCGAAGTAATGGAAGTGGATGCTTGTCTGGTAGCAACTGGGCGCATTCCTCTGACGAAAGATTTGGGTCTGGAGTCGGTAGGCATTGAGTTAGATCGGCGGGGTTTTATTCCCGTCAATGAGGATCTGGCGGTGGTATTAGATGGAGAACCGATCCCCCATTTGTGGGCGATCGGGGACGCAACTGGCAAGATGATGTTGGCTCATGTCGCTTCAGCACAGGGAATTGCAGTGGTAGATACGATCGGTGGCAAGCCTCGACAGGTCGATTATCTGAGTATTCCGGCGGCTGCCTTTACCCATCCTGAGATTGCCTTTGTTGGGTTGACAGAACCGGCTGCCCAAGAACGGGGACGGGCAGAAGGGTTTGAAGTGGCAACCACACGGACTTATTTCAAGGGCAACTCGAAGGCGATCGCCGAAGGAGAAACCGATGGTATTACCAAAGTCATCTATCGGCAAGATACGGGTGAAGTGTTGGGCGTGCACATTTTTGGCTTGCACGCTTCGGATCTGATTCATGAAGCTGCCAATGCGATCGCTCAGCACCAATCGGTGACTCATCTGGCGCATCTGGTTCATGCTCACCCCACTTTGTCAGAAGTGCTGGATGAAGCCTACAAACGCGCAGTGACAGTGTAATCTTTTGGCTGAGAACGTTAGACTCTAGACTATGAACTTGATACAACCGATCTGAGAAACCATGAGGTCTGTTGGGTAAAGTTTGTAGTCTCCTGTCCTTTGCGTATTCACAGGTCGTGAATATTCGTTGTGAAAACACTTTTGCTGGGTCTCAAAGCAGATCACTTCCGTCATCCCCTCGATCTGGAGGCTACGGCTGCCCTCCGGCAATTGCCAGGTCTGGATATGCTGGTTCGCAACTTGTTAGGTCCACTTGCCGAAAAGTTTCTGTATTTAGAAAATATTGCTGCCAGTGTGCAAATCAGTGAGCAACAGTTGCCGCATTTGCATCGTCTGTTAGTGGATGCGTGTCATACCCTGGATCTGGAAGTGCCCCAATTTTACGTACGGCAGCATCCGGTGCCGAATGCCTACACGTTTGCTATGCGAGGCAAGCAACCGTTTATTGTGCTGCATACATCGCTGATTGATTTATTGACTGAGGCAGAAATTCAGGCGGTAATTGCCCATGAACTAGGTCACCTCAAGTGCGACCATGGGGTTTATTTAACTTTGGCAAATATTTTAGTGCTGGCAGCCGGGCAATTGCCGACTCTGGGCGGTGCACTGGCACAAAGCTTGCAGGGGCAGTTATTAGAATGGTTGCGGTGTGCTGAGTTCACCTGCGATCGGGCGGCTCTGTTGGCGACGCAAGATGCCCGTACCGTGAGTTCGGTGCTGATGAAGCTGGCGGGAGGTTCCCCTACTTTATCCAACCAACTCAACCTGGATGCGTTTTTGGCACAGGCACGCGCCTACGAAGCGATTGGCAATGATGACCTCGGCGCATTGCTGAAGCAAGCCCACACGGCACAATTGACTCATCCAGTGCCAGTGTTGCGGGCAAAAGAGATCGATCGCTGGTCTAGCAGTCAGGACTACTATGGCTTGCTGCGACAGCGATCTCAACCAGAAGCGGAAAAAACGGCTGCGTCTGGAGGCTGGCGCAATTGGTAAAAAAGGGGGTAGCAGGATGTAAATCCTGCTACCCCCTGAATTTTCTCAGCTACCCTGCTGAGCCTGCATAGCAGGCAAGCTCAGATATTTAGGCAGCTGCTTGGCGTTCTTTGGCTTCTTTGATGACAGCTTCTGCCACATTGGCTGGGCAAGGGGCGTAATGCGAGAACTCCATGGAAAATTGCCCCCGACCCGAAGTCATGGTGCGCAGATCTCCGATGTAGCCAAACATCTCGCTCAAAGGCACATCTGCCTTAATGCGTGCTCCTGTGGCAGCCGCATCCTGGGATTTGATCATGCCACGACGACGGTTCAGGTCGCCGATGACATCCCCCACGTAGTCATCGGGGGTGAACACATCGACTTTCATGATCGGCTCTAGCAACTGGGGCCCTGCCTTGGGCAACGATTGCCGATAGGCAGCTCTAGCAGCAACCTCGAAGGCGATCGCCGATGAGTCTACCGGGTGGTAACCGCCATCCGTCAGGGTAACCTTTAAGTCTACGCAGGGGTAGCCTGCCAGAGGTCCTTTGACGATGCTGGCTTCAAACCCTTTTTGTACAGCGGGCCAATATTCCCTGGGAACGTTACCGCCAGTCACTTTCGATTCAAACTGGAAGCCGCTACCCGGTTCGCCTGGCTCAATGACGTAATCGATCTTGCCGTACTGACCGGAACCTCCCGACTGTTTCTTGTGGGTGTAGCTGTCTTCAAGCCGCTTGGTAATGGATTCCCGATAGGCAACCTGGGGTTTGCCCACTTCCACTTCTACACCATGGGTCCGCTTTAGGATATCGACTTTAATGTCGAGGTGCAGTTCGCCCATACCTTTGAGAATGGTTTCACCGCTTTCCTTATCGGTTTCTACATGGAAGGAGGGATCTTCTTGAACCATCTTGCTCAGAGCTGCCCCCATCTTCTCATCGGTGCCTTTCTTCTTGGGAGCAACCGCGATCGAAATCACCGGTTCAGGGAAAACCATTGGTTCCAGTGTTGCCGGGAACTTAGGATCGCAGATAGTATGTCCAGTCTGGACATTTTTCATACCGACGATCGCCACAATGTCCCCTGCTTGTGCCGAATCCACTTCTTCGCGATCGTTGGCGTGCATTTCCACTAAACGGCTTACCCGCTCAGTTTTGCCTGTAGCCGTATTGAGAACTGTATCACCCTTCGATAGGGTGCCAGAGTAGATGCGAGTAAAGGTCAAGCTCCCAAAACGATCATCCATAATCTTGAACGCCAATGCTCGGAGCGGCTTGTCTGCATCAACGTAGGCAAGCCCACCGGTTGGGTTGCCTTCCAGATCCATTTCCGGCTGGGGAGCGACTTCGATTGGATTGGGTAAGTAGTCTACCACTGCATCCAGCACAAGTTGCACCCCTTTGTTTTTAAAGGAGGAACCACAATAGGTTGGGAAGAAGGCAAGCTGGCAAGTTCCTTTATGAATACACCGCTTGATCTCGTCGATGGTGAGTTCTTCCCCTTCCAGGTACTTCTCCATCAATTCATCATCTTGCTCAACTGCCAGTTCAATCAACTGTTCACGGTAGGTTTCGACATCATCCACCATGTCAGCCGGGACATCTTCAATTTTGTAGTTCATCGGATCACCCGAGTCATCCCAGATCCAGGCTTTACGAGTCAGCAGATCGACGACACCTCGGAATTCTTCTTCCACCCCGATCGGGAGCACCATGACCAGCGGCTTGGCAGCCAAAATTTGGTCGATTTGCTTGACTACCCGGAAGAAATCGGCGCCTGTGCGATCGAGCTTGTTGATGTAGATGATTCGAGCCACCTTGGAGTCGTTGGCATAACGCCAGTTGGTTTCGGATTGAGGTTCAACCCCACCGGAACCGCAAAACACGCCGACCCCACCGTCCAGCACCTTGAGAGAACGATAGACCTCAATGGTGAAATCGACGTGTCCGGGAGTGTCGATGATATTTAACTGGTGATCTTTCCAAAAACAAGAGGTGGCAGCCGATTGAATCGTAATGCCTCGCTCTTGCTCCTGCTCCATGAAGTCCGTGGTTGCCGCACCATCGTGTACCTCACCGATCTTGTGGATTTTGCCGGTGAGTTTCAGAATTCGTTCGGTGGTGGTTGTCTTGCCCGCATCGACGTGAGCGAAGATACCAATATTTCGATAGCGCGTGATGTCTTTTTTCATACTCTGCTCTCTAGTTCAGTGCGAC
The DNA here is from genome assembly GCA_019359045.1 of Scytolyngbya sp. HA4215-MV1. Lineage (GTDB taxonomy): Bacteria > Cyanobacteriota > Cyanobacteriia > Leptolyngbyales > Leptolyngbyaceae > Scytolyngbya. Next base: position 104,970 of record JAHHIA010000016.1, read on the forward strand.
AAACCGTGGATGATCACCTGCAAAAGTTATTGATAGAAAATCGGGGTCGTTTTTTTAGCCAGTGCAAGCTGATCTCAATCACGCAGGACATGATTTGAAGCCTTTTTATGGCTATCGCGACATCGCCAATCATAAACAATTGTAAAAGACTCCGACCACAAAGTGGAAGAGAATCTTAAGAGGTGACTCTAGCGTTCCCCAACTCTAGCGGAATCAACCGATCGGGTGGCTCCAAAACAGCCTCCTGCCACTCCCTTGGCTGCCTGCATCCGCTTTGCTTCTATCAATACTTTAGTTCTATCAATTCTTAACAAAAAAGTGTCCCATTTCAGGCGTTCGCTCACGACACTTTTCTTTGGTTGGATGCTTAGTGGTACATTTCAAGCTACCCGCTGAACTGATTTCCATGGTGAACCCATATTCCTCCTATTCTAGCAGGAGAACAGCGAAAACGACTGTGAGGTAGGGCTTTATTCCTAGAATGCTTTCGGTCGTTTGGGCCAGGTGAAGCGAAATATGCTGCCTGCTCCCAATTGCGAGGTCAGTGTAATGGTTCCCCCTTCAGTTTCGATGATTTTTTTGACGATCGATAAACCGACTCCGGTGTTTTCTTGTTCGTCACGCGGTTTAAGTGTTTGGAAAATGGTGAAGATTTTGGTGTGGTGTTGGGCATCAATACCGGGACCGTCATCTGCAACAGCAAAGTCGTAGAACTGGGCATGTTCCTGAACGGAGATCTGGATCCGTCCCGAAGCACGGTGATGATGTTTGACGGCATTGCTGATCAGATTGGCAAAGACCTGACTCATTAACAAGGGTTTAGTGGTAAGCGTGGGTAGGTTGGAGGCGATGTCAATGGTAAATGCCGGATTGGGACTCAAGGAATCGACGACCTCCAGTAGGAGTTGGTTGACATCGACGGTTTGGACAGCGGTTTCCATCCGCCCCACACGCGAATATTCGAGTAATCCATTAATCAAAGATTCCATGCGATAAACGCGACTGCGGAGCAGTTCCATTTGATGACGATTTTCTGCGGGCAGGAGGTCTGCTAGGTCTTCTTCTAACCAAAGAGAGAGATTGGCGATCGCTCGCAGGGGAGCTTTTAGATCATGAGAAACCACATAAGCAAACTGATCCAATTCCTGATTGCGTTCCTGGAGTAGGGCGGTGGTTTGCGACAGAATGGTATTCAACCGAGTCAGTTCCTCCGCCCGCTCCGTTAGGAACTGTTCAGTGCGTTTGAGATCGGTAATTTCGCGTACTGTGATGTTGATGCCCATCACCCCGCCCTGACTGTCGGTGAGTGGATAATAGTTGACCAGCCAATCTCGCTCAATATCTGGTTCTTTGGGGAGGCAGCCATGTACTTCCTGATTGAGCACAGGCACCCCTTTCTCCATCACTTCCTGAAAAAACTGAGCTTGAATATTACCGAGAGCTCCTAGTATTTCCTGGACGGTCTGTCCGATATGCTGTTCGATCGTAAATCCGTTGATTTCTGCCAGATACTCGTTGATGCGAATGTAGCGTAATTGAGTATCTAGGACGCAGAGACCCACAGGAGCCGTGGCATAGATCGCTTCAATTTCTGCCAGTTGTCGCTTGGTGGTTTCTTCGCTCAGGCGTAGGGTGGCTTCGGCTTGTTTGCGCTGAGTAATATCCAATACTATGCCTGCCATCCGCACTGGGTTTCCCTGGGCGGTATAGGTTGCGCGTCCAAATCCATCGATCCAGCGGATTTGTCCATTTGGCAACAGCACTCGATGTTCAACATCAAAGTCGGTATGGTTTTGGAGTGCTAGTTGCAGTTCCTTTTCCACCCAGGGCAAATCTTCGGGGTGAACCCGGTTTGACCAATCTGCATAGGTGCGCACAGGCGTGCCTGCTTCGTAGCCAAAGATGGTTTCGTGATATGGCGTCCAAAACAACTGATCGGTGGAAAGATCCCATGCCCAGGAACCCATTTTGGCGGCATCTAGTGCCAAGTTGAGTCGTTCGACGTAGATTTGCAGTTCAGCTTTGGTGGTTTCGGCTTGGCTGCGAGCTTCTTGTTCTCGGAGTAAGGAGGCTTCAACTTGCTGCTTGGAGGTGGCAATTTGAGTCGTTCGTTCTGCCACTAGCTGCTCTAGATGGATTTGATAATGTTTGAGTTCTTGTTCGGCTTTGATGCGATCGGCAATTTGCAATTGGAGCGCTTCGTTGGCTTGTCGAAGTTGTGCGGGGCTGGGCAGGGTCAGGGCTTTAGGAACGATCGGAATGAGGACGATCGCCGTAAATACAGACACGATCGCCGTCACTGCCTTCAGTGCACCCGACAGCCAATAGACCGGGTGCCAGAGGGTCCAAACCGCCATCAAATGAGTGGTGCCACAGGCAACAATGAACGTACTGAAGAGCAAAAAGATCCAATAGAAAGGCAGATCTTGTCGTCGCCGTACAAAGTAGAGCAGGGTCAGCGGGATGGAATAGTATGCCAGCGCGATGAATGTATCGGACAGGAGATGAAGCCATACCAGACCTGGCTTCCAGAGATAACAATGTCCATGCGGAATAAATGAGTCTGAACTCAGGAATTGGCTCCAAATATCCAGCATGGAGGATCTCCTCTAAGCCTATGGCTTTTTATTTGACAAAATAGGATGCTTACTGCAACAGAATCTGCCCTGCTAAGGTGGCGATTCACTCACTCTTCAGCAACGTACCTTCTTTTTAACATCTTGCGCTTCGGCGGTGCCTGCCGATAGCGGTCTTCAATCAATTGTGAAATGAAAAGGCTGTGAAAGCGGTAGTCGGCAGAAACCGCAGTCAGAACCCAGACCAGAGAGGATGGCGATATCTTGATGTTGCAATCCTTGCAAGAAAGCAGAAAAAGGATTGGCTTGTCTACTCTCCCCAGGGATAGATATTTTCGATTCTCACAGGAAGATATTGGATTTGAATGACCGCGATCGTTGCGGCTCAGTCCAAGTTGTAAGCAAAAAAGCTACCGACTTGCTGAGAAAAGAAGGGATCGGGGTGGGGTAACACTTCAACTTTGAAGCGTAGCTTGGTGAGAAAATCGACTAGGGTGCCAATCGAATAAGTGAGAATTCCGTCTACTTGAGCGATGTCGGAAATTCCTGTCGTCAGGTGATGATATTCCCCTACGATCGTTCTCACTTGTTTGAGCTTTTGAGACGTCAGCAGAATCGGATACTCACTGCCTTCGCAGTCGATCTTCAGCATGGAGATGGTGCGGTCGCCAATAATTTTGTCGAGGGCGATGGTTTCGAGAGGTGTGCCGGAGGTTGAAAAGACATTGCCGCCGCCTGTGTTGACCCCGACGGGATCGGGTCCCCCTGGCAACATATTGGTATAGCCAGAATGATAGAGCACAGCTTGCGGACGATCCGATCGCCATACCGCCATTTGCTTCAGCACCACAGATGTATTTTCCAAATTACGCCGAGCGTAGCTTGCATTCTCTGGATCGGCTTCAAAGGCTTCGATCATTCTGGCACCGCGACTCCAACACAACCAAGAAAATGAGCCAATATGGGCACCAATGTCGATGATGATGTCGGTTTCTGCCAGTAGAGGAGGAATGCGGTATTCGTTGTGTTCAATCACAGCGCGGTAGACCACTTCATCGATCGTGCCCGGTCGCAGACTAAATGAACTCATGAAAGGCATCCTTCCTATTGTTTCTAATGTGGGTTGATAGCCCAGAGGATATCGTACACGACCTGTTATTCGATATCTTCCTCAATCCGGGCAACTCCGGTGCCAGGATAGTAATTACTCAAAATTTGGTGGTAGGTGTAGCCCTGTTCGGCTAACCCCAGCGCGCCCAATTGGCTCATCCCTTTGCCCTGAAATGCCTCAGCCACAATATCATCGGACGCAGCATAGAGGGATTCCACAACTCCCCCCCGATAGCTGACAAATTCTCCGGCGGTTTGATCCACTGCCTGACGAACGCTGTCGGCTTCGCGATCGATGCCGCTATAGACCTGGTAATACTCATCAGAGCCGATGTGGTATAGCCCATTCACGGGTTTGAAATAGTAGGTCAGAGCATAAGAACGGGCAGCGATCGCCTGTGCCTTGAGTGCTGCCATGGGCCAACTCGACGAAACCTCGCTTGCCACCACACTGTGGAGATACTGACGCAAATTAATGTAGTTGACTGCCCAGAGCCGACCGCCTTCAGCCGCCAGCAACAATTGCCCCCGATAAGTACGATCGCCCAATCGAAATAGCCGCCCTGGCGGCGGCAGTACCCAAACCATGCCCGATGCCTGGACATCTCCTATCTGAATGGTATCTCCTGTCGCCTGAATGGTATAAGTTGCCCCTTCTGCTAAAACCTGGAGCGATCGGCCATTTTTGTCTTGGACTTGGGTAGGGGTTGTGGCTCCCAGCGTGAGGCTGGACGCGCCACTGGCGATCGCCACTCGCATTTCAACCAACGCATCGACCGAATGACTGCCATTTAATAACTGAGCTTTGGATTCTCGATTGATGTTCTTTTGTTGTGCGGTGAGGTGATTAGGGTTGACGGGCTGGGGTGAGGGACGAGCAGGGGGCTTTTTTTGTGCGGTGGCGATCGGAGTCGGGGCGGCTGCGATTCCGGGGGAACGCGGTAATGCCGGGTTAGGGGAAGAAGAGCTTGTTGGAGTTGGTGGCTCAGAAAGAGGAACGGAAGCTAGCTTTTGTCTACTCAATGCCAACCCCAACAACGAAAGCACCCCTAATCCAGGCAGCACGATCCACAACAAGAGACGCTTGAGCCAGTGAGAAGGTGGGGGTGTTGTCATGACCTTAAGAAATTGAAATAGCAGGGCGATCGTAAAACTGCCTAAAAAAGTAGGGTTCGTGTCACAAATCTTGAAAATTTTGCAAATTTTGCAAACTTTCCGTCTGTCGAAAATTTAGAGTTTAGACTGATGACTTTAGACGCCAGCTTTGAGGCTGGTTCAGCCTTCTGATCGGAAGCTCAAATGCTTTTCCATCCATTGTCTAGCACCAATCCTCTAAGGTGCCATAGACGATGATGGAAATGGGCTTGTAAACATTTTATCGATCGGGATTAAGAGGTGTGATGTCTCAGTTTTCTAGTCATGCAATGTCGTAACTACAATCTTGACAGTTTTTCACGGTTCAGTTGATTTCTTAGATAAATAGGGTGACAAAGCAGTTCCAGAACATCAGTGTTAGGATTGCCACAGGAAACACGAAGAAGAAAGAGAAAAAGGTAATACGCTACATGGAAGAAATTGACAAGTCAATATCCTTTGATGGTCGGGATATTCGCTTGAAGGTTGGTTTGCTTGCTCCCCAGGCTGGAGGTTCGGTTTTAATCCAATCAGGAGACACCGCTGTTTTGGTGGCAGCAACGCGAGCTGCTGGCAGAGAAGGAATCGACTTTTTGCCCTTGCTGGTGGACTACGAAGAGCGGATGTATGCAGCCGGAAGGATTCCAGGTGGTTTTTTGCGTCGGGAAGGTCGTCCGCCTGAGAAGGCAACCCTGACCAGTCGCTTGATTGATCGCCCTCTGCGTCCTTTATTTCCGGGTTGGTTACGGGATGATATTCAGGTGGTGGCAACGACCTTGTCAATGGATGAGCGCGTACCGCCCGATGTGCTGGCAGTGACGGGGGCATCGATCGCAGTTTTATTGGCAAAGATTCCGTTTAATGGACCCATGGCAGCCGTGCGCGTTGGCTTAGTGGGAGACGATTTTGTTATCAATCCCACTTACGACGAGATTGAGAAGGGAGATCTGGATTTGGTGGTGGCAGGCTCGCCCGATGGCATCATTATGGTAGAAGCTGGAGCTAATCAGTTGCCAGAAAGCGATGTGATTGAGGCGATCGATTTTGGCTACGAGGCAGTGCTGGATTTGATCCAGGCACAGCGCGATTTGCTCACTGAGTTAGGCATTGAAATCGTTCAGGAAGAACCCCCAGAAGTAGACTTGACGCTGGAAACTTTCATTCGCGATCGAGCGACGCAGCCAGTGAAAGAAATCCTGGCACGGTTTGAACCGGACAAAAATGTGCGCGATGCTGCGCTAGATGAAGTCAAAGCTGCGATCGAACAGGCAATCTCAGAACTTGCCGATGAAGATCCGGTCAAAGTTGCTGCAACGGCTGAACCCAAAGCCCTCAGCACCACGTTCAAAGACGTAACCAAGCTGCTGATGCGCCGTCAGGTCGTGGAAGATAATGTGCGAGTAGATGGACGCAAACTGGATGAAGTGCGTCCCATTTCCTGCCGGGTGGGGGTTTTGCCCCGTCGGGTGCATGGCAGTGGGTTGTTCAACCGGGGGCTGACTCAGGTGATGTCAGCCGTTACCTTGGGAACACCTGGCGATGCTCAAGAATTGGACGACTTGCATCCCGATGAACAAAAGCGCTATCTGCATCACTACAATTTCCCACCCTATTCGGTTGGAGAAACCCGTCCGATGCGATCACCCGGGCGGCGAGAAATTGGGCATGGTGCTCTGGCAGAACGGGCAATGGTGCCCATCCTACCGCCTAAGGAAGACTTCCCCTATGTGATTCGGGTCGTGTCGGAGGTGCTCTCCTCCAATGGTTCGACGTCGATGGGTTCGGTTTCGGGTTCGACTCTGGCGCTGATGGATGCTGGTGTGCCGATTACCAAGCCCGTGAGCGGTGCGGCAATGGGTCTGATCAAAGAGGGGGATGAGGTTCGTATCTTGACCGATATTCAAGGAATCGAAGACTTCCTTGGTGATATGGATTTCAAAGTGGCAGGTACGGATACGGGAATTACGGCGTTGCAGCTGGATATGAAGATTTCGGGTTTGCCGATGACGGTGATTGCAGAAGCGATTAACCAGGCAAAACCAGCACGATTGCATATTCTCAGCAAAATGCTGGAGGCGATCGATAAACCACGAGTGGAAATGTCTCCTTTTGCACCTCGCCTGATGACCATTAAGATTGATCCTGATCTGATTGGCATGATCATTGGTCCTGGTGGCAAAACGATTAAGGGCATCACGGAGGAAACAGGAGCTAAAATCGATATCGAAGACGATGGTACGGTCACCATCTCGGCGATCGAAGGCGAAAAGGCAAAACAAGCCCGCAATATCATCCAAGGCATGACTCGTCGGCTCAATGCAGGCGATGTTTATGCCGGACGGGTGACTCGGATTATCCCGATCGGTGCCTTTGTGGAACTGCTACCTGGCAAGGAAGGCATGATTCACATCTCGCAACTGGCAGATTATCGAGTCGGGAAAGTGGAAGACGAAGTTGCGGTCGGCGATGAGGTCATTGTCAAAGTGCGCGAAATTGATGCACGCGGGCGGATTAACCTCACACGCCTGGGGATTCACCCGGATGAAGCCGCAGCGGCGCGTGAAGCTGCCGCCCTCAGTAGCTAGTTGCAGAGCAAAAACATCTTAGGAGTGAAAATTAAATCACATCGATCTTTCTCTGTCGGGACGCAAAGTATGACGTCCTGAGGATGAATAAGGTCTCGATTTCATTTAATCCACGATCCTGAGGGGGCAAGTCGGGACGCAAAGATTTGCGTCCCCGCGCTCTGATTAGCTATAGATTTTCTAACCTTTAGGCCTGAAAATAAGGGAGTGAATCGCAACTGGTTGAGCCATGAAGCCCAAATTTGCGGATGACCAAACCTGGCAACAAGCTGAACTGTTGATGCAGCCTGCTTTCATTCGGCTAGTAGATAACCTGCGTAAGCAGATGGAACTATCTGAATGGCAAGGCACGTACGAAACATTTGCAATTTGGGCAGAAGGAATTCCCGATGAGGTCAAACAGACTGTTTTGCAATTGCAATCAGAACTTTCCACGGCCTCACCGAGCCAGGTAGATGAAATTGAGCGACAGCTTGCTCAACTTCCGACCTCCCATCCGGGTTACTACTTGTGTCTCCAGCAGCAAGATCAACAGATCAAGGTGGATTTGTGGCAATTGTGCTACCAGATTTGTTTTGAGGGGTATCAAGCGGTGTCCGATCGTTGCGATCAGTCAGTTGTGATCGATGCCCATCTGATTGATGACATGGGAGAAGTCGATTGGCATCAGCTGGAAACTAAGACCCAACAGACAGTGGAGCAATTATTTGCAACGCTGCCCAATCTGGGGCATGGTGATATGGCAAAGCAGGCGATCTACCATGAATGATCAAGTTGGGTTCGTTTTGAAGGTTGTGTTCCTCTCGACAGTGATTTCGATCCTCATCAAGGCTGGGGCACCCTGGCTGGCAATTCCTGCAAGAACCTGGATGGTACTCATCGTGGTTTGTTTGCCGAGCCTGGTTTTGGCAAGTGTCTTGCTCTGGCGCTGGCAACTGACGCGATCGCCCAAAGCAGAATAAACTCAAAACTGAATAATTTGGGTTGCAAAGCCGCTGCGATCGCAACAATCGGGTGTACTTTGGAAACAGCTTTTTGGGGTAGTTTCCTCATGCTTTTTGGGAGTCAATTGTGAACCTGGGTCAATGGATAGGGCTGATTGCCCTGATCACCGCCGTTTATATCTTGTGGCAAATTCGGCAGGTGTTGCTGCTGATATTTGCCGCTGTCGTCCTGGCAACGACTTTGAATATGCTGGTGCGACGGCTGAGAAAGACGGGAATGCAGCGATCGTCCGCTGTTCTTATCGCATTTAGTCTCCTGGTGCTGTTTATTATTAGCTTCACCTTGCTGATCGTGCCTCCCTTTGTCGATCAGCTAAGAGAATTGATTGAACTCGTACCGCGTGGTTTTGCTCGTCTGAGCTACGAAATCGGGCATCTCAAAGCGGTCGTTCCCAGCCAAATTCGTCCCTATGTTCCCGCGTTTGATCAGCTAATTCCGCAGCTTCAACCCTATATCAACCGTGTGCTGGGTGGATCTTTTGCCTTTTTCTCCAGCTCGCTTGGGGTGTTAGTCAATTGCCTGCTCGTCATCGTACTGATGATGATGATGCTGATCAATCCTTTGGCTTATCGCAATCTATTTGTCCAACTGTTTCCTTCTTTTTATCGTCGGCGGGCAGATGACATCCTATCGATGTGTGAAGTTGCACTGGGACGATGGATCACAGGGGCACTCATCGGGATGAGTGTCATTGCGCTCGTCAGTTGGGCAGGTCTGAGTCTGATCGGTGTAAAAGCCTCTCTGGCGCAGGGCGTATTAGCTGGGCTGCTGAATTTTATTCCCAATATTGGTCCGACCTTGAGTGTAATTCCGCCAATGGTCATTGGATTGCTCGATGCGCCCTGGAAATCTGTGGCAGTCTTGGTGCTCTACATTGGCATTCAACAGTTTGAAAGCAACCTACTGACCCCTTATCTGATGGCTCAACAGGTTGCCTTACTCCCGGCAGCCACTCTGATGGCACAAGTATTCTTTGCTACTGTATTTGGCTTTCTGGGATTGGTTCTAGCCTTGCCACTGACTGTCGTGAGCCAGGTCTGGATTCGAGAAGTCTTATTGAGAGATGTTTTGGATCAGTGGGGTAAGTCAGAAAATACAGCTGGCAAGCTTGCCCTAAAGTCGGATCTGCCACTGCTTGCGGATAGTCATGCTCCAGTTGCATCATCGGACCTAACTGCGGCGCTGCCAATCGACCCATCTGCTCCAACGGATGAGTTGCGTGATCCATGGGACTCGTGAAAGGTCAGAGACCGACTAATACAATTCAAACCTCTTTCCCTTCTCCCTATGCGCACTGTTGCTGAGATTAACGACAAAATCGATCGTGGACGGGTGGTTGTTTGGACGGTTGAGGAACTCAAGGCGCGGGTGGCTGAAATTGGGGTGAGTCAGGCAGCCAAGACAGTGGACGTGATTACTACTGGCACCTTTGAGCCAATGGAGTCCTCTGGGGCAATCATTAACTTGGGGCATACTGACCCACCGATTAAGATTCGTCAGTGCTGGCTCGATCGGGTGCCGGCATATTCTGGCTTTGGTGCGGTGGACTTATACCTAGGAGCAACTCAGGCAACTGAGATAGGGGTGGCGGAGGCAGATGAAGACGGGCGAGAACGGGGAGGAGGACATGTCATTGCAGATTTAATTGCAGGCAAGCCTATCCATCTCAGGGCACTGGGGCAGGTAACAGATTGCTACCCCCGCGCCTCGTTTGAAACCACGATTACACGTGATACGATCAACCAGTTTTATCTCTACAATCCACGTAATCTCTATCAAAATTTCATTGTGGGGGTGAATGGGGGCGATCGTCCCCTTTTTACTTATCTGGGTCCTCTGCAACCTCGGTTGGGCAATGCAGTTTATTCCAACCCAGGGGCAATTTCTCCGCTCTTTAATGACCCCATGTTGGAGTTGATTGGTATCGGCACCCGGATCTTTTTGGGGGGTGGGGTGGGCTATGTTGCCTGGGAAGGAACCCAACACTTCCCCTTACAGAAGCGTTTACCCAACCAAACCCCGATCGGTCCGGCTGCTACCCTGGCGCTGATCGGCGATGCCAAGCAAATGAATCCACGTTGGGTGCGGGGATGCTATTTCAAGAGTTATGGTCCTTCGCTGATGTTGGGGGTTGGCGTGCCGTTACCAGTGCTGGACGAAGCGGTCGTGGCACGTTGTGCTGTGCAAGATCAGGATCTGGTCGCTCCAATCGTCGATTTTTCGATTCCCCGCCGGGTTCGCCCGACCTTTGGCTTGGTCAGCTATGCCCAACTGAAATCAGGTCGGATTACGATCGAAAATCGGTCGGTGCGTGTTGCCCCCCTTGCCAGCATTTATTTTTCTCGGCAGATTGCGATGGAACTGAAGCAGTGGATTGAAGCGGGAAAATTCCTGCTAACACAACCGATCGCCAAAATTCCCCACGATCGTAGCTTTCTACCCCAAGATCTGTGGGGTGCCCAAATCACCTTAGAATAATTGACGGGGCTGCCCGATCGAGTCGCACTCCCTAAAACGGCAATCGGAGCAGGGATACCCCACTCCTACTCACCACGCACTACTAACGATTACCAGTAGTATTCAAACTGCAATAATTTTTGAGGTATGAATGATGGCGGCTAATGCCGCGCATCACTCCCTCCTCAGGTTTTGCCCCATTACTTACTAGCCTCCATTCCCGGATGGTTCTTGCCGTTTCACGGGTTTTGGCAAAGGTTCACGTCGGGCTGGAACTGCCGCTGCCGCCCCCTCAGTAGGTCTACCACCTTTCGAAAAAGGACGATCCGGACCCTTTTTAAAGGTGCGTCCGGGTGGTTTGCCGAATTTATTCTTGCCTCCCTGATTTTTCTTGGGAGGCACCATGCCGATCGACTTGCTTTGGGTAATCACCAATTCGCCCGCTTGTCGCTGGACATGAAAATCCCAGAAATAGCCAACAACCTTCCCTTCTAGGGTTCCTAGCAGTTTCAGCTTGAACACTTTGCCCTTATCCCCAGTCTTCCGAGGATTTTGCTGGATTTTGATCACGACTTCAGAAGCCTCCGGTGCATGGAAAACGACTTCTCCCCGAATGGAGAAGTAATTGTCTTCTACGTCGGCAAATGAAGCGGCGGGGGCAGCGGTTTCACTGGGAATAGACTTGGGCTGAGCTTTAACCCCCTCTAACTTGGCAGTTGCATCTACGGCTTCTGCATCCTCAGACGTTTCAGATTGAGCGTCTTGGGCTTCAGATTCTTCAGCCCCTTCAGCCTCTTCGGTTTCAGTCTCTGTCTTGCTGAGATTTTCGGGTTCCCAAATACCCACGATCTGCGCATGGAGGTCTTCCTGTTTTTCACGCGTGCGTGGGTAAACAACCCAAAGGTGATCGGTCGTCAGGTCGATATGATTTTTAACCAGGCTCATGACCCGACCCAGCAAAACCGCTTCGATCGAAACGTTATCGCTGGTGATGAGTTCACCCCGAGTGAACTGTTCTTCCGAGGGAGTATAGCGTCCCCGAATCAGCCCGATCGCTCGGTACTGCATGGGTTCACTGGGCGGTGGAATCGGATGTTGTCGCATAGCAGCAGCGGCGGCTTCAGACAGCAAACTTTCCGACTGATTTTGTTCAGGGGGTGGTGGCGGACTGTCAACAACCTCAGTGGGGGCAGTGGTTCGAGCAGGCGGCTTCGCGACTTTTTCCACCACTGGAGGCGGTGTCGCAGCGGCTTCCGGTTTTACCACAGGGCGCATAGGAGGACGCTTGAGCTGAGGGGGCGCTGCTGAAACAGTTGCCGAAGGGTCGGCGGGGGAAACGGTTTCAGGCAAAGACTCTTTTGCATCGACCACAGGTTCGAGTGAGCCTTCAGCCTTTTGGGGCTGGGCATTGGATGCAGAAGACGAACTGGATTTTGAGGAGCGGTTGGACAGGGGACTCATAGGCTTAGGTTGCACGCTGAAAGCAAAACTGCATCAGTCTGCTTATTGTACTAAATGCATTTGGACTAGGGATTCATCCGTAGAGTTTGTGCAATTTTCACAAAAAGAATTTTTGATCTTCTTTTTGTTTCATTGCGGTACTAAATCTTGGCACCTTATATAGACATTGGACCCTACGCTGTTGGCTTGCACCGTTCATCAAACTCATTCTTAGCATTTGAAGTTGGCAAGCGACAATGAGGTAAAGCCTGTAATCTTCGATTTTCAAAGATTTTTCAAATAAATCTTGCTCATTGTTTTCGGAAAATTGATCCGTTGCTTGCTTGCCACCAATTCCTTGTGGTTGCTGCACTGTAAGCCCGATGTGACCTTTTTTAAGGTCGCCCTGACAGCTTTAAGATATGTTAAGCTTGAACCAAGGGTGGCTTAAAACGGTAATCAAAATATTTGTTTCCTTTTTGATAATAAAATCGTCCTTTTAGTAAGAAATGTTGCTGGGATGAGTGACCTCAATCGGTCTAGTGGGGTTCTGTGTTGACTGGCGATCAACGACAAGCCGCTTCTGTTTCTTCAGAGAAAGGGGCATCTTGCATGGGGCGTTTGGAGCAGGTTCAGGAAAAGGATCTGTTTTGGACAAAGGGAGGGTTTGAAAAGGGGCTCGCTGTGATGTTGAGTACTCAGAGATCCCCCCTAAACCCCCTTAAAAAGGGTGATCAGCTTCAATAAATGGACTGGATGGGGGATGTGCCAGAACTGGTACGATGTCAGGCTGGAGAAAAGCACGTCTATGGATGCGTGGTCCCTTTGTCTCGTACCCGAGTCTCCACAAAATTTTGAATGATGGTTGAGTCATCGATTGGACGGGTTCAGGTCGTGATGCTTTTTCCCTCTTTAGAGGGGCAATTTCAGGAATACAGTCATGCAACTCCCTTTTGTGAATCGTGTGAAGCAACCGCTGCCCTGGCTAGTGGGGCTGGTGGTCGTTGGGTTAATTGGTACAGGGACGATCGCCTACCTGGGTGTGCGTTCAACCCCTGCCAAGACCGATGCTACGGATTTGACAGTGCCTGTTAAGTCTGATCGGCTCACAATACGAATCACTGCGAGTGGCACCATTCGCCCGGTTCAGACGGTAAACCTGAGTCCCAAAGCGGCGGGTCGGCTGGCAGAACTGTACGTAGAGCAAGGCGATAGCGTGAAGCAGGGGCAAGTGATTGCTCGAATGGAAAGCGACGATGTGGAAGCGCAGTTGACTCAGGCACGGGCAAATCTGGCACAGACCGAGGCGCGATTGGCAGCGTTGCGAAATGGTAGCCGCTCCGAGGATATCGCGCAGGCGCAAGCCAGTCTATCGCAAGCAGAAGCGCAGGTGAAGGATGCCCAGGCAAGGCTAGATTTAGCCAGCGAACGTGCTCGGCGGAACCGTGAGCTAGAGGCGCAAGGGGCGATTAGCCGCGATAGCCTGGATGAGGTTTTGAATACGGAATTGAGTGCCAGAGCAACGCTGGAGCAATCGAATGCGCGGGTGCGGGAAGCTCGTCAACGGTTGGCTGAGTTGCAGAATGGTAGCCGTCCTGAAGACATTGCAGCGGCGGTGGCAGAGCGAGATGCCGCGATCGGGCGGTTGCAAGCTGTGCGAGTCCAACAAGAAGATACGCTGATTCGGGCGCCCTTTAGCGGGGTGATTACTCAGCGGTTTGCCACGATCGGTGCGTTTGTTACGCCTACAACCTCGGCGTCCAGCACCACTTCTGCTACCTCGACTTCTGTGGTGGCACTGGCAAATGGTTTAGAAGTGATTGCTGAAGTGCCGGAAGTGGATGTTAGCCAAATTAAGCTGGGGCAGAAGGTGGAAATTTCTGCTGATGCTTTTCCTGATCAGGTGTTTGAAGGTCGGGTACGCCTGATTGCTCCCGAAGCGGTGGTGGAGCAAAATGTCACCTCTTTCCAGGTGCGCGTGACGGTATTGACAGGCAAGGATAAACTGCGTTCCGGGATGAATTCTGATGTAATTTTCTTAGGCAAACAACTGGATAATGCCCTGATTGTGCCAACAGTGGCGATCGTGACTAACAAAGGTCAGACCGGAGTATTGGTGCCTGACAACAACAATAAACCCCACTTCCAGCCTGTTACGATTGGCACCACGATTGGGAACCAAACTCAGATTCTAGAAGGGATTCGAGCGGGAGAGCGGGTCTTCATTGAACTCCCTGAAGGACAGAAATTGGAAACCGTGATGAAGCAAATGGAGAAGAAGTAGAGGTTCTAGGTGATAAGTATTAGGAAAAAGGAGTCAGGCAACCCTCTTACTCCCCTGCACCGCTTGGGACTGGCTTTGCCTCTATCTCTCTAATTCTTAACCCCTCCTGCCCTGCATCCTGCTTTGCTTACTTTCCTCTCTTCTCCTTATTTCTTCGCTGTTTCATATTGCTTTTTCCTCCCTCTTTCCAACTCACGTAATGGATATTTTCGAAAGTTCCAAAATGGCGGTTAAGACGCTAACTGCGAACAAATTACGCAGTACGCTGACGATGCTGGGCATCATTATTGGCAATGCTTCGGTAATTGCCATGATTGGCATCGGACAAGGAGCACAAAGGCTGGCTTCAGAACAGTTCGAGTCGTTAGGCCCCAATGTGCTATTTATCACGCCGGGAAAACGGGAAACTCGCAGTCGCACCTTTGACTTACCCAAGACGTTGGTGATGCAGGATGCGGAGGCGATCGCTACACAAGTTCCCTCTGTGGCGGGAGTTGCAGCCCAACGCCAGACCCAGTTGCCGGTGACTTATCGCAACCGAAACGTGAGTGCTTTGATTGTAGGGACAACACCCACATTTTTGTCCGTCCGCAGTTTTGATGTTGCCAGTGGGCGCTTTCTGTCAGATCAAGATGTGGAGCGCAATACACGGGTGGTGGTGCTGGGTCCCGATCTGGTGGATCGGCTATTTGGCACTACGAATCCGATTGGGCAACAAGTTCGCATCAAGGATGTTTCGTTTCAAGTGATTGGGGTGATGCAGCCGAAGGGAGCTTTTCTGGGCAATAACCAAGATGAGGCGGTATATGTGCCAATTACGACGCTGGCAAACCGTTTGACTGGACGCACATCACCCTATGGTTTGGATTTGACCTTTATTTCTGTCTCGGCGAGGGATGAAGCCAGTATTAGTGAGGCGGAGTTTCAGATTGCCAATTTGTTGAGACTGCGACACAAAATCACGGATGAAGATGATTTTTCGGTGCAAACTCAGAAGGATGTGTTGCAGATTGTGGGGACGATTACCGGGGGCTTAACGGCGATGTTAGCGGCGATCGCCGGTATTTCGCTTTTAGTTGGTGGTATCGGCATTATGAATATCATGCTGGTATCGGTGACGGAGCGGACCCAGGAGATCGGTTTACGTAAGGCGATCGGGGCATCTCAACAAGATATCTTGGTGCAATTTATGATCGAAGCAGTGATTCTCTCGGCAGCAGGGGGATTGTTGGGCACCGGGATCGGAGTCGGTGGCATTTTGCTGGTGGGTGCCTTGACTCCCTTGCAAGCAGGGATTTCTCCTGTGGCGATCGCCCTAGCCGTGGGTGTTTCTGGTGGAATTGGTCTGTTCTTTGGTGTATTTCCGGCGAGACAAGCTGCCAAACTTGACCCGATCGTCGCGCTCCGCAGTGCTTGATAGAGATTTTGGATTTGTGATTGGTTGAATCCAAAACCCAAACTTGAAAGTCTAAAGAATCTAAAATCCAAAATTTTCCTATTCCTCATGCCCAATGCTGTTATTATCCGATTGGAAGAAATTACCAAGCTTTACGGTTCTGGCGATACTGAAATCCATGCCCTGGATGCAGTTGATTTGCTGGTAGAGCAGGGAGAATACTGCGCCATTATGGGGGCTTCCGGTTCAGGCAAATCGACCATGATGAACATCATCGGTTGTCTAGATCGCCCTTCTTCTGGGCGCTACTACCTGGATGGGGTGGATGTGGCAGGATTGGGAGATACACAACTAGCCCATATTCGCAACCGCAAGCTGGGGTTTGTCTTTCAGCAGTTTCATCTGTTGCCGCAACTCAGTGCGTTAGAAAATGTCATGCTGCCAATGGTCTATGCCAGTGTTTCGGCGGCAGAACGGCACGATCGGGCGGTGGAAGCGCTTCAGCGGGTTGGATTGGGCAACCGGATGAACAACAAGCCGACGCAACTTTCGGGCGGGCAACAGCAACGGGTCGCGATCGCCCGGGCGATCGTCAATCGTCCGGTTTTGCTGCTGGCAGATGAACCGACGGGTGCACTCGATTCGCACACGACGCAAGAGATCCTCGGTATTTTCGGTGAACTCAATACTAGTGGCATTACGGTGGTGATGGTGACCCATGAACCTGAAGTAGCGCGCACGACGCGGCGGGTGATTTGGTTTAGAGATGGCAAGGTAATTCATCCCCATATGGCTCCGGCTCAGATTGGACAAGTTGCCTAAAATACCTAAAAAATCAGCAGAAGGTTTTGATTTCAGGCATAAAAATTTAATTAGATTATTAGCTATTCTCTTAATCAGCTCTTATAACTGAATCAGGTATCTAGCTAATACGATCTCATGACTGGATTTGAGCCATTAATTAATGCTGCTGCTATTGGTTTGGGAAATCTCATAACTGAAACTGTTAAGAATAGTGGAGGCAAAGTCCTTGGCTTATTTGAGATGGATTTGGGGCAATTAGCTAAACAAGCAATTTTTGATGCTTCTAAGGAATATGTCAGACGCTATGCTGAACGGCATTGTACAATCAGGGTTTTAGGCATGAGTAAACCCGTGCTATTGGAATCGATTTATACAAAAGTTCAGATTCTAGATGAAAAAGAAAGTTCTGAATTTGAATCAATATCAGA
Source organism: Scytolyngbya sp. HA4215-MV1 (assembly GCA_019359045.1). Lineage (GTDB taxonomy): Bacteria > Cyanobacteriota > Cyanobacteriia > Leptolyngbyales > Leptolyngbyaceae > Scytolyngbya. The sequence goes on from JAHHIA010000016.1 coordinate 122,189, forward strand.
GTTAGAGAATAAATTCCGAAAAAGTAATAAACGTGGATTTCGAGCTTTCTCCATTCATAGACGCGAAGGGGTCGAAGTTGCCAATATAAATCAATATTTAATGGTGCTTGGAGGACCTGGAACGGGAAAATCTACGTTTCTCCGTAAAATGGGTTTAGAAGCTCTAAAGAGCGGTGAAGAGTTTAAGCATAAATGTATTCCAGTTTTTATTGAATTAAAAAGATTAACTGAAAGTGATCTTGACCTCAAGAACTATATCATAGAAGAATTTAAAATTTGCGGACTTCCAAACGCAGCGCGATTTACAACTAGCGCGTTGGAAAAAGGGAAGCTTCTTATCTTATTAGATGGATTAGATGAAGTTCCTGATGCTAACTTAAATCAGGTAGTTCAAAAGATTCAAGACTTTGTTGATACTTATAAAAAAAATCGCTATATCTCATCCTGTAGGATTGCTGCGCATCGGTACAATTTTAGTCGTTTTACAGATATCAAGATCGCTGAATTTGATGATTCTCAAATTCAACAATTTATTCAAAACTGGTTTCAATCTCCAGAAGACCTTGAGGTTAAAACAGCAGAAAATTATTGGGATTTGCTTCAAAATACGGAAAACGCCTCTGCAAAAGAATTAGCTCATACTCCTTTACTGTTAACATTTCTCTGTTTAGTTTATGAACGTTCACAAAGTCTACCTGTTAATCGTAGTTCCCTTTATCGACGAGCTTTACGAATTTTGCTGGAAGAATGGGCTGCTGAGAAGAAAATCTATCGAGATCAAGTCGATAAAGGATTAAGCCCAGATCTGACTGAAGCTCTACTTTTAGAAATTGCCTACAAGGGATTTGAATCAGATCAAAATTTTTTCCATAAAGCTGATCTTATAAATCAGATAGAATCTTTTATATCAACTAATCCTAATGCTCCTGTGCTAGGAGGAGAAGATATTCTCAAGACTATAGTTATTCGTCAAGGTATTTTAGTAGAACGTGCTCAAGAAATATATTCTTTTTCTCATTTGACTTTACAAGAATATTTAACTGCTCAATATATTAATGAAAATAATCAAATCAAGAATTTAACTGAACAACATGTTTTCAATAGAAAGTGGCAAGAAGTATTTTTATTGGTAGCAGGTTTAATGCGGGCAAAAAATGGTGCTGATGAACTTTTATTGTCAATTCATGAAATAGCGCAAAAAATGATTGCTGGAAAATTAGAACTATTACTTAAATGGGTTGAACAAGTCACACAAACTTCGGTGGATGTTTCAGAGTCTTTAAAAGAGCGTGCTTCTTCTGTTTACTTTGTATTTTTTTTTAATCTTGCTCGATCCCAAAAACAAAAAGGAAATTCTAATTTAGATACTGCAATTACTCGAATCCTTGTTTTTGCACGTGAGCTTTCTAGTTATGATGAGCCGATTTCTCATGTTGATATTGCTAACTATATTGCTCAAGCTCTTCTTCTAGCTAGCGCTAGTGATGCTGAGCTTGATCTCGATCATGTCCAAGAATTAGCTCAAAAATTAGCTCCTGATCATTCTAATAAACTCAAACGAGTTATTACTAAAGCCTACAACTTGGCGGAAAATCATGATATTCATCGTGTATTACTCAATGTACGAAAATTTGTGCGAGATATTGCACGGACACAAGAAATATCAAGTGCCCTTTTGAAAAATCTTCTTCGCGGTGATATCCAAAATTTTACTCACTATCAAACTACTGCTATTGCTTTGACGAATGTCTTGCTGCGTGCACAGAGTCATTCTCCGCATAGCAGGTTGCATGAAAATATCATGCAAGCATTTGCCTTAGCTTCCGCACTTGTAAAAGAATTTGCCCATCTTAGTGAATATACAGAGATTTTGAAGTCTTCCTTGGAAGAAGAAACAGATTCTGTGAATCTTCAGGACAAAATTCAAAAGCATATCCAAAGACTAACTATTCAACAGAAAAATACCCGGGACTCCAATGAATTACGCTACATTTCACAAAATATTTTTATTGCACAGACATATTTTCAACATTTAAATAATGTTTTAAAAAATTCTCAGGATCTCAACAGGTTGTTGATTGGTATAAGCCAAATGGCCCAGGCTCTTTCAGTAGAAATTGCTGATTCTCTCAAGGATGCACTTTCATGTGCTCGTGAAACTGCTCGCCATATTGCTTTGGATTTAGCTAGTAGCAGTAATCGTAATCTAGCGCTGGCACTTGCTATTGATAATGCTTATGTGAGTGCGATTGAGCGTAATTGCGTTTTAGACAAGATGTTTCAAAAATCTTATGTTAGTGAGGATGATAACTACGAATCTATGAACCATTTCAGCAGCATAAGATTGTCATTAGATCTTGCTATTAGCATTTCTGAAGATTTATCCTTAACGTCTTTACTAAAAAAATTCCGTAGTAACATTCCTACTGCAACTGTCTTGCCAGAAATAAGACAAAGTTTTGCTAGAGACCTTCGAATGTCTTTTTTGAGAGCTTTCAAATTAAATGAATCACTTCTCCAATTCTCTTTAAGAGATATAGAAAAAATAGAGAATTATTTTTACATAAATCAACTTATTTTTCAATGTAAAAAGTCATCAATAAGAGTATCAGATAAAACCTGGGAAGCTATTCAAAAGGAAATGTTGAAACCATGCGTAACAGTTTTATGAAGTTTTTGGGTTAAGTTTTTAGATTGTCCTACTTCAGCTTGACACCTTGTTTATGAAAATTCTATCGGCGCTAGCGACGAAGTTGGACATTAGTGATTATTCAAAGCAGGCTTTATTTGTGAATCGGTTAAGAGAAGCCACACTAAATGGTTACACCCTCTGCTTCCAGGAAAATTGATTCTTTCTGGATAAAGATGGAAGTGATGCTAAGCCTTACCAAGAAAAAGACGTTGACAGTACCCTAAAGCAATTGGCTGAAATTGAGGAACAAGACTCATGAATAGTCATTACACCATCATTATTCAATGGTCATGTGAAGATCAGTGCTATGTTGTGAGTCTTCCAGAGTGGGGTAAACACTGCCATACTCATGGGGATACCTATGAAAAAGCACTCGAAAATGCTCGTGAGGTTTTGGAACTTTTGACTGAGTCTGCGCTGGAAGAGGGGCAATCTCTACCCACACCACAATTATTTGGTCAATCTCTACAAGCTGTATAACTGTTTCAGATGGTTTCTAGACTGGGTGATGTCAGTTTCAGCGAGCTGAGCGATCGCAAAGTTTGACGCAAGAATTTTCTGTTTAATTCGTAACGGCTTGATTGAGCAAAATTCGATCGACAAACTTTGCGATCAGTTGATTGGCGATCGTCGTCTCCTGTAAATCCTTCAAAAGTTCAGTTAACTCATCCGCACTGTCCAAATAGCGGTTGTGGTAGCGAGTAATCCGCGCAATTAAATCTCCAGTATCGACCTCTGGATGGAACTGAAACGCATAAAATGGTTGGTCTGCCATTTTGAAAGCATGGTACGGGCACTGTTCGGACGACGCTAGCAAAATCGCTCCCTCTGGCAAAGATTCTGCTCGTTCTTTGTGACCGCACACTGCCCAAAAGCCATTGGGACTATCGTGGAATAGTCGATCGCTCTTCGCTGCTTCAGTCAACTGCATTGAGTACGTACCAATTTCCATATTCTGCTTGTCCACAATGACTCGCCCACCCAGCGCTTCCACCACTGCTTGAAAGCCAAAACATGAGGCAAAAACGGGGATGCTCTGCTGTAAGCAATAGACCAGTAGGCGCTTGGTGTCCTCGACAAAAGGATATTTGTTGGGCTGCGTCACTGACGCATCGCTCGAACCGCCCACAAATAGCGCATCATACCCTGCAATACAAGTCGGTTCAAATTCAGGGGTCTCAAACGTATTCAAAACTGAAAATTGAGTTGCTTCTAGCTGACTGTAGCGAACAAATTCGTCCAGTTCTTCCAAACAAGTGACTTGATCATCTCGAATTTGCAGCAGGAGAATTTGCAGTTGAGCGCGTTCTTTCATCATAGGAGCTTTAGAACCAGGCTGGCCAGCCTGCCATGATGGGGTTTTAGCAATTCTTAGTCTAATGTCTTCCGTCCCTGGTCTAAACATGGGTGGAATGGATGTGTGACCGAAATTGCAAACCTTAGTTGACATCGATCGCTCGGATTCGCGATACTGGATAACTGGCTGTCTACTCCTGCTCGGATCAGGTCAGAGACTCCTAAAGCCAACACAAAATCGTTGTGGATTCTGAGTTTTCAAAGCATCCCCTCTTAGGGATCGTGCAAAATTTGAAACTCGTGACCCAATGCTGTTTTCTGGTTGGCTACCTGTACGGCAATTCTTAGGGCACTTTTATGGCATACGCAATTATTGAAACGGGCGGCAGGCAACTGCGGGTAGAAGCTGGTCGCTTCTATGATGTCAATCGTTTGGCGGTTGAACCGGAGACCCAAGTCACGATCGACCAGGTTTTGTTTGTCCAAAATGAGGACGAATTTAGCGTTGGGCAACCCTTAGTAGAGGGTGCAACCGTTACTGCAACGGTGCTGCGGCATCTACGGGGTCGCAAAATTATTGTCTACAAGATGCGTCCCAAGAAAAAGACGCGCAAAAAGCAAGGGCACCGTCAGGAGCTAACCCGGCTGATGATTGACGCCATTAACCTGAATGGGGTAGCGGTTGCGAGTCATCAGGCGGAAGCGGAGACGTTGGAAGCACAGACATCGGATGCAGAGGGAGATGAATAACGGTCGGTCTATCCGCCTAAACTGATTTGCTGTAGGACGAATTTTTCGACTAGGGTTTGCGGCTCAGTCCAGATTTTTTGGTTAAGTGACTTAATTACAGAAAGGGATCGGACAGAATCATGGCTCATAAGAAAGGGACAGGCAGTACGCGCAACGGGCGCGATTCTAATGCTCAACGCCTGGGCGTCAAGCGTTATGGTGGCGAAGTGGTGAAAGCCGGTAATATCATCGTGCGGCAACGGGGTACCAAAATCCATCCTGGTAATAATGTGGGACGGGGCAATGATGATACGCTATTTGCCCTGGTGCATGGCGTTGTCACGTTTGAACGTCTCGGTAAGAGCCGTAAAAAAGTAAGCGTTTACCCGGTTGTTAGCGAAGTTGTCAGCGAGGCTTCTGCATAGATGCGAGTTCACATTAGGATAAGTGTTGCCTGACGAATCAGTTTTGCTTGCCCCGGTGAACAGTAGCCTAATGCCCTCACTTTTTAGAAACCACCCACGATCATGGGTGGTTGCTGAGTAGCGAGGGCATTGCTTTTGGCAAGTGATTGGTTGGCGCTTGCCCTGGGTGACTTTCCGACCAAAATCTGATTGACGATCGCAGACCTAGTGCCAGTATCAGTTGTTAGTCATCAGCGGTAGATCGTCGGAGGAGTGGAATGATAGAGATCTGCTGCGATTGCATGGATGGGTCAGGCAGATTATTTTGCTGCTTTTTTCTCTTTCTCTAGTTGTTTCTTATACTTACCAATCGCATTATATATTTCTTCGCCAGTTCCTCGGTTACGCATATCGAAGTGCATAAAGTCGCCGTAGCGCCCGCCCCAGTCTAATCCCATGCCGATGACTAGCTCTTCCTTCAGGCTCATCATGCCATGTTTGCTAATCTGTTCTTCTTGACCTTTTCTAGACCAGAGTGCAGCACAAGTTTGAATGTCTTTTTTGATGATGGCTCGCGCTTCTTCTAACGTTTTACCTTGCCATTCTGGGTTGGTTGCCTTCTGTAGTAGCTCTGCCAGTTTTTGGTCTGTCTCGGCTGATGCCTGACTGTAAGAGAAATATTCCTCTAATGCCGCATCGATGATCTGATTTTGGGTATAGGCTTTCTGGATATCAGCATCCTTAGTGCCATAAACCTTATCAAACTTCAAGGGTTGATTGAGGAGCAACATGCCAACTCGGTGAAAGACTGTATTGCTGCTTGCCATTGTCTTGTTCCCATTGGCAATGTAGGGATTTTTCCCAGGGTCAAGGTCGATCGCTAACCCAAAGATATGCATGGAATAAGCGGCGGTTTTCGATTTTTCCCGAGATCCAGCAATATGTTCGGTTAAGCCAAATTGCTTCCCGGCAGCTTCGGCACTGCCATATTTGGCGGCAAACTTTGCTTCTACTGCTTGCAGATGAGCCGCTAGGGAGGTGTGAATCGGTGTTTTCAAGGGTCTACCCAGGAATGTCAGGTTGGTGAAGTTGCTAAACCAGTCTTCTGGGTTTTTGTCTGCAAGGGTGAGCACTCCATCGACTTGCGGTAGCGATCGGCCAAATTTGACTTTTTTGAATTCAGTGGGGGTTTGAGTCGGTTGCTCGGTGGCTACCACTGGTTTGGTCTCATGTGTGGCTATTGCGGGAGGTTTTTTCTCCGAGGCTGAGGTTTGACCCAGGTTCGATTTTCGGGTCCAACCTCGCAAGGGATGTGACCTACCTACTCCATTGGGCACAACCTGTTGCACGAGTGCATATTCCTTTCCGTTTTCTACCGTGATTTGTAAAACTTCTACTTGGGAACCTTGTGGCAGGATCTGCCCAGTTGATTGCAATTCGGGTGGTGAGGTACGGATCAGCGCTTTGTCGTCGGTGATGGTTTCAAGCCCATGCTGACCTCCCACTATCTGAGTGAGAAGCTGCAATACGAGTTGGGGCGCGATCGTGATTAGCGCGGCGATCGTGGCCCCTAAACTCCCCCCCAATGCCTCCGCGTGTTTTGTTGCTGCTGATATCGCAGGATGCTGATCTGTACGCTTACTTGACTCCGGTTGAGGCGGAGGAAGTTGAGTTGTGTGCTGATCAGTGCTTGGCGGTGCGATAGTGGGAACAGGAGGAATGGAGGTAGAAGCAGATCCCGCAGGTGCTGATGTGGCGGTTGGTGGCAATGCATTGAGGGCATCCAGCAACGGAGACCAGTGCGCTCCCTTATCGCCAGCTTGCTTTTTGCCAGCTTGCTTTTTGACGGCATCGCTCATGACGGTGAAATGGTTGCTGTGCCCAACTGGGATGGTGCGATAATTGTCGTGTAGCTTTTGATAGACAGTAGAACTGCTGCCACCCAGGTGGTTGGCATGGTTCTCAAACCAGGTGTCGATCGCCTCTCCTAAGTTTTTGTACCGCTTGGCATACCCGGTTGTGTAGTAGCCCCGAAATCGTGAACTGCCCTCCAAATAGTGCAGCTGTTTGGCTTCTGAAATACCGGAGGTTAGATACGCAAGATCTTGTTTTAGCCGATTCTCGACCCAGACAATTGCGGCTGCCCCACCATCATGAATGCCATCAAACAAAATCAGGTCACTCATTTTGGTTGGCGCGTTTTTGCTATTGAACAAGCGTCCAGCAGCATCGCCGCCACCGCTGTGACCCGATAGCGCCACCCGCTGCACGTTGGGTTTTTGCTGCAATATGTTCGCCTGTACCAGCGCATCGTAAACTTCTTGTAAGTACGCATCACTGTTAAACTCCCCGAACTGCGATCTCGAAGTTCCTTCAGGCAGTACCGCAATCATGGGGCGATTGCTTGCTTCCAACTGCTGCTCAATCTTGGCGTATTCAACATCATAGACAGTGCCTTTACCCTGTTGCTGTCGATAATCGGTCAGGGGATTATCTGCGATGTTATGACCGTGAAAATGCAACAGCAATTCGATCGGTTGAGCCGCATTAATCTGCTGAACCAGATTTTCTGGTATCAAGACAATGGCACGACCGGCTGCACTTTCCTGACTGGCAACAGCTGTTTTGCCGTCCCGATTGAACATTGCCGATTCCTGATTGCCCTGCTTCAAGCCTTGAATTGGAATCCGACGAATTTTGCCAACTTTAAACTCGCCTGCATTCCAGCCCGTATTTTGAGGTGCCTGAGTCACACCAGACTTTGCTTCTGAAGACGCTGCATCTGTCCATCCCACTCGATAAGTCGGTTTCTTTGCCGCTGCTACCTTGGATGAATCATCGCGTTGAATCAGCAGACCAACTGCTTGTTTGGTCTGAACAGCATTCGGTTGAGGCGGAAAAATGGAAATTTGACTCAAGTCAAATCCATAGGTGGGAAGCGACTCGGAAATAGGAGGAGTGTGAGTTCCCGGTTGGGTTTCATCTGCAAAAGGACGAAACAGCCTTCTGTGTTGCTGTGATGCGGCGGCAGCTTTGCGTTGAACCCGAAGGCGGCTATACATGAGTAGAGTCCTCTCAAGCAGATTGCGCAGACAATTGTTGGAGTTTGCTTTGTTTCCTGGCTCTGTCGGAGCATCCCTTTTGGAGGTTTTGCCTCCCCTGTAAAATCAAAGCTGAGTCTTGATCCTGCCATCCCAAGGTAGCATCTCCGAACGATCGTCAACAATTGGCTAATCAGGCAGGGTGGGGGCTTTCTACAAAATTTAGAAATGCTCGGCTGTTCATTTTGGACTATTTTATTTTTTAACTTGGCTGATATCTTTTGAATCTGGCTTAAATCAGGTGCTCACCATGGGAGAGAGGTCATGAAAAAACAGAGGGCTGAGGCGATCTCATTTGCCAATGGGGGCGGCAGGCAAACTCAGAAAGATCCAGTACTGTGGAACGATTGGCATGTTTTGGCACGATCTTCCGATCTTCTCCCTGGCACTGTTCTAAAAGTCCGCTTGCTCGATCAAGACCTGGTATTGTGGCGTGGTCAGGACACTCAAATTTTGGCATGGGACGATCGTTGCCCTCATCGTAGTGTGCGACTTTCTCGGGGCACTGTAGTCGAAAATACGCTGATTTGTTCCTACCATGGCTTGGTTTATGACCAAACTGGGAGGTGTATCAAAGTGCCTGCTCATCCTGAGTATGTGCCACCACCACAAGCCTGTGTGCTGACTTATCAGGTTCGCGAACAGTATGGGTTGGTGTTTGTTTGTCTGGGGCAGCCTGAGCAAACGATTGTGCCTTTCCCCGAATGGGAAGATCCCAATTATCGAACCTTTTTATGTGGTCCCTATCCCTGTCGTACCAATGGGTTACGCGCGATCGAAAACTTTTTGGATGCTGCCCATTTTCCGTTTACCCATACCGGAATTTTGGGCGATCCTGAAAAGCCCACTCTGGAAAACTATGAAGTGACCACCGATGAGCAGGGGGTACGATTGCACAATGTCCGGGTCTGGCAACCTGATCCGGCGGGCATCGGGCAAGCCGATTATGTTACCTATGATTACCAGGTGCTCCGTCCGCTGACTGCCTATTTGCGGAAGCATATGTTGGATGGGCAAATTCTAACGATTCTCGATTTGGTCACACCTGTAAAAGAGGATGAATGCATTAGCTGGATGCTATTTGCCGTGAATTATGAAATCGCAGATGAAGATGCGCGCGCTTTTCAAGAAACGATTATTCTTCAAGATGTTGCGAATTTAGAATCCCATCACCCTCAGCAATTACCACTCGATATGCTGACGGAGTTTCATATTCCCTGCGATCGTGGTTCGCTGGCATATCGCCAATGGTTAAAAAAGCTGGGTTTAACTTATGGTGTTCTGTTTTGAGATAAGGGTTTGCCCACGTGGCAATTATCAAACGACCGATTTGAGCTATCGCGATTCTATTTAGATTGGGAAAGGAATTTCTCATGGAGAAAGACTTTCACAACTCTCCTTTTTCCACAAATCATTTCGCTCCGCTCTACCGGTGGCGTTCAATTTACTTAAAGAAAATCGATCCCGATTCCTGATTGAATAGGGATGAGATGGCGTATAAAAATCTCGTCTTTTATAGGGTTGCATCCTAGAAAATCGATCCCGATTCGGCGTTGAGGTGTTGCCGTGAAAGTTTATTGGTCAATCAAAGAAATTCCTGAACTAGCCAATTTATCTCCTGAACAGCGCAAGCAAGCGTGGGGAGACTGCTATAAAAAATATGCACTCAAATCCTGGCAATCCTGGGTTGGCATTGGGGTGATGGCGATGTTGATTATTGTGGGGATCAAGCTTTTCGGTCCTATTTTGGGGGGGGCGATCGGGGGTGGTTTGGGCGGTGGTATCTGGAGCGTCATTCTGACCAACTATCTCCGTCCCTATTTAAAAAACTACGTCGAACAAAATTTTTAGTAGAAATTGCTGCAAAAAAGGGCGATCTCCTTTTTGCAAGGGTTTCGCCCAAATTGACCTTATAGAGACGCGACAAACCGCGTCTCTATAAGTTTACGCGCATTATCCGTTCATGCTCTTGTCCAGCAAACTCTACTTTTGTTAAGTGCCAAGTTTGGCAATTAGCTGCTGAAGTTGATGTTTTTCTTGTTTAGGAGAGTGGTGAGATTGTACCCATGCTCTGGCAGCATGACTCACCGAAATCCGCTCAACAGGAGATAACGCTAGGAATTCTAAAATGGCTTCTCCCAGACGATGCAGTTGCGATCGGGGCAATAAAAATCCTGTCTTCCCATGTGTGATGACTTCTGGGATCCCGCCTGCATCACTTGCAATGCAACAACACCCGCATGCCATAGCTTCCAGGAGCGCATTGGGCATTCCTTCCCAGAGTGAAGGCTGTAAGTAAACATCGCACAGTCGCAAATGCTTCGCGACCTGTTCTGGGTTTGCCAGATGCCCAGTGATAATAATTCGACTGGCTGCCCCCGGATGTTGTACCCCAAAATTTTGTAAAACGGACTGTTCGGAGAGACGCACCTCGCCAATAATCAGCAGGCAAGCAGGTCGGTGCGATCGCACGGTTGCTAGAGCTTGTAGGAGAAACTGTTGCCCTTTTTTTTCTCTCAATTCGCCAGAAAATCCCAAGATCACTTCCTCTGCCCTAATGCCCAATGCTTGCCGCAGTCGGATGGTTTCCGTCGTATTCTCAGAGTTAGTTTCCAGCGGGGTAAACATGCCACTATCAACTGTGTTGGGGAAAAGTATCACCCCTGCTTGTCGTTGGCTGAGCGTCTGCACTTTGTGTGCTATATCCCGACTCACGGCAGTAATCAAACTTGCCCGTTCTAGGGTCCATTGCAATCGAGCAAAGTCTCCTGGTGGAAAAAGGGCGCGATCGAGATCATTGCCGCGTACACTAACCAGACTAGGAATTACCTGCATTTCGGCAAACCAAGTTGCTAGAAACCCAGATGGAAATAAGTAATGTCCCCATACGCCAGAATAGGGATGAATCTGATGCAACCAATCCATCAGGTTCAGTGTGTGTGGTAGGGTCATATCCCAATGACGATATAGTCCAACCCGATAAACTTTGGGCTGTTCGGTCTCTATCTCTCTTTCTGTCTCTGGCGGCAATACCTCACCTGATCGCAAGAAACGACTCCAGGTCAACACATCAACCGCAACATCCAATTGGCAAAGCGTCTGGGTTAGGCGTCCAGCACTACTTGCCAAACCGCCAATATCGGGTGGAAAACGCTCAGTAATAAATAAGAGTCGTTGCAATGCAGTTCTCAAAAATTGTGTTTGGGGAGCTTAAGATGGAAGATTTTGCTGTTGGAAAAATAGGTTTACCCAACGCTTTGTTGATGTAGATCGTTACTAATCCTTGATTTGGGATTGGTGTAAATCGGCAATTGGATAATGAATTCTGCTCCTTCCTGCGCAGATGCTTGAAAAAACAGTTGACCTTTATGTCTTTCGACCACGATCTGATAGCTTGTAGATAATCCCAAGCCAACTCCTTTGCCGACTGGCTTGGTCGTAAAAAAAGGGTCAAATAAGCGAGATTGAAACTCTTTTGCAATGCCGATTCCATTATCTTTAATTCGAATAACTACCATCTTCGATTCAATCAGTTCGGTACCAATCCATATTTTTGGTGTTTCTTGAAAAAGAAGATTCTGGCTTGATTTACATTCCAATGCATCGATCGCATTATTCAATAAATTGAAAAAAACCTGATTCAGTTCGCCTGCATAACAATTGACTAAAGGCAAATCCCCGTATTGCTTAATGATCTGAATCTCAAAATTCTCTTCTGTCCTCCTCAGCCTTGGTTGAAGTAACAAAAGCGCACTGTCAATTCCCTCATGGAGGTCAGCCAGCTTAATCTCGGATTCATCCAGTCGTGAAAAGATCCGTAAGGCTAAAATCACCGTGCAAATCCGCTCTACCCCTGTTTGCATAGAACCCATAATTTTGGGCAAATCGACCATTAAAAAATCAAGATCAATATCCTCAATTGCTGATTGAATTGCCGAACTTGGCTTGGGATACTCTGTTTGATAAAGATGAATTAAATGCATCAAAGATTGTATATACTCATTCGCTGGTTTCAAATTACCAGCGATAAAACTGATCGGGTTATTTATTTCATGAGCAACTCCAGCAACGAGTTGCCCCAGACTCATCATCTTTTCTTGTTGTATTAATTGAGCTTGAATTTTCTTGAGTTCACTAAAAGATTGCTTTAATTCAGCATTTTGTATTTCAAGCCGTTTCCTAAGCTCAAAAATATTGAGTTGTGTCTGCACTCGTGCCAAGACCTCTTCAAATTGAAAAGGCTTTGTAATATAGTCTACTCCTCCCATCTGAAAAGCTTTTACTTTATCCTCAACATCGTCTAAAGCGCTGAGGAAAATGATTGGCACAGGTTGTGTTTGGGGATTTTCTTTCAATTTTCTACAAACTTCATAACCGTCCATACCCGGCATATTCACATCTAGCAAAATAAGATCAGGCAATAAAGTTTGAACAGCTGTTAATGCCATCTGCCCAGTTAAGGCTTTCCGGACGTTAAAACCTCTCTCCAATAACATGACAGATAAAAAACGAATGTTATCCGGAGTATCATCAACAATTAAAATATCAGCTTGGAATCGGTTTTTTGACTGTAAATTCATGAGGTCAAAAGCTCGAATGGGTGGTCAGCTTCTGAACCGTGCAGTAGATTGCCCTGCACAGCCTAATGTTGCAAACACTAAATTTTGCAACCAGGGGTTTGGGGCTTCGCCCCCAAGAAGGGGTGGAATCCCAAACCCCTTTCAAAACTTTTGTTTTGCTGTACTAGATAATTGAACAATCGTATTGACCAGCAGAATTTGCCTACTCTCAACTTCGTTAAGCGAGTTAATTTAGATCAAAACACTGCATTCTGATGAGGCAAAGATTGCACGATGATCACTGATCACCCGATGACCCCTGATAACAAGATGCATCTTACTCAACCACGAATTCGGATGCACTACTTCACTATTAAAAAGTGAGCGGAAAATCTAGAGTAACCGCTTTATTACCCCAATCTCTATATCGTATCTGAATCTAAGGCACAACAGATGGTTGCTAAACCTAAATTGGCTAATTTAGTCGTGGATACAATAAATCTAAATTTTAGCAATTTTCAATCGTCATAACCCTACTCAACCAATGACAGCTCAATTGGACTAAAACCACATACAAAATCACCCCTACCCATCAACTAATCGAAGCCTAGCTAACACTCAGTAGTGGAAATCCCAAATTTTCTCGTTGCTTCAAATAAAGATGAGCGACCTGTCTCGCTAAACTGCGAATCTTGAGAATATAGCGCGTCCGTTCCGTGACAGAAATGACACCCCTCGCGTCTAACAAATTAAACGTATGCGAACACTTCAAAACATAATCAAAGGCAGGCAGCACTAATTCCTTGAGCATCAATCGTTCAGACTCTTGCTCAAACTGTCCAAATAAAGTAAATAGCAACTCTGGATTCGATGCCTCAAAGTTATAGGTCGAATTCTCAACCTCACCCTGAAGATGAACATCCCCGTAGGACAACACACCATTCCAGCGAATATCAAAAATTGAGTTAACTCCCTGGAGATACATGGTTAGTCGCTCTAATCCATAAGTTATCTCAACCGAAACCGGACGACAATCAATCCCACCACATTGCTGGAAGTACGTAAACTGGGTAACTTCCATCCCATCTAACCAAACTTCCCAACCTACACCCCAAGCACCGACAGCAGCATCTTCCCAGTTATCTTCTACAAAGCGAATATCGTGATCGTCTGGTTTAATCCCTAAGGCTCTGAGCGAATCTAAATAAAGCTCCTGAATATTGCCCGGGGAAGGCTTAATTAAAACTTGGTATTGATAATAATGCTGTACGCGATTTGGATTTTCTCCATACCGCCCGTCCGCTGGTCGGCGACACGGCTCCACATAAGCAACAGACCAAGGTTCAGGACCGATCGCCCGCAAAAACGTATGCGGACTTTTCGTCCCAGCTCCCTTCTCAGTATCGTAAGGCTGAACAATCAAACATCCCTGCTCAGCCCAGAACTGATGCAACGTAGCAATTACTGACTGAAAGTTCACGCCCAAACCTACCCAAAACTCACCCTAATTGAATCATATTCTGAACCCTGAATTCTGTTGAAACAGGCTCAACTCTAGAGCCCAGGGCAATATCAACCTTACTTCGACCAAAATGCACCACGTACGGCACTATATTCGAAAAAAAAAACTAGTACAAAATAACTAGGACGAAAAACCTTGGATACTTAATGCCCTGTTCATAAGGCTTTTAGGAAAATCTCAAGTTTTTTTCTGCAAACCCATTGACAGGTGCGAAAGGTTTGGATACATTAGGTAAGCGCGGTGAGGGGGAGCGACGCGAAAGCGAAGCGAACCGAGCCGCTTGAACCAAGAAAACAGAATAGTTTGGAAG
>JAHHIA010000017.1 GCA_019359045.1 Scytolyngbya sp. HA4215-MV1
TGACCATTGGGCATCTTGCCATGCTTATGAGCTTTGATATGACCGCACAGTGGGCATTCCATCACTTTGATCCCAGTCGAGCTTCCTCTCTATGTTATCAATCCCACATTAGCCTGACGCACTACCCTCTTGCGTCCACTCATCCGGACTGATATAGCTCAAAGCATAAAACTTGTTATCTAAGTCATACATTAACTTTTTCCAGATACTGTATAGCTGTTCAGGAGGAAAAGTAAGTGAGCCATAATGAACTATATTGATTAACTTACAAGCAGATTCAACTTCATTTGAAAGTCTATCGATTCTCTCGCTTAGCCTAAATATTTCCTCAGTTAATTTCAGTTGACGAGCATCCTTTTTATTATTTATAACAAGCCATATAACAGATATTGAAGCTGCCAGAGATACAAAAAATACTGCAAATGTCAGTAATTGAACATTTGGATTACTTGAGGTTATACCAACTAAAACAGATCCAGTTGCAAAAATTAAAAGAATTCCAAATATAAACAAATATTCTGGCTGGACTTTTAGCCCTTGAATTATTTCTAGATGTGCACTGCTCTTCTCTGAATTGTTAGTATTTTTGGACATCTCTTTAAAGTAAGCTCCTGGAAAATGCTTGGTTGGATCGTAACTTTTTGTTCTTGCTGGTGTCCAGCTTCACTCAGATTCAAAATAGATAGCACAACAACAACAATCTCCTAGATACACCCCAATCCAGAACTGAAGTTATTTGGGCATCGCAGCTACAGATATCTCTCCACTACGCCCCAGCCGAGAGATGAGTGGTCTAACGTTCTGGTTGCGCGGCTGTAAGCCACGTTACGCTTATTATAGAAACGCTTATTGTAGAAATCTTGCCAGCCCGCTCCGACCGGGTTTTTATACAGATGTCATTTATCTTAAAGATTACTGGTTTTGATTATTCCTCTTCGGCAGTAAGAAGTTCCGGCTCGGAAAACACATCACTTCCTTGTGAAGGTTTACCACCTGGTACAATCTGTTCTGCTTTACTTATCACATCATTTGCTAACCTTTCGCTAAAACCAACAACAAAAGAAATGGCAAGAAATGCTAACCAGCGATTAATGGGTTTTGTTTCATTTTTAGAAATCGTTATAGGTAGCAAAGTAGAACTAATCAATGCAAATACAAATATGCCGAAAAAAGCTCCAATTGCAGGTTTAAATGCCCCTACAAAGACAGGTAGAAGTGTCTCTCTATACTTTGAATTACGGTATTGATCTAACCTCAGCATAATACTTACTACGCTACCAGTCGCTCCCGCCATTGCAGAAAGAATTAGAAGGGCTGAAGCTTCTTCAAAATCGTATTCAGACATTTTAACTATCGTATCATTTCCGTCTTGCTGACTAACTAAAGAATTTTGCGGTGCAGACTGTCGCTGAACACTCTCTGCAAACAAAGGCTGAAGATGAAAATTAGCGATCGCTAAAAGATAAGCTAGAACAACTGGTGCTAACAAATGAATAGGAAGTGCAATAAAGAGTCCAAAACAAACTTTTGTATGAGTTTCTGCTTTATAAAGAAAGCTTTTAAATGCTTCAAAACAAGGAGAAAATAAAGGATAATCAATCTTAAGAATTGAGTACGCGACATCACATCTTAATCTTTTTACCAATATCTTGTTTGAGCTTTTCTGGATTGCGTGAACTGCAACTTTAACATTAGGTATCATAGCTTCTAGTTGAGCATTTTTTTTCTTATTATTGCTTAACTGTGCAACTGATAATTCGCTTTTTAGCTTTGCTGTAACACCTAAAAGATTTACAAGTTCTTCCTGCATTTCAGGCTCTAGTATAACTTCCGCTATAGCAATCTTTCTCAGCGTCTCTGTCAATTCATCGATCTGCGAAATAGAGGGTTTAACAGAAGAAGTGTCGTCTATATTTTTATTCATAAAATGATTGTTTTTTAATCTACTTGAAGTTGATTTCGTAATTATCATTCACTGACTGGAAATATTGTCTGCAAGAGAACTGAAGCCAGATAATTATATATTTATTGTTAAATCTGCGCGATAATACCCTTCCTCTAAGTAATTATCTTTTAGATCTGCGGGATAATACTCCAATCTTTAGGAATTTAAACAAAAAATGCAGGATAAGTCCGGGAATTTGGGGGAGTAACTTTCATATCTGATGGTTAAGCGTAGTATTTGGGTGCTTATTCAGCACAAGTGACAGATAAGTACCTAAATACTGGAGTGATCCAGCGGCATTTACCTGATCCCCTCGCTCTTACAAGTGTAGATTTTAATATTTGCAACGGCGAAATAGTTTGTGAGAGCACTGAAACCCTCATTCTTTCGTGAAACAAACCATCCTATGCAATCGCTGAAACCCCTATTATTCCATATCCATTTAAAAAACCTACCCTTGCTAAGATCCCCTCGCTTGGGTTGAATCTGCAATAAAGACTGGGGAACGATCGTCATTTAGCAATAGCCATCCCTGGATATTGACACCTCAAACCTCTGACGTCACAACCCATCCTCATCAGCATGAGTTGTGACACTTTCAGTCAATGCACCATTGAAGTGCTCATTTTACCGATCGCAGTTCTCATTGACTCTTTTTGCCAACTCATTGGCTGCGATCGTGTACTCAATTGGATAGTTTCCGCAGGTAAAAAGCCTGTTTGCCAACTCATTGACTCCATTTGCCTGCTCATTTCAGTAGATCACGCACTCAATTGAGTGTTTTCCGCAGACAAAAAGGCTTTTTGCCGACTCATTTTGTCGGTTTGCCAACTCATTTCAGTAGATCGCGCACTCATTTTCATACTTGCAATGTAGTCAAAAACCTTGCCAATTTGCCAAAATTTGCTCAGGTAGTTCGATCGAGGTAGCGCTTAACGTAGAACAGTCGAATCCCATCACCTGAAGGAACATCTACAATGGCTCGTCCCAAAAGAACCTCCACTGCCTTGGAAAAAGCTGCGCGTCGTGCAGCAAGTTTGGCTTCCATTAATTCCCAATTAGATTTAGGCAACGGACTCACCTTACCCGCCTTCTCCAACCTGATCGAAATCATGCGAGCCAAAGAGAATGCCTACAATAGTGCCCTTTCCAACCTGGATAAGCTCTATCGGGAAATGCTGGAAACCGAGCGCGAGTTGTCAGATATGGCAGAACACATGCTATTAGGCGTTGCCGCCAAATATGGCAAAAGCAGTGTGGAATATGGCATGGCAGGCGGAGTTCCTAAAAAACAGCTTCGCAAAGGGCTGCGTGGCGCTGCATCTACTGCCCATGCTGGGCAATCGGCTTTCACGAGCAGCACCAACGGCAGCAGCAGCCCGAATGGTAGCCAAAATGGCGCAACCGCCGTTGTAGCTAATTAGAGAGAGGTTGGATATCAAGGCACTTCATCCCCTCAGCCTCATTGCTTTTCATCGATGTTCTTGCTGCTGCTGGATTTGAGTCCGAGATATCAAACCCTGTAGGGGCGCGGCATTGGACAACGATTTAACCAATCTCACCCAAAATGTTTATCCCAATGCCACGCCCAACCCCAACAATATGCCCAATCCATCCAAACCAGGCGTGGCATACCCTACGGGAAGCAAGCTACGGGCGGGAAAGGGTTGACAAAACCAAAAAACATTTGCCGAATGCCGCGCCCCTACGTCAGATTACACAAATTGAGTTAACACCAGAGATATTCTCAATTGCACTTACTCTTTTCCATACCGATGCTGAGCACCCGCAGAGACAGTTCAAAGCCCTCAACCCATAGACGGAGTCGCATAAAAAACTGCCAAGGTCTGAATCTATCCCACTACAATCCTAAGTAGCGACCCTCAACTGTACCCCGTTGAATCCTCATGGATTTGTTCGATCGCCATCGCCTAGACCTGACCGAAACCGAAGCACCGCTGGCAGCGAGAATGCGTCCCCGCACCCTGGATGAATTTGTGGGGCAGTCTGCCATCATTGGGCAGGGGCGATTGTTGCGACGGGCAATTCAAGCAGACCAACTCTCTTCGCTGATTTTCTACGGTCCCCCCGGCACCGGCAAAACCACCCTGGCAAGGATTATTGCCAACACCACCCGCGCCCATTTCATTGCCATTAATGCCGTGTTGTCGGGAGTCAAGGAAATTCGAGAAGCGATCGCCGTTGCTCAAGAAAAGCGCGGCATGTATGGGCAACGCACCATTCTCTTTGTCGATGAAGTGCACCGTTTCAACAAAGCCCAACAGGATGCGCTGCTGCCCTGGGTGGAAAATGGCACCGTGATTTTGATTGGTGCCACCACCGAGAATCCTTATTTTGAAGTGAATAAGGCACTGGTGAGTCGATCGCGGATTTTTCAGTTAAAGTCCCTGGATGAAGCCGATTTACGACAGATTGTGCATCAAGCCATTGCCGATCGCGATCGAGGCTACGGCAAACTCAACGTACAAATCGATGACGAAGCCCTCGATCACCTGATCAATGTTGCCAATGGCGATGCACGCGCCTTGTTAAATGCATTGGAACTCGGATTAGAAACCACACCGCCCAACGACGCAAACATCATTCACCTGACCCTGGCAGTGGCAGAAGAATCGATTCAGCAACGGGCAGTGCTCTACGACAAAGAAGGCGATGCCCATTTTGATACCATTAGCGCCTTCATCAAAAGTCTGCGCGGATCTGATCCGGATGCAGCCTTGTATTGGTTAGCGCGGATGGTCTATGCAGGTGAAGATCCGCGCTTCATCTTTCGGCGCATGGTGATTTTAGCGGGAGAAGATGTGGGCTTGGCAGATCCGCAGGCGATCGTTGTGGTCAATGCCTGTGCCGAAGCCTTCGATCGGGTGGGAATGCCAGAGGGGCGTTATCCCCTGGCGCAAGCGACGCTTTATCTGGCAACCTGCGCCAAGTCCAATAGCGTCATGGGCTTTTTTGATGCCCTTGCTACCGTCGAACGGGAGCGCGAAGGGGACGTACCCACCCACTTACGCGACTCGAGCCGCGACAAACACAGTTTTGGGCATGGTGCCGGATACCTCTACCCCCATTCCTATCGCGAACATTGGGTGGCGCAGCAATATCTACCTGGCAGCTTGCAGGGACAGGTTTTCTACCAACCTTCGGAACAGGGTTATGAGGGCAAGATTCGCCTCAAGGTAACACGGCAACGAGAAGCGCAACTGGCAGCTTTGGTGGAAGGCATTGGCGTGGCACTGCCAGAAGCCTTGTCATTTTCGCCCCAAGATTCGGCACAAGAACGCTGGCTCCAAAGAACCTTGGGACAAACGGGAGAACGGTTGGGTCACCTGCGCGATCGGCTCTTTAGTTTGGCAAACTTGCAACGGCATCATGTGGTGCTGGATCTGAACGCAGGCAGCGGGTTGCTCACCTGGGAAGCCCTGCGCCAGGTGCCGGAAGGTGGGGTCTATGCCCGTGCCAACACCGCCACCGATGCCCAAGCACTCACCGAGCAAATTAACGCTCTGCCTGAACTGCTACGCCCGATCGTTCTCCAGGGTGAACTCGACCAGCTACCCGCAATCCTTGCCCAACAAGCGCCCGATCTGCGCTTCGATTGTTTACTGGGACGCAATCTCTTGACTCGACAGGCAGACAAAGCCCAACTTTTTCAGTTGTTGGCTCAGCTTTTGCAACCTAGCGGGATGATCGTCCTGGCAGAAACCGTGCCTCGCCATACCCAGCGGCTTTACCAACTCCTGGAGCCAAACTGGCTGGGCAGCGAACTCTACCCACAACTGGTCGCTGCCGAAGAAGCCCTCTATACGCCATCTGACTCTGATGCAACCTATAATCCCCTGATTGCCTGGGATGTGGAAGATTTGCAAACCGCCAGCACGATCGCCGGACTCAAGCTCGAAGCCACCCTAGAGCGCAGTACCACGGAAATCTACATCACACCCGCCTTGCTCGATCGCTGGTTTAGCCGCACTCCTGCTCCTACGCCCAGCTACGCCACCCATCTCAGTCGCACCCTCACCGACCCAGCGATCGCCACGATTCAACAACAATTCACCCGCCATCTGTGCAATCAAACGGTGACCTGGGAAAGCGCGATCGTGTTTTTGAGGATGAGTTGGTAGGGGATAGAGGGGGTAGAGGGGTGAATGACTCAAACGCCCATTCCCCCGTCTCCCCATTAACTCAACCGTGCCGTGCATTCCAAAATCAACCGCTGATTCAACAACGCATAGGGCTGAATTTCCAGTGCTTTGCGAAAACACCGAATCGCTTCGCGGTAGTTACCCAGCGAAGCATGACAAAGTCCTAGACCGTGAAAGGCACCAAAGTGAATCGGGTTGAGCCGGAGAACCTCTTCGCAGTCAGAGATCGCTTTGTGATATTGGTGCTGAGTGAAATATAGTACAGCGCGACGATTCCAGGCTTCGGCAAAATCGGGTTGATCTTGAATCAAGTCAGTTAGCAATGTTTCTGCTTCAGCTACAGCACCCGCTTGGAGTAAGGTTTGGCTGCGTTCCAGTAATTCCAACCCATAGACCCCCTTTTGCCAAAACCAGATGCGCCAGAGTTCTTGCGTGGCACGATCGCGAACAGCCTCATCAGGGTTCTTTAAGTCTTCTAGCAATCCATTAATTGCAGATTCGTCGTTCATGCGATTGGGGTGCTTTCAGGTTGGGAGGTGCTTCCAGTCGATCTAGACTCGGTCGATCGGGATCAATCCGAAACAAGTCAATCTGGGAAAAAATGGCTTAGGTCGCGACTGTAAGAGTTCGGGACTAGTGTACCTTTTTCCGGGACGATGATGCCCTGATAGCGAACGTTTGCTTGTCGATCGTGATTCTCTACTTGCAAACTAACCCCGACCAAATTCCCTGTCCTGCCTCTGAGCATTGAGAATGCTGAATTAAAGACAATCAAAAGATCTGGACGCGGTTCTGCGATGCCCCAGGTAGAATGAAGATAACCGAGTCGTAATGAGTAGTAAGGTGAATTATGTCTCAGACAATGGCGTTGACCCCTGAGAATGTTGAGACGGTTCTGGATGAGATGCGTCCCTATCTGATGGCAGACGGTGGTAACGTTGAACTAGTTGAATTGGATGGTCCGATCGTCAAGCTACGGCTCCAGGGCGCTTGTGGATCTTGTCCCAGTTCTACAATGACCCTGCGAATGGGGATTGAGCGCCGTTTGCGCGAGTTTATTCCCGAAATTGCCGAAGTTGAACAGGTCATCTAAACCAGTTATGAGTTATGGGTTTTGGGTTCGATGCTTGAAGTCAAAATCAAAAGCTCATAACTCAAAGCTCATAACTCAAACTTTCTCACCATGCCTTATCCCTTATACGTTGCCTTCATCTGGCATCAGCATCAACCGCTTTATAAAAGTCGCAGTAATAATTTGCAAAGCTCTTCGATCGAGGGGCACTATCGTCTGCCGTGGGTTCGATTACATGGCACGAAGGATTATCTCGATCTGGTACTCTTGCTGGCAAATTATCCCAAATTGCACCAAACCGTGAACCTGGTTCCTTCTTTGATTTTGCAAATCGAAGAATATATTGCAGGAACTGCACTTGATCCCTACCTGGCGCTGGCGCTCCACCCTACGGAACAGTTGCAGTGGGATCAAAAAGAATTTATTGTCGAACATTTTTTTGATGCCAACCACCATACGATGGTTGATCCCCATCCGCGCTATGCCGATTTGTACTACCAACGGCAAAATAAGGGACGCGGTTGGTGTTTGGAGAACTGGAATGCTCAGGATTATAGTGATCTGTTGGCATGGCATAACCTGACCTGGTTCGATCCGATGTTTTGGGATGATCCGGCGATCGCCCAATGGCTAGAACGGGGCAAAGGGTTTAGCCTCAGCGATCGGCAACAAATCTATGCCAAACAAAAAGAAATCCTCAGCCGTATTGTGCCGCAACATCGGCAGATGCAGGAATCGGGGCAACTCGAAGTCATTACTTCGCCCTATACCCATCCCATTCTGCCGTTGCTGGCAGATACCAATGCGGGGCGGGTGGCAGTACCTGCGATGAATCTTCCTGACCTGCGTTTTCAGTGGGCAGAAGATATTCCGCGCCATTTGCGTAAAGCCTGGGATCTGTATCAGGAGCACTTTGGTTGCGCGCCACGTGGGTTGTGGCCCTCGGAGCAGTCGGTGAGTCCGGCGATTTTGCCGCATGTGGCGCAGCAAGGGTTTCGCTGGCTGTGCTCGGATGAGGCGGTGTTGGGCTGGACACTGAAGCATTACTTTAGCCGCGATGGATCGGGCAATCTCTACCATCCAGAGTTGCTCTATCGTCCCTATCGGTTGGAAACGCCTCAGGGCGATTTGTCGATTGTCTTCCGAGATCATCGCTTGTCTGACCTAATTGGGTTTACCTATGGCGCGATGGAGCCACAGAGGGCAGCAGCAGATATGGTGGGGCATTTGGAGGCGATCGCGCGATCACTGCGGCACACCCAACCGGGAGAAGGCACGGCGCTGGAGCGTCCCTGGCTGGTAACGATCGCGTTGGATGGGGAGAACTGTTGGGAGTTCTATCCCCAAGATGGCAAACTATTCCTGGATGCGCTGTACCAGAGCTTTAGTGACCATCCCGACTTAGAGTTGGTAACAGTCTCAGAATTTTTGACCCAGTTTCCTCCCACAGAAACGCTGCCTGCAGAACAGTTGCATAGCGGTTCCTGGGTGGATGGCAATTTCACCACCTGGATTGGCGATCCAGCTAAAAACCGCGCCTGGGATTTGCTCACCCATGCCCGCCAAACCCTGGCAAATCACCCTGAAGCGACGGAAGAAAGTAACCCGGAAGCTTGGGAAGCGTTATATGCTGCGGAGGGATCAGACTGGTTTTGGTGGTTTGGCGAAGGGCATTCGTCTAACCAGGATGCGATTTTTGATCAGCTTTTTCGTGAGCACCTGTATGCGCTGTATCAGTCTTTAGGAGAACCTGTTCCCGAAGCGGTCTTGTATCCGGTGGAAACCCATGAAGTGCGGGGTGATCATCCTCCCGAAAGTTTCATCCATCCGCTGATTGATGGACGGGGCGATGAGCAGGATTGGGACAAAGCTGGACGGATTGAAGTTGGTGGGGCGCGCGGCACCATGCACCGCAGCAGTGTGATACAGCGGCTCTGGTATGGTGTAGATCACCTCAATTTCTACTTGCGGTTGGATTTTCAGAGTGGAACCAAGCCAGACAGCGATTACCCGCCGGAGTTAAATTTGCTCTGGTTCTATCCCAATCAAACGATGCACAATAGTCCAATTCCCTTGGCAAGTTTACCGTCAGAGGAGCCGCTCAACTACCTCTACCATCATCATTTGGGGCTGAATTTGCTGACCAAGTCGATCCGCTTCCAGGAGGCGGGTGAGCATTATGAATGGTTACCGCGCACTAGTCGGGCACAGTTTGCTCAAGATAGTTGCCTGGAAATTGCGGTGCCCTGGGCAGATTTGCAAATTCCGCCGGATAGCCCACTGAGATTAGTGCTGGTGTTTTCGGACAATGAGCAATATCGCAGCTATTTACCCGAAAATGCGTTAATTCCGATCGGGGTTCCTTAGGAAGGAAAATTAAATAATTTCTGTAGGTTGGGTTGAGTCCACGAAACCCAACAAGCGTAGGATGTTGGGTTGAGCTTTGCGAAACCCAATCTACAACTCAAATCCCTGAAATTCTAGAAATTCCGGGGATTTTGTGTGTTGGGGCAGAGGACAGATCCATTTCCAAACGGTCTGCGTATAGTTCATTACCAGCCAACAGTAACCTTGCAGTGAGTGGCAGTCGCGATCGCTGGCTGAAGAAATCCATCATGGTATTGCGTTTATTTCGCCCCCTCCCTGTTGTCTCCCCTTACAGCCTGAAGGACTTTACTCATGCTGATATACTCTGAACCGTCTCTTTTAGAGCAACTGAAAGCGGTTAATCGCATCATTCGACTCACCCAGGAACCTGCCAACTTTGAAGCGATTTACGATCTAGACGAACTGCTGCAAAAAAACAACCTGAGCCAAATCTCCATTGACTATTTAAGGTCTCAACCTGAAGTTGCAACTATCATGCAGGAACGTTATTTGGCACCTGTACCCGACCTGGATGTCCTGATGAATTATCCTCACGATTCTTTGGGATATGCCTTTGCCAGCCATTTGATTGCCAATCAATTTGACCCCGCCTTCTATCGTCAACGTGATGTCATGGATGACATTAGTTATATTGTGGTGCGTCAAAGCCAAACTCATGATATTCATCATGTTATCACTGGATTTAGCACGGATTTGAGTGGGGAATTGGGATTACAAGCTTTCCAATTAGCCCAATTTCGATCGCCCCTTGCACTCACTTTATTAGCCACTGGCATTATGCACAATTTTGCCAATCCTCGTGCTTTGGAAGATTATATGCAACAGATTTTTCGCGGATGGAAAATGGGGCTAAAAGCCAAACCGTTGATGGCACAAAAGTGGGAAGAGAAATGGGCAAAACCTTTGTTTCAGTGGCGCTCGGGGTTGGGGATTGAACTTGTCAATCCTTATGATGGTCTGTTGATCGCCGCATAGGACAAATAGTTTGAGGCACCACCAATCACTTTGCCCCTGCCTTTCCCCCTTCACTTCCTTCCCTCTTCACTTACATAAACCTATGGCAGACTATCAATTTGTAACCCATTGGCTGATTGCAGCCCCCATGCAACAAGTTTGGGCAGCGATCGTCGATTCGGAAAGCTGGCATCTCTGGTGGAATGCAGTTGAGTCTGCGGTGGAGCTAGAACCTGGACAGGCAGATGGTCGGGACAATGTCCGGCGATTGGTTTGGAAAACCCCGTTGGGCTATCGACTGGCGTTTGAAACGCGGGTGATTGATATCCAAGCACCGACGTATTTAGCAGTGCAGGCGATCGGGGATGTGGAAGGAACCGGGCGCTGGGAACTCTCGACCTGCGATCGCGGCACCCAGGTAAAATACATTTGGACAGTGCGCACCACAAAATGGTGGATGAATGCCCTGGCGGCGATCGCCCGTCCGCTGTTGGAATGGAATCACAACATCATCATGGAGGAGGGGGGCAGAGGCTTGGCTCGATATCTTCAAGCTGGGTTACTTTAGTAGAAGATTCTACACCTTTCGTCCAACTGCTGGCTGCATCGCTGCCAATGGCTCTGCTGGTTGTTGTTCTATTTCGGCTTCATTGGCAACTGTCGGAAGAAGATGCAGTAAGGCGGTGGGGGGACGGATACGAAACGGGACTGCACCCTATCGATCGCTCTCAGATGCTGTTTGTGCCTTTAACCAAGCTTCTAAATCAACCAAATGGGCAAAATCTAACAATGCCTCACTCAGATCTGCCAACATCACTTAACCGCATTGCTGGGGGGTTCGCCAATGAGGTCAAACAGCAATTAGGGCGATCGTTGAAACATTTAATAAAAAATTGGTCACGCTGCATCGGGGCTACTACTCAATCAACTTGAGCAAGTGTACTACTAATTAGCTATGCCTGCCCAATAACTTATCTCGCAGATGTTTGATTTTGTCACGATATTTAGCAGCTTCCTCGAACTCCAAGCGTTTGGCAGCATCTTTCATTTGTGCTTCTAGTTGGGTAATCAGTTCGGGGATATTCTCCATGGGAATATCGTTAGCTTGCTCATAGGCTTGATCAAGCTCTTGAGCGTTGAGTCGACGAGACACTTCCAAAAATGCCAGAATTGCATTACCGGTAGATTTGCGGATGATGGATTTGGGTGTAATACCATGCTCTTCGTTATATGCTATTTGAATACCACGACGACGATAGGTTTCACTGATGGCACGATCCATGCTGTCGGTTAGGTTGTCGGCATAGAGAATCGCTTGTCCCTTCACATGGCGAGCTGCCCGCCCGATCGTCTGGATTAGCGATCGTTCTGCTCGCAAAAAGCCTTCTTTGTCAGCATCTAGAATTGCCACAAGTGAGACTTCGGGTAAGTCGAGTCCTTCGCGCAACAGATTCACTCCGATCAACACATCGAACGTGCCCTCTCGCAGATCTTGCAGAATCTCAATCCGTTCGATCGAGTTAATTTCGGAATGCAGATACCGAACTCGCACCCCCCGTTCTTCAAAATATTCGGTCAGGTCTTCTGCCATGCGTTTTGTCAACGTAGTGACCAAGACCCGTTCTTGTCGCTGCGCTCGTTCTCGGATTTCGCCCAGCAAGTCATCGACCTGCCCTGTTGTGGGACGCACAAAAATTTCTGGGTCTAACACGCCCGTGGGACGGATCACCTGTTCTGCAATGCGGTCTTCTGAGATTTCTAGTTCCCAATTTCCCGGTGTGGCAGAAACAAACACGCATTGATTTACCTTTTGCCAGAATTCGGTGTCCTTCAGGGGACGGTTATCGGCAGCACTGGGCAACCGAAATCCGTGTTCAATTAACACACGTTTGCGTGCCTGATCACCGTTGTACATGCCCCGTATTTGCGGAATAGTGACGTGAGATTCGTCAATTACCAATAGCCAGTCTTTAGGAAAATAGTCGATCAAGCATTCGGGGGGTGCTCCGGCTTCTCGCCCTGCGAGATGACGCGAATAGTTTTCTACACCATTACAAAACCCGACTTCACGCAAAATTTCCAGGTCGTAACGGGTGCGTTGTTCCAAGCGTTGAGCTTCCAGCAACTTGCCTTGTTTTTCCAGTTCTTCCAGTCGCTCTTTCAGTTCTTCCTGAATGGCTTCACAAGCTGCTTGCAACCGATCTTCTGGGGTCACAAAGTGACGAGCGGGATAGATATTAACGGCTTCCATGCTCTGCAGTGTTTGTCCAGTCACTGGATCGATATAACGGATAGCATCGATTTCGTCACCAAAAAATTCCACCCGAATGATTCGGTCCTCATAAGCCGGTCCAATCTCTAACACATCGCCCTTAACCCGAAACTTGCCTCGCCCCAAATCTAAATCGTTGCGGGTATATTGCACAGAAGCCAGTTCTCTCAGAATGTGGCGCTGATTGACTTCATCCCCAACCCGTAAAGGAATGGAGGCTTTCAAATATTCTGAGGGAATGCCTAAACCGTAAATGCAACTGATAGAAGCGACAACGATGACATCTTTACGCTCAAATAGGGAGCGGGTGGCGGAGTGGCGCAACATGTCAATTTCGTCGTTAATCGATGCCGTTTTTTCGATATAAGTGTCGGTAACGGGTAGGTAGGCTTCTGGCTGGTAGTAATCGTAATAACTGATGAAATATTCGACGGCATTATTGGGAAAGAATTCTCGTAACTCATTGCACAGTTGGGCTGCCAGAGTTTTGTTGTGTGCCAAGACCAGCGTTGGTTTGCCAATTTTTTCAATCACTGAGGCGATCGTGAAAGTCTTGCCCGTACCCGTTGCACCAAGCAAAGTTTGAAACTGGTGCTGTTCGTGAATATATTGGCTTAATTGGGCGATCGCCTTGGGCTGATCGCCTGTGGGCTGAAATGGGGCGTGAATCTGGAATTGCGCCATAGAGAGGAAACTGGGGAGAATCAGGTTCCTCTCTATGATGACGGATCAATCTGGTATCCAGCAGGGACATTCGTAAAATCTCTCCCTGCTAAAGCGAGTTGATGAACTGTCTTCTTATTCCCAATGTCCCAATTGGCGATTTGCCAGGGCTTGCTGGACTCGCGTCATCGGAACAGTGGACTGGGCTGGTGTTGAGTGGGACGGTGTAGATTGTTTTTGGGTACTGAAGACAGATTGCTGAATCCGGGTTTGAGGCATGTAGGCAGTCTCGATCGTGGGCTTCTGCGTTGCGGTATGCTCGGTATTCATCGCTTGCTCAATCCGCGTTTGAGGCATGGATACCGACTCAGCCATTGCAGGGAGTCCAGAAACAACCACCAGCAACATGGGGCAAAGACTATAGAGTAGGGCTTTCATGTTTTCTCCTGTATAAAGCTAGGTGTGTGTGGTTAGCTTTATCTTGATCCCCGAAGCTGAGGAATGGATGAGTGTCCGATAAGAATGCATGTCGATCGACTCTTTTCAGTATTTTGAGCTACAAAAGTTTTTAAAGTTGGAGAATCTTGACTGCCGTATGTCTCTCCCCATACCGGTTGTATCGATCTTTGTTCTGGGCGCTTCTCATCTGTTCTGAGTTGGTATTTTTTTGTCTTTACCGCTTTTGCTGTTCGCGATCGCACATCAGGCGTTGCAACATTGTGGTGCATCAGTTTCGCAATCGTACCGAGCATTATGTTAATGATGTGATGGAGACGGCTTGTGGAGCTGCACAACTTCCGTCTTACCCCTCGTCAACTCAAAGTTGCCTAAGGTGAAGATTGCTGGAGATGCATCTCCGCAACACTTTTGAATGCTTCACTATTTCCGGTAAAGTCTAATGTTGACGGGAAGCGGCTTTGCGATTTCTACTGCTGTTTCCCCATCTTCTGGCTCTGCAAGGATTTCAAAGTCCGACGCCTGCTGTAATTGCATTGGTAGACTAAGGCGGAAGCGTTCATCATCTTCTGTCAAAGGAATTTTCAAAGGACTTGCTGCCATTTCAAGTTGATAAGGGCAGTTGACCGGGGAGTACGGGCAATCGGAATGCAAACATTGCGCCATGCGGTTGACGGTTCTCTGCCCAAATTTTACCGCCATGCGCTTCTACAATTTGGCGGGTGAGGTATAGTCCCAATCCTGAGCCTTTTGCCTGGCGATCGCTCTCCCCCTGATAAAACCGCTTGAATAAGTGGGGTAATTCTTGTGGTGTAATTCCGGCTCCCATGTCAATCACTTTAGCGACTTGATAAGAAGACCCTGGTTCTAAAACGACTTCCACTTTGCTACCCCGGGGTGAATGATTAATCGCATTGGTTAATAGATTGACAAAGACCCGGTGCAACTGAAAGGCGTCACCGTTCACCCAGAAAAACTGACGAAAATCGGAATTGCCGCAATTGAATGAGATGTGAATGCGCCGACTGGCGGCTAAATCTATTAAGGTCGTTGCCACATCTTCTGCTACTTCTACCAGATCAACCGGAGCGAATTGCAGCTTTAGCCCTTCCGTATCATTGCGATAGACATCCAGCAGTGTTTCTACCAGCTGTAAGCTGGTTTGATGACTGCGGATCATGGTGGTCACGACTGTTCTTTGTTCCAGTAGAATCGGACCGAAATTTCCTCGTTGAAGTGCTTTTAAAGTTTCAATTGCCCCTAGCATGGGTGTTTTTAAGTCATGCGTTAGCGTAGAAACAAAATCTTCTCGCACACTCGCCAGTTTTTCCTGGGCTTGTAGCTTTGCCTGTTGTTGCAACAACGTTTGCTGATAGGAGCGGTTGCGATCGCTGAGAAAACCAGTCACTACTAATGCCAGAACAGCAATGATTCGACTCGCAACCGTTGGTGCTTGGATTTCCTCATGGGCTGGAAACCAGACATTTGCCATTGTCAGTACACAGGCGATCGCGATTGCCTGAAAAGTTGCCGTTCGACCACTAAAGCGAGCGTTAACCAGCAGAATCGGACCAATGTACAAATAGCCGAACACATAGGCAGAAGGAGTTAAAAACTCCAGCACTGCGACGATCGCAAACAATCCGACAATCAACCAGAACTTACGATCTCGTAATTCTTGAATGTATTTCATTGATTTGAGCGGCATTGTTTGTAGGAAACATAGAAGCACAGTACTTTGAGTTTATTCCGAAAAGCTTTGAGTGTACTGGATTACAGAAGTATATTTTTGACTCAAAGGTGTTTAGGTTTTGTTGATGTTCAGCTAAACAAAACCTAAACACTTCTATGTCTTTAGGAGGATCTTTGGAGTGCAGAGGTATATACCGTTTAATAACGCAAAATTATATCTCTCTATACCTTGTAAGCTGCCATAAATCTCTCCATGATTAGTCTGTAGTTCTTTAAATTATGAGCCTAGACTGAATTTTGCTTGAGTTGCTAAGAGGATGCTTTAAAAGTCCTTTCGTAATTAGCAACAGACACGATCCCCCTAAATTTCCCTTAAAAAGGCTACCGTGTACACACAAGTAATCAGTGATGTCATTGAGTGAGTTGATCCCCCTAAATCCCCTTGAAAAGGGGGACTTTGAAATCTGAAGCCCCCCTTTTCAAGGGGGGGGTGGGGAATCTCCAGTAGTTTTGCCTTAAATCCGAGATTTGTGTATACACCGTAGCTTCAAAAGGGGGACTTTGAGGCTGATCCCCCCGTTCTTTAGCGAAGCGGTGCGTATAGCCTGTCGGCATGGCTTCGCTAAAGAACGGGGGCTAGGACGGATCTCTGAGTGCTCAACATTACAGTAAGCACCTTTTCAAACACCCTCTAAGTTCTCGCTTCAACAAAGCTTCAGTCATCCTCTATTGGAGTTGAATAAACCCATGTTGCAAGGTTGGATTCAAATTGCAATGACGCTACTGATTCTGGTAGCAATTACTCCCTTTTTGGGTCGATACATGGCTCGCGTGTTTCAGGAGCAGAGAACCATCTTCGATCCGATTTTGAACCCGGTTGAGCGGCTTCTCTATTCATTAGTAGGCGTGCGAACCAGGGAAGACATGACGGGCTGGCAATACGCCCGCGCCATTCTTTATAGCAATGTGGTGATGGGGCTACTGATTTTTTCCATCATCACACTTCAGCAGTTTTTACCGTTGAACCCAACTGGGATTCCAGCTCCAACCTGGGATACGGCATTACATACCACTATTTCGTTTATCACGAATACAAATCAGCAGCACTATTCTGGTGAAACCTACCTCAGCTATGCCAGCCAGATGTGGGGGTTGGGCTATCACATGTTTACCTCAGCTGCGACAGGGATAGCTGTAGGCATTGCCTTTATTCGCGGTTTGACGGGACGACCACTGGGTAATTTCTATGTGGATCTGATTCGAGCCATTACCCGTGTATTGCTACCCATTAGCATTGCGGGCGCGATCGTTTTGATTGCAGCAGGCGTTCCTGAAACGTTGGCAGGTCCAGTAGTCGTGCCGACGCTGGAAGACCCAGCCATCAGTCAAGCAATCGCCCGTGGCCCGGTGGCTCACTTTGAGATCATTAAAGAGTTGGGTGAAAACGGTGGTGGCTTCTTTGCAATCAACTCAGCTCATCCCTTTGAGAACCCCAATGGATGGGTCAATCTGATTCAGCTTGTAGCAATTCTGAGTATTCCCACCTCGTTGATTTACACCTATGGCATCTACGCTAATAACCTCAAGCAGGCGTGGCTAGTGTACTCGATTCCACTTGCGATTTTGGTAGTGTTTATTATCATCACAGCGATCGGAGAATACAACGGTAATCCAGCGGTAAATGCATTGTTGGGAGTTGATCAAGCTCCCAATCTAGAAGGGAAGGAAGTCCGGTTTGGCTGGGCGCAGTCGGCTCTGTATGCAGTAATTACGACTGCTAGTATGTGCGGTGCCGTGAACAGCTTGCATGATTCTTTCATGCCAAATGGTGGCTTCTCTACCCTGTCTAATATGTTTCTTCAAATTGTGTTTGGTGGACAAGGAACGGGAACCGCCTATCTGTTTGCCTACCTGATTCTGGCAGTATTTGTAACGGGGTTGATGGTAGGACGCACCCCCGAATTTTTCGGACGCAAGATTGAGAAGCGCGAGGTGGTGCTAGCGAGTTTTCTGATTTTGCTAGTGCATCCAATCGCAATTCTGATTCCCGGGGCGATCGCCCTTGCGTTTCCCGATCAGCTTTCAGGCATCAGCAATCCTGGATTTCATGGCTTATCTCAAGTGATTTACGAGTATGCTTCGGCGGCGGCCAATAACGGGTCTGGTTTCGAAGGATTAGGCGATTCGCAACCCTCTCCAATTGCGATCGCGGGGGGAGCAGCTACCACGACAACCGCCTTATGGTGGAATCTGAGTACCTGTTTCAGTTTGTTAGCGGGGAGATATGTGCCGATCGTCGCTCTGCTGCTGCTCGCTGATAGTATGTCCCGCA
Source organism: Scytolyngbya sp. HA4215-MV1 (assembly GCA_019359045.1). Classification (GTDB taxonomy): domain Bacteria; phylum Cyanobacteriota; class Cyanobacteriia; order Leptolyngbyales; family Leptolyngbyaceae; genus Scytolyngbya. The sequence continues at coordinate 17,938 of JAHHIA010000017.1, forward strand.
AGCAGCCTGTCCCAGCCACCACAGGAACGCTACGAACCGATACGGGTTTGTTCACCGGAGTCACTATTGGCGTGATTTTGATTTTGGGCGCATTAGAGTTTTTCCCAGTGTTAGCACTGGGTCCGATCGCAGAAGCGTTTCAAATTGCTAGAGGAATTGGGTAACTTATGACATCCATGAATGATTTTCCACGTCCTTACCATGTACCATCGGGAACACGGGAATCGCGCCGTCATACGCCCAAGGTGGAAATGAAAGGGCTGTATCAGCGAGCGATTAAAGAATCATTTGTTAAACTTAACCCTCGGATTCAAGTCAGAAACCCGGTCATGTTTGTGGTCTGGGTGGGTACCCTGGTAACGCTCCTGCTCACGTTCGATCCCAATTTGTTTGGAACGCTGCAAGCTGACATCAGCCAGCAGCGATTGCTCAACGGATTGATCACGTTCATTCTGCTCTTCACAATTGTCTTTGCCAATTTTGCGGAAGCGGTGGCTGAAGGACGGGGGAAAGCGCAAGCTGATGCACTACGGGCAACTCGCAGCGACACGATCGCCAAGAAAATTTTGCCGACTGGCGGCGTTCAAGAGGTTAGCTCTACTGAGCTTCGCCGAGGTGATCAGGTCAAGGTGGTTGCTGGAGACATGGTTCCGGCGGATGGCGAAGTCATTGCAGGGATTGGCTCTGTAGATGAATCTGCCATTACTGGAGAGTCGGCTCCTGTTCTCAAACAACCTGGAACCGATATCGCCAGTTCAGTTACTGGAGGAACACGCCTCCTATCTGATGAACTGACGGTGCGAATCACCACTGATCCAGGACAAGGTTTTATCGATCGCATGATTGCCCTGGTAGAAGGCGCAGAACGCACCAAAACTCCAAACGAAATTGCGTTAACCGTGCTGCTGGCAGTATTAACACTAGTATTTCTGATTGTGGTGGCAAACATTCCACCCATTACAGGTTACATTGCAGGCTTTCTGAGCACAGCAAGCAGCGAACAAGCAGCGGCGGATCTGCGAAATGGAGCCAGTGTTGCCATCATGATCTCGTTGCTGGTGGCACTGATTCCCACTACGATCGGGGGGTTGTTAAGTGCGATCGGCATCGCCGGGATGGATCGCGTTGCCCAATTTAACGTGATTGCTACCTCTGGACGGGCCGTAGAAGCTTGTGGCGACATCAACACTCTGGTACTGGATAAAACAGGCACGATTACCCTCGGTAACCGTTTAGCTGCCGAATTCATTCCGGTAAATGGACATAGTTTACAAGACGTTGCCCAGGTTTCCTTAGACGCTAGCGTGTTTGATGAAACACCGGAGGGACGATCGATCGTGGCATTGGCAGAGCGATCGGGGGCAAAGGCTAGTTTTGATCCGAATCTGGCTGAAGGGGTGGAATTTTCTGCCAGAACCCGCATGAGCGGTACAGATTTGGATGGCAAAGAGATCCGGAAGGGAGCAGTCGATGCGATTCGGGGCTTTGTGCGATCGCGGGGTGGACATGTTCCCAATACCTTAGATGCAGCCTATGAGCGAGTTTCCAAATTAGGGGGTACACCGCTTGCCGTTTGTCAGAATGATGATATCTACGGCGTGATCTATCTCAAAGACACGGTTAAACCTGGACTCAAGGAACGGTTTGATCAACTGCGACGGATGGGTGTACGCACCATTATGCTCACAGGAGATAACCGGATTACTGCCTCGGTGATTGCTGAGGAAGCAGGAGTCGATGACTTTATTGCCGAAGCCACTCCCGAAGACAAGATTGAGGTGATTCGCAATGAACAGGCACAGGGCAAGCTAGTTGCCATGACGGGAGACGGCACCAATGATGCCCCGGCACTGGCGCAAGCGAATGTAGGGTTGGCAATGAACTCTGGAACGCAAGCAGCAAAAGAAGCTGCCAACATGGTGGACTTAGATTCTGATCCTACGAAGCTAATTGATCTGGTGACGATCGGCAAACAACTACTGATTACCCGTGGTGCCCTCACGACCTTCTCCGTTGCCAACGACATCGCCAAATACTTCGCAATCATTCCCACTATCTTCGCTGCCACAGGCATTGGCGCACTCAATGTGATGGGGTTGAAGAGTGCTAGCTCTGCCATCATTTCAGCCCTGATTTATAATGCGCTGATCATTTTGGTGTTGATTCCTCTGGCGTTGAAGGGAGTGCAGTTTAGACCCCTCACTGCGGATCAACTGTTGCGGCGCAATATCTTAATCTATGGCGTTGGCGGAGTGATTGCCCCATTCATTGCCATCAAATTGATTGATGTAATTCTGCCATTTTCCTAGTCTCTGTAGGTTGGGTTGAGGTACAAAACCCAACGCTGATGTTTCTGAAATGTTGGGTTTCGCTTTGCTTCACCCAACCGACAAAAATCTCCCCATCACATTTATGAAACTGACTCATCTACAACGAAACTTGCCTCAAGGATCTTCTCAGATGCTTGAAACGATTGCCGAAATTGGCTCTGAATGGCGCAGACAAAAGTTGCCACTCTATCTGTTTTTAGGGTTGTGCTTTAACTTAATCTTGGCTCCAGCAGTCTTTGCGGCTACAAGTGGTAACTTGTCACGCACTCAGGCTTACTGGCTAGGAGCATTGGTAATTTTGACCGTTGCCCTTGCGATTTATCTCTTTTTTGTCATGTTTGTACCGGAGAGGTTCTAATGAGTTTTGCACGTGAAGCGAGTAGAGCCGTTCGTTCTACCCTGGTGCTCTGGGTTCTGACGGCAATTATCTATCCTTTTGGCATGATTGGGATTGGGCAGCTTGTCTTTCCCTTTCAAGCCAATGGCAGTATTATTACTAACACTCAAGGTCAGCCTGTCGGGTCAGCGTTAATTGGACAACCCTTTACCAGCGATCGCTACTTCAACAGTCGCCCCAGTACGACCAGCTACAGCACCGCTGATCCGAAAAAGGATGAGGCAAAGGTGCTACGAACTGGAGTTTCAGGCGCAAGCAACCTAGCTCCCAGTAACCCAGCTTTGATTGATCGCATTAAAGGGAAAGCTGATCCGAACCCAGAAAAGGAGATCGAAGGTGTCATTCCTAGATTGCAGAAAGCGGGCGTAAAACCAACAGCTGATCTAGTTTATACGTCTGGCTCCAGCCTTGACCCTCATATCACCCCAGAAGGGGCAAGAGCACAAATCGCACGAGTCGCAAAAGCCCGCGGACTGCAACCCAACCAGCTTGAGAATTTAGTTAATCAGAACACCGATGAGCGCTCTTTAGGCATCTTTGGTGAACCGGGTGTCAATGTGCTGAAGCTCAACCTGGCGCTTGACGCGTTTAAACCTGCATAAGCGCAATTTCTAAAGAAGGGGAAGCGCGCTTGCTATTCATGTCTTTCCCCTTCCCAATCCTCTTCAAAAAACAACACTTTAGACTTGTTGGGAAATAAAACCGACTATTTGACAGGGTTGGGGACACTCCGCTCCGGTCTGCACCATTGCCGTGGCTAATGCCTCATCCACAACGTGACAGACAAATTCATCCACTTCTTGCACATTGCGGAGTGGTTTAATTCACAGAAGCTTGTCCAATGTGAGCGGCAAATCTCGGACGCGCTGACCTGTGGCGTGATAGACTGCGTTAGCGATCGCTGCTGCTGAGCCAGTAATCCCAATTTCGCCAATGCCTTTGACGCCGATCGGATTCACATGAGGGTCCTGTTCATCCACGAAGATGACGTCGATCGACGGCACATCGGCATTCACCGGGACGTGATACTCCGCCAGATCTGCGTTCACCACCCGCCCCCGATTGGGGTCCATGACGGTGTGTTCCATCAGCGCCATGCCGATGCCATAGACAATGCCGCCAATCAATTGACTATTGGCAGTTTTGGCATTCAGCAGGCGACCAACCCCAAACGCTCCCACCCAACGGGATACGCGCACTTCTCCAGAGTCAGGATTCACCCGCACCTCAACAAACTGCGCTCCAAACGAGTGCATCGAGTACTTGTCTTTTTCCTCACCGGGTTTGGCATCTGCCCGCGCTTCGATCGTCTTCAATCCGTGTCGCGAAAGGATTGCACCGTAGGTTTCGGCGTTTGCCGCTTTATTTTTGAGCAAGAATCTGCCGTTCTGGGCAATCACGTCCTCAGCCGTGGCGCCATACAGCGGGGACGCCTGATCCATTAGCGCCAATTGCAGTAGCTTACTGCGGGCTTCTGTTCCAGCTAAATGCACAGCTGAACCGACGCTTGCTGCTGTTTGGGAACCGCCGGAGACGGGAGTTTCGGGCAGATTGGTATCACCCAGCTCAAACTGGATTTGCTCGGCAGGCAGCCCCAGCGCGTCGGCGGCGATCTGAGTCATAACGGTATAGGTGCCCGTGCCAATGTCCTGAGAACCACTACGCACCACGGCCGTTCCATCTGCCTTGATCTGGGCGATCGCCGAGGCCGGAGAGCGGTTGGTGGGATAGGTTGCGGTTGCCATGCCCCAACCGATTAACGTGTTGCCATCGCGCATCGATCGCGGCGTGGGATTGCGCTTTTGCCAGCCAAAGCGTGCTGCCCCCTGCTGGTAGCATTCCCGCAAGGATTTGCTCGACCAGGGCAATTTTTTATCGGGATCGAACTCCGCATAGTTTCGCAGACGCAACTCGATCGGATCAATTTTGAGCGCATACGCCAGTTCGTCCATTGCCGATTCCAGGGCAAACGACCCGGATGCTTCGCCGGGTGCCCGCATGTAAGTCGGCGTCCCTACATTCAACCGCACCAGACGATGACTGGTCTCGATGTGCGGGCAGGCATAGATCATGCGAGCAGTCTTGGCGACAGGTTCAATAAACTCATCGAACGTGGAGGTGATGGAGGTTCCGGCGTGCCGCAGTGCCGTCAAATTGCCCTCGCGAGTCGCACCTAAACTCACCTGCTGCATCGTTTCGGGTCGAAAGCCGACCGGGCCAAACATTTGCATCCGCCCCAGCACCAGTTTCACTGGACGGTTAACCTGCCGTGCTGCCATCGCCGTTAGCACCACATGCGCCCAGGTCGAACCTTTGCAGCCAAAACCACCCCCGACAAAGTAAGACATAATGCGGACATTTTCTGGCGGCATCCCCAGCACTGCCGCTACCTTTTTCTTCGCGCCAAACACGCCTTGCGTGGCGTCATATAGCAGCAGCCGATCGCCTTGCCACACGGCGGTAGTGGCGTGGGGTTCCATCGGATTGTGATTCTCAATGGGCGTGGTATAGGTTTGCTCCACTTTCACGGCTGCCGTTGCGAGTCCTTGCTCAACACTGCCATGAGCCGAATCGGGTGGCTGATCGCGGGGAATTTTCCCCTGGGGGACATACGCCTGGTCGAGATGTTCCTTCAGGTGCAGCGCTGGCTGCTCCTCGTCGTAACGGATATTAACCAGTGCTGCCGCCTGCATGGCATGCTCAAACGTGTCGGCAACCACCACCCCAATGTGTTGACCGCTGTAGCGCACCTGGTTATCTTGCAGCAGCGGCAGTTTGCGATCGCCGCCTGCCTCGCCAGACACCTTCGGGGCGTTGAGGTGGGTCATGACCAGCAGTACACCTGGTACGCGCTCGGCAGCACGGGTATCGATCTGGGCAATTTTGCCGCTGGCGATCGTGCTTTGAATAGTGACGCCATGCACGAGCTTGGCAACCGGAAACTCCGCTGAATAGCGGGCTGCGCCTGTTACCTTTGCATGTCCATCCACGCGGTTGAGCGGTTTGCCCACCACACTCTTCATATCACTTGAATTCATGCCATGCCTCCCACCGTTGCCAGCGCCCGCATCACAGTCCGTTTGGTTAGTTCGACCTTGAAGCCGTTGTATTTTTGTGGCTTTGCACCCTGAACTGCCGCCTTTGCCGCCGCTTGCAAGGTGTTCTGATTCAAGGGCTGGTTGATCAGCGCTTTTTCCGCGTCATAGGCACGCCACGGTTTGGTGCCGACTCCACCCAGCGCAATCCGCGCCGATCGCACCACGCCATTTTGTAGTTCCAGCGCTGCCGCCACCGATGCCATGGCAAAGGCGTAAGATGCGCGATCGCGCACTTTCAAATAGTGCGAGCGCGCGGCAAACGGAGATGCGGGTAAATCCACCGCCACAATCAACTCTCCGGGTTCTAGCACTGTCTCTTGTTCCGGCGTATTGCCGGGCAGCAAATGAAAATCAGCGATCGAAATGCTGCGTGTTCCCTGCGGTCCCCGCGTTTGCACCACGGCATCCAGTGCCATCATCGCGACTGCCATATCCGATGGATGGGTGGCAATGCAGCGATCACTGCCGCCGAGAATGGCGTGAATACGGTTGTAGCCCTCGATCGCCGGACAGCCAGAGCCGGGCACCCGCTTGTTGCAGGGGAATGCCGTATCGCGGAAGTAGTAACAGCGAGTGCGCTGCAATAGGTTTCCACCCACCGTTGCCATGTTTCTCAACTGCGGCGATGCTCCCGACAACAGCGCCTCCGACAGCACCGGATACCGCTCTCGAATCATGGCGCTATAAGCAACATCACTATTGCGTGCCATCGCCCCAATCCGGACACCATTGCCCTGTTGTTCCACCTGAGCCAGCGGTAGCGCATTAATATCGACTAACTGCTGGGGGGTCTGAACATTCAACTTCATCAAATCGATCAGGCTGGTTCCTCCAGCTAAATACATTGATTGATCTAAACGAGCGGACGCGATCGCAGTGTCGGCTTGCTCCACCTGGTGATAACTAAACGGCTGCATTTTTCTTGCCCTCTAAGACCTCACGAACCGCCGTCACAATATTGGGATACGCTCCGCAACGACAGATGTTGCCGCTCATCAGTTCTCGGATGTCAGCATCTGACTGGGCGTGTCCTTCGTTCACCAACCCCACCGCCGAACAAATCTGTCCCGGTGTGCAGTAGCCGCACTGAAATGCGTCGTGAGCCACAAACGCCGCCTGCATCGGATGGAGCGTATTACCTTTCGCCAATCCTTCGATCGTGGTAATTTCTGCTCCCCTGTGCATGATGGCAAAGGTCAGGCAGGAATTAATCCGTCGTCCATTCACCAACACCGTGCAAGCACCGCACTGTCCATGATCACAGCCCTTTTTTGTCCCGGTCAGGTCAAGCCGCTCCCGCAGAACATCCAGCAGCGTCACCCGGGGTTCAATTTTGAGCATCTGCTCTTTCCCATTAATCTGCAGCTCGACATCCACATAGCTGTTAGGATCAGCAGGAACTTCAGGTTTTGAAGGAGTTTGAGGTGTTGATTGACCCATCGCCTGCTTTGTAAACCCTGCCAGTACTGCCCCAACCGTACCCGCGATCGCAAACTGCCCCAACCGTCGCCGTCTAAACCTCAGCCTCATAGGTTCACACTTAAGTTTGTTGCCTGAATATTAGAAAAGCTGTTGTAGTAATAAATCTATCTATTGACAGAGGTTATGCGAGTCAAACACATCTGTCGCTACGAGAACCAACAATAAGCTATACCAACGTGATTGTTTTGTCTGCCATTAAGATTGTTTCTTGTTCTATCAGTTAAGTGCAAGATTTGAGTTAGCTCAAGTCTTGCACCATTCTCAATAGGGGTTGCCAAAGGAGACAAAATCAAGAAAGGGCGTAGGAAAAAACAGCAGACGAGCGAGCCAAAGAGTTAGTACTCATCTATCACTATAGGAAGAAGGATTAAGAAATTTAAACCGTTACCTTAAGGTATCTCTGCTGTGAATCTTGAGCATTGATTTAAGTTTTGAGCACTGACAGATCAAATACAAGGGAGTTTACGATGAAAGCAGGGCAGTACTTTTCTTTGATCTCTGGCGTCTTTTTTCTGGTTCTTGGAATTATGGGGCTTATCCCCGGACTGGTTCATTATACTGAAGCAACCTCCAGTGTAAGTGATGCGTACGGCATGGGATACGGTTACATCTTAGGCAGTATTCCGACTAATGGAATTCACGATTTCATTCGCATTGTTTTTGGGTTGTTAGGGATCCTAGCATCCATTTCACTAGCTAGTTCTCGCACTTATAGTCGTGCCATCACAGTTTTCTATGGACTATTTGCGGTGCTAGGGTTGATTCCTTATGCCGACACATTGTTCGGTACAGTTCCAATTTTTGGCAGTGACGTTTTGGTCCATGGCTTAAGTGCTGTGATCGCCTTTTACTTCGGATTCCTTGCCTCACCGGGGCTTTTGGAATTGTCTAGTGATCAGCCTTAAGTCAAGAAGCGCTCTAGCATTGGGTCTTAAAAGGCTACATGGAATAGGGTAACCAGTCCAGGCTGGGTGCTAATGATTCCGTGAATGGTGGGGGATAAGGCGTGAGGCGCTATCCCCCACCATTCACTATGTCTGTGGCATTGCTTAGTTTGCGGTATTGCTCAACAACACCTTTATGCTAATTCAGTAATGCCAGCATGAACGCCTGCTATCTTGCGCTGGAATGAGACACACCATGCTGTGTAGAAAGAGCCATGCGTAAGTGATCTCGTAAGGTTGGTAAGGTTTGGGCTGCCCAGGCTTTTACCTCAAGATCTTGCCCCTGTTGAGCTTCCTTTTCAAACAGAGAGACTGTTTTTTGATGATCCATGACCATTTGGTTCATCAATGCCCGATCAAACGCTGTACCCGAAAGCTTAGATAGTCCTGCTTTTGTTGCTTTATTCTGAGTACCCGTGTCTGTTGGAATAGGGATTCCCTTTTGAGATGCTAACTGTTTAAGTTGGTTGTTTGCCTGAGTATGGTCTTTAACCATGTGTTGCCCAAAGCTTTTCACCACAGAACTGGAAGCTTTCTGCATAGCGAGTCTTCCCAGTTCCACTTCTGCCATTCCGCCTTGAGCCGCTTGCATCACAAATTGCTGATCTTGAGAACGGATTTCGCTGTGATTGGCATCTGTCGATGGGCTCGAAGTGGATTGAGTCAATTGGGCAGGAGGCTAGGCAGGCTGATTTGCTTGAGATGGTGTATTGCAACTGGAAAATGCAGGCAGGACGATCGCTGCAAAAATAATCACTGGTAAGCGGTTCTTCAACATTTTGAGTTCTCCTTAAAAAACGATGGTTTAAATCAATTGCCGAACTTTATCTGACAGGAGGGTGAGTGCGCTCTTTTGTCGATTTGGCTCCCCTCGTACCAACGATTCAGCCAGCTTTGTCGCCTGATCGACTGTGACTTTGCGGGGAGGAGCGGTTCCAATGGATCAACGATCGATTCCACAATTACCGAACCCAGTGTTGCCAGTAGCCGAGCCAAAATCCTTCCACAGGTTGCTGGATCATCAGTCGTGAAACCTGTAGCCCCACTGCCATTGCAAACGCCGCAAAGTTATTTCTTCAAGTTCACAACCGTATTCTGGATTGCCCAAGAATACCATCTGTTCCCATTCCATCTGACCTAAGGAGCCGTCCTTGCTCATCACCCCTTTGATCGGCAGCCGATATTTTACACAAGTGATAAAATCTGCCATCAACCTAGAAAAGCCCCGTCACCAACAATGTCAGGCACTGCTAGCAAAGTAATAATTTGCTGCCACAATTACGTCTATCGAAAGCATGAAGTCCAAACTTGAAGTATTGTGAGCGTGATATAGCGATCCTATCTGGATTGTGAAAAAGAGTTCCTGTGGAACTCTTTTTCACAGAGCCTTTCTCATTCACAAATGGTTTAGGACTGCTATAGCGATGGAACAGGAATCCGAGCAGATGCAGGCGATTCGGAATCAAGCGACGTAGGCGACACCTGTGAATGGGGACGATCGATCAAGGTTTGATTACGTCCATCGGGAATTAAGACGATATCCGTGACGGGTAATTAAGAACGTTAGGTTCACTGCATAAATCATCATCGAATTCCCTGATAAACTCTACCCGTAGGGACTCAAGCTGTTTTTTACCCAATTGAACACCATATATAAATTTGCCTAAAGTGGGGATGAATCTTCATTCGTGCGATACACTTAGAGCCAGGTTTTCATACCTAAGAGTACAATTCCTAAATCGTGCATTGTGGCGGAAGCCACCCCAGGCAGGCTCAAGATGGAATACTGGGAATTTTTGTTGCAACAAGAGGGCGATCGCATCTGGCTACCGCTGGAATCGCCCAATGTTGAGATTTTGGAGGGACGATATCGCATCGTTGCCCGCTCCAGTCGGATTAATACTAATGTCGAAATCCGGATTAGCCATGAAGCGATCGACGAGGTGCCGCCCAAACGCCGCATCCAAAAGCGCATGGGGCGAACCAATCGAGAAGGCTTAATGGTGGTGATTCCCTATACCCGCCTTCAGGCAGGCATTTGGCATTTGAGCTGCTTGGGAGACGTGATGTCAGACTTCATGGGTGACAACTGGAAGTACACGGTCAACCTGCAAGTACTGCCCAGCGAAGCAGAAATGGAAGAATGGGAAACTCCCTGGCATCCTTTAGACGATTCAGCCGAGGATTCAGCCGAGTTTAAATTGTCCAAAGATTCATCGGCGGCGGTATTGGGGACTGCCTCTCGGTGGCGAGAAACGTTGCCCAAGACGACGATCTCAGCCATCTCTGATGCTTCCGTTACCAGTGAGACTGCTCCCAGCGAAGCGATCGCTGCCATTGGGGTCAATCCGAACGCCGCATCCAACCCGCTTCCAGCACCTGAAGCGATACTGGCTGAAAACGTGGCTGAACCCGATGCCATGTCTCAATCGGAGGTCACACCGCCATCGCTAACCGACGTTGATCCAGAAATTAGTCGGGCGATCGGGTCTTCTATGGAGCAATTTCTGGATGTGGCAGAGCAAATGTCGCAACACTTGGTCAACCAGGTCTTTCAATCGTTTGACCAGGAAACTGGATTAAATACGATTCCAACGGGACAAACATTGGTCGATCGAGAAACCTCAGATAACGAGTCTGAGGCATATGACTTCGACGCACCCGACCATGTGTTGGAATTGGCTTCTACCGCAACTGGACTGACCCTTCCCACTCAACTCAATTTGGACGCCGATTCTGCCATAGATCGAGAAACCGAGGTAGACGCTGCTGACGCCAATACTCATGACTGGGATGCGGTTGATCTGGGGACTGTTGCCTCAGTACCCACGGTTTCAGCCGCTACCCGCTCCATGCCTGCACGATCTCTGTCACTCTCCTTAGATCAACCTGCCTATGTGGCACATCGGGGACAACCCCTGCTGTTGAGCGGTCAAATCACAGAAGCGGAACCCACGGCGTTCTCTGACCCTTGGATGCAAAGCTCCCTCCTGTCCGCAGAACTCCATGTCTCTCTGCAAGATCCCCAAAGTTCTGCACAACTGGTCGAAATCAACCAACCGATTTCAGCCCAGTCTTTACCCTATGCTTTTAGCTGCGCTTTGGAGATGCCAGCCGACCTGCAAACCCGTCTGGCTTTAGGAGAAGTGGTGCTATACAGTACGGTGGCTCCAGGAACGGCACTAGTTGCCCAATCTTTTACGGTGACGGTAGATGTAGATGAATTGTTGGGTGAGTTGGCGCAGATTAACCAGTTGCTGAAAGCGGAGACGGAATCAACCGATAAGCTCGAACTTCCCTTAGAAATGGCAGATCAACCGATGAGATCGCCACTCGAATCGGATTATCTCAAGCTTTCTTTCCTCTCGTCTGAAGACGATGCCACGGCTCCTCGTTCCAGTCCCTTTCCCTTTTTGGCTGGTCACCCCTTGCCGCCCCAACTCTACCAACCCGACCCTGCCAAAGCCGATCGCAAAGGACTGGATTTACCACAGTTTCGTCCACTCCAAGACAATGAACCTGTTCCTGCTGATTCAGCCGAAGTCAACGACACCGCAGAGATGCCGTCTGCTTCAGACGAGATCATGTCCTCATCGGAGACATCGCCATTCAATCCTGAGATCGAGACATTTCCCCCTGACGCATCCCATTCAAAACGACCAACGGTTTCTCCCTTAGAACGAGAAATTCCTGCGTTTGGCAGTCAAGATGAAGCCTTTGCGACTCGTAAACCGACTTCATCTATCAAAACGATCGCCGAACTGCAAAGCCTTTCTCCCGAAACGATCGCATTTCGCTCCCTCAGATTGCAAGAGCGCTTTTGGACCCGGCTCAACTCTCTGGCATCCGATGCAGAACTTTCGGAGTGGCTCAGAAACAACTTGCAGGCAGCGGGGGTTTCCCTGCCACCTCGATGGGCAACCTCATCCGCACCGGTGACTTCGCTCTCCGAAAATCTGGCGACCCATGAATTTGTTGTAGAGGATGAGCCACCCACTCCGGTGCAAAACCTCAGAGATGCCTTTGGACAAAGTCAACGATCGCTCCAAACAGAGGCAGCAACTGCTGCTTCATCCACATCCGCTGTGCCCGATGTTGAACCCGTACCCACTCCCATTTTGGAAGTCACCACCCAAGAACTAATTTCGGGAGAACCTGTTACTGTTCGGGTGAGGCTCCCTCGTCCAACATCTCGCATTTATGTCAAACTCTGGATTAACGATTGCCAAACACGCTTATTGTTGGATGGACCCCGCTTACTGACCGACTTTTTACCCATGAGTTCAGGAGAATTGGAAGCAACGGTTCAACTCACCGTTCCCTACGGCAGCCTAGAGATTCGATTTGAAGCGATCGCCCTTGATATGCAAACCCAGCGTGAAAGCCACAAAACTACTGTCATACGGCACATCATGCCACCAGGTCTACCCAACTCATCAATGGATGAATTTGAGCCATAATTGGGCGCATATGACACCCAGTTCCGAACTCTACTCTTGAGAGCGCATCTAAGCTTTAAAGGACGGGGAGCGTAGAGAGGTGGACATGCAGTTTTGTTAAGAATCTTAAGAAGTTAAGAACTTGGTTCCAGTTCGCAGTAGAGTCATCTTTGAAATCATGTAGCCAAAATAGGATTTGATATGACAGGTTCATACGCCGCTGCATACTTACCTTGGATTCTGATCCCCATCACTTGCTGGCTTTTTCCAATCGTAGGGATGGGGCTTCTGTTTTTGTATGTTGAACGCGAAGATCCTTCTGGAATCTAGCCTCAACATCGGTTTGGCATCATTTTGAGCTAAGCCTTTAACATCAAAACCGCTTTTCTCCCTGGGGAAGAGCGGTTTTTTAGTGGGACTCATTGCACTCCCAGCCAAAACCTGAGGAACTTCACGGCACCTTCTCAGGCTCCTTTCACCTCCGCGTCAGAGCAATTTCAGCTAGGTAGTTCATGCTTTGCATAAGGCTGATTTGAGCCAGACGTTCCGTGATTACATTACCGATAGAGGTTTGCTATGAAAGGTTATTTTGCTGCTGGGATATCGGCTTTGCTGTTGGCAAGCACGGCTGCGATCGTCCCTGTCCTGACTCAACCCGCCCAGGCACAGATGCGCTTCAACTTTACTGCACCCATCATTGCAGACTCAGGCATTGTGGGAACTCAACACTTTATCCGAGTTGCAGTTACGGGGATGGCATTGCAAGATTTGATGATCGCGCTCCCCCAACAAATGGAACGGTACGACAAAATCAACGTGGTGGATCAAGCCGGAAAAGAAATTCCTGCGAATATTAAAGCCACCAAAGAGCGGGTTGCGATTACCTTTACCAATCCCGTTCCTCCCGACAGCTATGTTGAAGTGAAATTCACCAACGTCCAAATGACCACGGGTGGCGGTGAGTACTTATATTATCTTGTCACTGGAAAACGATCCGGGCTTCAAGGTGAAATCCCGATCGGTACCGCCCAGGTTAGAGTCCCCTCTCGTGACGGTGGCTAGAGAAGACGGGCAAATGGGAGGGTCTAGGAAAATCAACAAGATGCCCGTCCCTCTCCCCCCTCCCCCCTCTTCACCCCTTCACTCCTCCCTCCCTCCGCGCCCATATAGCACCAACCACTCCACTGCATATCGCCGAGAACCCAACCGATCGGCTCTCACCTTCACCCACCCTTCCTGCACTGCCACCACTTCAAAAATTGCCAGTAGCTCCACTGTTGTCAGCTGGGGCTTTGCTTTTAAAACCACCCGATCGCCTACGACCAAATCAGGTTCAGCAGGAGATTGGGAGGGTGTGATGGCAACGATCGCTTCAGAAGTCGGAAAAGTGGGTTCTGGATAGTCTTGTAGCGGGAAACGATCTGCCAACGGGGGATACCATTGGCATAGCTTTTGCTTGACCTCTTTAGGCAAAGCTGTCAAGACCTGCGTTTGTTGCGGCTCTGTCAGCATTTCCAGAATATCTAGCTCATCTGCAGTCTCTGCTACCGTCATCATCGTCAGTACAGTTGCCAGACTGGAACCGTCCAACAACTCGATCTCAGGGGTGATTGGCGCGATCAAAAACAGTTCTGGTTGAAAATATTCTGGCTGTGACATTCTTTGGAAGAACAAGCGAATCGAGAGATAATGTAAGTAACGAAGAAAAATGCAACCTCGTTGTACAGTCGCTTTCTCGCAATCAAAATCTTCTTTTCAAGGTTTCAAGCAGGTATATTTTTTGACCTATTCTTTCGGAGGAATTAGAAAAAATTATTGAATTGGGAATGCTAGAAACTGAAATAATTTGCTTTTTCTTCAAGCGCTTTCTTCGTCTCTAAAGGACTCAAGTAAGTGAACAAATCTTTGATGGACTAAAATTGATACACTAAGATCAACTTATTCTCAGTATTTATTCGAAGGCTATCTCAGACTGGTCAATCATCGATTCCGCAAAGGCTTGACTGAATAACACTACTTTGACAAAGAAAATTCATCTGAATCACACCAAAGGATAAATATTTGGGAAGTCTGCTGATTCATCCATTTACCCAAGTCACAAACAAAGTTATAAATGCACTGTCTAGAACACCCTGTTCAATACACATAAAACCTGTAAACCTTGCAGGCTATGGCAATCCTGAGATCTAAAAAAGCATTGACTCCTGAATCATTGGATTTAGAAATCCCTGAATCCAGTGATGCAGATAAAATTTTTGAAACCTTGCCATTAGAAGCACAGCAATGGTTTGGCAATTTATCCTGGCATGAACGGCGTTATATTTTATCCCTTTGCCATCTTATTTGTGTTGCCTCACCAGAGACCCGGGCGAGTTTTCTAGACGATTACACTGCTGATGGGCTAGTTTCAAGGATGCTGGAAGATCGGGTTACCAAAGAGCGGGTCAAAGAACAATTAAATACCTTTCGAGTTCCCACTGAACTGGATGAAGGTTTGCTCAGAGCTTACATCAAGCAGTTCTATATTCACTCAGCTCAAGATAACTATCGACAACCCGATCTTT
This sequence comes from Scytolyngbya sp. HA4215-MV1, assembly GCA_019359045.1. Taxonomy (GTDB): domain Bacteria; phylum Cyanobacteriota; class Cyanobacteriia; order Leptolyngbyales; family Leptolyngbyaceae; genus Scytolyngbya. Next base: position 33,192 of record JAHHIA010000017.1, read on the forward strand.
ATCTGGAGTCTGCGCTCAGGCTTGTTTTGAGTAGTGAAGAACGCAACCATGTATTCAATTATATTCTAGGATTCGAGCTATTTAAGGTGATGTTTCAGATGAGTTGGCTACAGCATGAAAGGCTGTATCGACTCCAGAGAAATCAGGATGAATTTATTCATTCCTATATCAAACCGATTCAGTATGCCCACAAGATCAACGGTATTATTGTACCGAGAGACAAGAAGATATTTTTTGCACGTCGTGCTTACTACGTCAAAAAACCCGACATTTCTGAAAAGAAATTAGTGCAGTTGGTAATGGTGACATTTACTGCCGATATTGTGACAAATTTTGGGTTTTCCATCATTCGTCACGCTAAATCTTTTGCTTTTGATTACGATTACATTTACAACTATTCGGATCAAGAAATTATTTTTTCTTAATCTGTAAATATTTTGATCTAGGCGCTTATTGGATCAATTTCTCCAGATACACCAGGGTGTTGTAGTCGGGTACGCCTTCGTGCGATCGCCGCCCGCGTTCCAATAGCCCGTTGCCTTCGGGCCAGTGCACTTGCAGGTTGCCAGGATTGACTGGCGCAATGCAAACTGTACCGGGCAATTCGCCCCGATCGTTTTTCAAGACAATGTGATCGCCGTTTTTTAATTCCAAGCGATCGGCATCCGCCGCATTCATCAGGACCGCTTCACGAAATGCCCCGTTAATTTGGTCTTTGCGTGCTTGCACCATACTATTGAACTGCTTGCCTCGTCGGGTGGTCACCAGAAAATACCCTTCCGGGATGGGGCGTTGATGGGGCACCAAGGCAGTAAAGCGGGCTTTGCCATCGGGAGTGGGGAAGTTCCAGCCAAAGCAGAGATGGGCACCGCCATATTGAAACTGATCACCCGCTTCTTTGAGATGCTGGATACCTGCATAAAGCGGAATCACCTGAGCGATTTCTTGCCGAATGGCAGCGGTGTCCTGGAAAGACAGGGCTGAAGCGTGAAGAGAAGGGGTTAACTCAGAACTTGCCTTTTCCAAGTCAGGGCGAACGCGTCTGGCTAATTCCATAAACACTTGCCATTCCGGTCTGGCTTCGCCAATTCGGGGACCCAGAATTTCGGGGCTGAAGATGACGCGGCGTTCGGTGCTGGTTTCGGTAACACCGCCGGGGATCTCGTAGCGGGTGGTGGCAGGTAGGAGCACTACAGTATCTGCCGGATCAAGTAACATTTGCTTGGAGCAGAGGATATCCATATGGACGCGCAGGGGCACTTTCTTTAAAGCTGCCTCTACGTAATTGGGATCAGGTAGGACTTCTAGAAAGTTGCCGCCCACAGTGAAGAGGATATCCAGTGCGTTGCGATCGGCAGCGTCGATCATTTCGGTGGCAGTCATGCCTTTCGTCGCAGGCACCTCAAAGCCCCATTGCTGGCTCAGTTTTTCAGCATTCTCTGGAGTAATTGGGTTACCACCGGGCAACACGGTAGCATAGCAGCCCATTTCTGCTCCGCCCTGCACGCCAGAGTGTCCCCGAATTGGCATCAGACCGCAGCCTTCGCGTCCCACAAAGCCCTTGGTCAAAGCCAGGTTGATAATGGCGCGCACGTTGTCTTCGCCACATTCATGCTGAGTAATGCCCATGCTCCAGACGAAAACTGCTTTCTGGGCTTGTCCAATCATCTGGGCAAAGGTGTACATGTCTTCTTTAGAGGCTCCTGACCCTTGCTCCAGATCTTCCCAGGATTGAGCATCCAGCGTGGCTTGCAACGCTTCAAAGCCGATCGTGTAGTGGGCAATAAAGGCAGGATCAACCCAACCATTGGCAATCAGGTGTTTGAGGGTGCCGTTGAGAAAGGCGATATCTCCGCCGACATTGACCAAAAAGAAATCTTCGGCGAATTTGGTGCCAAAGAGCGCGCTTTCGACTACTGAGGGCACCCAATAGCGCTCCATCCCTGGTTCACGGTAGTTATTGATCACGACGATCCGAGTGCCGGATTTTTTTGCCAAGTGCAAATATTTGACTGTGACGGGCTGGTTGTTTGCCACATTGGAGCCGATGAAGACCAGTAAATCGGTGCCAATCCAGTCTTTGTAAGAACAGGTGGTGGCACCTGCGCCGATCGTACTTTTGAGGGCAGCGGTGCTGGGGGAATGGCAGATGCGGGCAGCGTTGTCGATGTGGTTGGTGCCCATCGCCCGCACAGCTTTTTGAGCAGCGTAGTAGGTTTCGTTGACGGTGCCGCGACTGGTGATGTAGAAGCTGAGGCGATCGGGGTGGGAAGCTCGAATGCGATCGGCAATTAGCCCTAAGGCAGTATCCCAACTCACGCGCTCAAAGCCCTGATCGCCCTTTCGGCGCACCATGGGATAGGGCAACCGCCCCAGATCACGTAATTCGGCACTGCTTTTAGCTTGCAGTGTTGACATATCACTCAACAGCCTGGGATCGAAAGCGGGCATGGTGTTGAGGCGTAACAACCGCAACCGCACATTACAGACATGGATGCCATCCTGTGTCCAGTCTTTCATGCCAGTAGTGCCCAGGGCGCAGCCATCACAGACCCCTTGATTAAGAATTTCCCAGGCGTAGGGAAATTGATCAAGATTCTCCCAAATCGCCCGAAACACTTCCCAATAGTTGTTGGGGTATTGTTCTCCCAGCCCAAATGGTTTCCAACTTGCCCAGTGTTCGGGAGTCCAGCGCTTTTTGGGTTGACGCAGCATAGCAAAGGCACAATGTAGAAATACTTTCTATGGTAAGGAATCGGGATGCAATCCAATCGAAAATTTAGGCGTTGCTGCAAAGCAGGATGATTTGGAACAAAGTTTCAAATCATTCAGCATCATTTTCATTCCGTTGTTGAGCAACACCAAAATTTATGCGGCGATCGCAAGCTGGGGCGCCAGGCATGGCATTCCGTCTCGAAACACCCGATATCAAGGTTTTATCAGTAACCTGTGAGTTTTTGACAATCGGGTTTACATCGCGGGACAGCTAGGATTTAATTTGCATGGCTGAGGCTCTTAACCATCATTGGCAAACTCTTCCATGTTGTCTGCCCGATTTATTCGCTTCTTTTTGCACCTCAATTTTGCCACTCTCAAAGAAATTGTTGTTCAGGTCGCAGCACAACGGTTGCCGGGTCTATCGGCAGAAATGGCATATAGCTCAATGCTGGCGCTATTTCCCGCGATCGTGGCGGTATTGACGGCGATCGGTTCACTCAAGTCTCAAGGGACATTGGAGAATCTGGCACAGCAACTTAGCCTCGTTGCGCCCGAAGAAGTCCAAAAGATTATCCAGACTTTCCTGAAAGAAATTCGGATTGAGAAGACACGAGGGTTGATTTCTGTCAGCTTTGGGGCAGCGCTTTGGGTTTCCTCGGGTGCGATGAATGCTGCGATGACTGCACTCGATCACATTCATCAAATTCCTGCCAAGCTGATTCGCCCCTTTTGGAAAGCCAAGCTAGTTTCACTGATCTTGACGATCGGGACAATCTCACTACTCATCCTCGCTTCAACGTTAGTATTTGTCAGCGATGTCCTGATCAAATTAGTGGCAACCAGTCAGGGCGGCATGATTCGCGAGGGATTGCTGACAACCTGGCGATTGCTGAGTTGGCCCCTGGCGCTGGGGATTGTGGCATTGACGTTTGCGTTTATCTATCGCTATGGTCCCAGCCGTTGGAATCGTGGTACGCCCATTATGCCGGGGGCCGTGCTGGCTGCGGTTTTTTGGGCAGGGCTGTCGGGGGTATTTCGCTCGTATGTCTCGCATTTTGGCAATTACAACAAGGTGTACGGCACCTTGGGAGCAGTAATTGTGCTAATGCTGTGGCTCTATCTCAGTTCGCTGGTGATGTTGATTGGGGGACAACTGAATGTGACGGTGGGGGAGGCGATGCGGCGATCTCAGCAGGCGCGGCGAGAGGGGGGGAAGGGGTGATGGGGGGATGGGGAGAGGGAGAAATTTTACAGAATGTAATCTTTTTTAGTGCGTGGGTGATCCACCTAACGCTCTAAACTCTTAAGAATCTGACGATTCGTTACCTTTCTCCCAACTGGTTTGGGGAAGTTTTCAGTCTCAATTATGTTGGGCTGCTCGATGCGATTTCAGGCTCAGCGGTTGAGGTTGATAACACTTTCCTATTCCCTTGCAACTACTACCTTTTTTAAAAACCGTCATGTTTCCTACTCACCGTCCCCGTCGTTTGCGTTCTCATCCCCAGATCCGTCGCATGGTACGTGAGACGGTCGTCACCCCTAGCGACCTGATCTATCCCCTGTTTGCGGTGCCTGGAACAGCGATCGCGAATGAAGTGAAATCGATGCCGGGGGTTTACCAACTCTCGATCGACAAAATTGTGGAAGAAGCCAAGCAAGTCTATGACCTGGGTATCCCAGCAATTATTTTGTTTGGCATTCCCGCCGATAAGGATACCGATGCAACCGGCGCATGGCACGACTGCGGTATTGTGCAAAAAGCCTCTACTGCGGTTAAGGAGGCTGTGCCTGAGCTAATTGTCATGGTTGATACTTGCCTGTGCGAATATACTTCTCACGGTCACTGTGGCTATCTGGAAGTGGGTGACCTGACTGGGCGGGTGTTGAACGACCCCACGCTAGAACTGTTGAAGAAAACGGCCGTTTCCCAGGCAAAGGCAGGGGCTGACATCATTGCGCCTTCCGGCATGATGGATGGGTTTGTCCAGGCAATTCGTGAAGGACTGGATGAAGCAGGCTTCCAGGACACGCCGATTATGTCCTACGCTGCCAAATATGCCTCAGCTTACTATGGTCCTTTCCGCGATGCCGCAGATTCTGCGCCTCAGTTTGGCGATCGGCGCACTTACCAGATGGACCCCGGCAATGGTCGCGAAGCACTGAAAGAAATTGAATTGGACATTACTGAAGGGGCGGATATGTTGATGGTCAAGCCTGCTTTGGCATACATGGACATCATCTGGCGTGTCAAAGCCGCTACCAATCTGCCTGTGGCGGCTTACAATGTTTCGGGCGAATATTCCATGGTCAAAGCTGCTGCGCTGAATGGCTGGATTGATGAGCAAAAGGTGGTAATGGAGACACTGACTGGCTTCAAGCGTGCCGGAGCTGACCTAATTCTCACCTACCACGCCAAAGATGCAGCGCGTTGGTTGAATCAATAAGGAGGAGGGGACTGATACCCCGATCCCCGGCTTCTGGCAAAGATCTTGTCGCTTACGATTGATCTTGCGAGAGAAGCCGGGGTCTGCGTATAGGGGTGAGTCCGTCTGGGATGGACGACTTTTACTTTTGAGAGCGATCGTCTGCAAAAAGATGTGCTATTAATTAAGCTGCTTTTCTGCAAGAAAGGATCGCCGCTGTGCTGAAATTTCTAACCAAAGCTGACTATTTATTGCGAGAAACTGTCCTGGGCTTACGGCGCGGCGGTTGGATGAACTGGGCAGCTATTAGCACAGTCACCGTGCTGCTGTTTTTATTTGGCATCAGCTTGCAAGCTTCCTGGCAGTTGGAAAGTTTACTTAACCAATTTGGTAGCCAGCTAGAGGTTTCGGTTTACCTGGAAACGGGGGTGCAAGCAGAAACGCTGAAACCTTTTGTGACAGCGATGCCGGAAGTCAATTCGGTGGAGTTGATCCCCAAAGAACATGCCTGGAATTCTCTAGTGCAGGAGTTGGGGCTGTCTAACATTAAGGATGCCAGTCAGCAACTTGAGGGGAATCCCCTAGTTGATGAACTGAGGGTAAGGGCAAACGTCTCGCAACAAGTGGTGCCACTGGCGCAAAAGCTGGCAAAGTTACAAGGAGTGGAAGACGTCCAGTATGTGGATGAGGCAGTAAGGCGTATTGCTCAATTAAACCAGGGCTTGAGCTGGGTCAGTATGACGGTAACGGGGTTGTTAACTTTGACGGCGATCGCCGTGATTACCACTACGATTCGCCTGATTGTCACTGCACGTCGGCGCGAGATTGAGGTCATGCAACTGGTGGGGGCAACCATTGGCTGGATCTACTTCCCCTTCATCTTGCAGGGGATTACTTTTGGGGTGGTTGGTGCTGCGATCGCCTGGGGCTTAATTGGTGGCGTCCAACATTTCTTAAAAACCCTGCTGGCACAGCAACCCGAATTTATTCAATTTCTCACTAATGGATTTCAACTCAACATTGCTGAATCGGTTTTGTTACCGTTGCTATTGTTGGGGTTTGGTGGCTCGGTCGGTGTGATGGGTAGCCTGTTTGCTGTCCGCCGCATTGCCGTTCGATAGGTCAAGTTGAAATTTTGGATTGCAGCCTTTGCCCTATCGACCTTCCTCACTTCACTGCATGCCCCATCCTCTAAGGCGATGCCGTGATCCGCAGAGTATAAGGCAAATATTTAGATCGGTCGTAAGAACCTACCCAGATCTTGTAGGTGCCTGCCTGCCACTCCCCAGCAATACCGGGGTTCTTGCCAACTTGATCATCATTACACCAGATTCCCCCTGGACCCTGAATCACCAGCGTGGTGTCAGCGGGACTGTCTAGCTGAAGGCTGAGGTAACTGAAAAAAGATGAAAGCTGGAAAGTATGGTCAGGTTTGGTATCTGCAAAGCCCACACATGGACCTGTGCGAGTCTCTGTGCGTCCTGCAATCACCCGCATGGGAACTGTACCACCGCTTAACCCCTGCAATTTGATTGGATCAGGAGAAAATTTGGGGTTAATGGTTAATTTTTGAGTGACTAGCTGCGGCGATTGCTGTGCTTGCACAGGGGCATTCAGCATCAGGTTGAGCAAGAACAAACTGACAGAGATCAGCCCAAAAAGGATGGTGCAAGGGCGATGGCGGTTCATGGGAACCTGTAAGGAAGACTGGAGCACGTTGACCATAGATTGTATCGGATTGCATGTTAACTGTCTTGACTCCGGGGACGATGAGATCGCAGTCCATGTTCCATCCAAGCATCTATTTTCTGCAAATAATTTTATTGCTCCAAGGCAGTGCTCCAGCTCAGATAGGCTCTAGCCCGCGATCTCCAGCGCTGCTTCTAACCGAGACCGATCCCAGCCATGTTGATGCAGCAACAACCAGGATTGCGCCAGATCGGGCCCATGCATCGCTTTGGTCAAGGCTGCCCGTAGCGATCGCATCACCAACCCTTTTTTCAAATGGTGCTCACTGGTTACTTGTTTAATCAAACTTTGAATCCCCTCAGATGTCAGCGGTTGATAACTTTCTAGAGTGGTCAAAATCGCTTGCACAGCAGCAGCAGTGCCGCTCTGCTGCAACTGAGTGGTTGCTTCGGCACTAAAGTCTAGCTGTGCCACAAATAGGTAGCGGCTCATCTCCACCGCATCTTGTAGAAGGGTGAGGCTGGGTTTGATCAGATCGACCAATTGCTCCAGCCAGGGACGATCGCCCACCGCATCGAATTCGTAGCCTGCGGCTTGCCAATAAGGCAGCAGCAATTCTAGTAGCTGATTGGATGGCATCTGGTGCAAATACTGGCTGTTGAGCCAATTCAGTTTGTCCCAGTCAAATTTGGCTCCAGCTTTGTTGACCCGATCGAAGCTAAACTTTTCAGCCGCGCCTGGGAGCAGAAAGATCTCGTCCATGCCTTCGGGGGGCGACCAGCCGAGCAGAGTCATGTAATTAGCGAGTGCCTCTGCCGTATACCCCATTTGTTGAAATTCGGCGATCGAGGTGACGCCATCGCGCTTGGAGAGCTTTGCACCAGACTGATTCAGAATCAGGGGGGCATGTCCGAAGGTGGGAACGGTAGCCCCTAGCGCTTCGTACAGCAAAATTTGTTTGGGAGTGTTGCCAATGTGGTCTTCACCCCGGAGCACATGGCTGATTTGCATATCGATGTCATCTACGACCACGACAAAGTTGTAGAGTGGTTGTCCGATGTCGCCGGCAGAAGCCGCACGGGCGATCACCATATCACCACCCAGATCGCGTCCTTTCCAACTCAGCTTGCCGCGTACCAGGTCGGTCCAGGTAATTTCGCGATCGTCCTCGATCATGAAGCGAATCACCGCCGATCGTCCCTCGGCTTCGTAGGCGGCGCATTGTTCGGGAGTGAGATAGCGATGGCGGTTGTCGTAGCGGGGCGCTTCTCCTTTGGCTTTTTGGGCTTCCCGCATAGCATCCAGTTCTTCCGGTGTGTCATACGCCCGATATGCCAAGCCTTTCTCCAACAGGATGTGAATCTTTTCGCGATAAAGATCCAGACGCTGGCTTTGAAAGAAAGGACCCTCGTCCCAGTTGAGTCCCAACCAGGTCAAACCATCCAAGATGTTTTGCGTATATTCGGGGCGCGATCGCTCCAGATCTGTATCCTCGATTCGCAGGATAAACTTGCCCCCTTGATGGCGGGCAAACAACCAGTTAAATACCGCCGTGCGGGCAGTACCGATATGCAAATTTCCAGTGGGACTGGGTGCAAGCCGAACACGAACAGACATAGAAACGATACCCTTAAGGATATTGGATTGTTGGGGATTTTTGTGAACCCCTTGCGAGGTTGCCCTGGCTTTCCCAAGCCCTGCCTATTGAGTGGTCTGTTAAGACTGTTTTGATAAAAACTCCAAAACCGTCTCAAAAATGGTTTTGGTAGAGTTGAATGATCCCTCAAATCTATTCTGACGGACATCTAGGATGGTGAGCCAAGCCAAAGCAGGATTGTTATTCTATCGTGTTCGCGTGCTGATGCCTGCCAGAATGCCTCCGCCAATCCCTAACAACACCAGACTGATCACAGCAGTTTGGGGGATGGTTTTGAAGGCTCCAAATACTTGTAGGAGCAACAAGATAGCAAACAGCACCAGTAAGATCCCGGCAATATAGAGCAGAATCGTGACTGCAAGACTGGGGGGTTGACGATTCACAAAAGTTGCTCCTCACACTTTGGCAGAAACGGTGAAGTTTTCAACTGAAACCTTACCGCATAGGCATCCTACCCCAGTTCTAGGTCATTGGGAAAGATGCGGAGGGGGCCTGTCGTGGACTGAGGCATTTTGTTGTAACTGTTTTCTAGCGCAGCGGCGCACTAGCGCGGGGGCTAAGGAGGGGATTTCTGAGTGCTCAATATCACAGCTAACACCTCTTAAACAACCTCTGAGGCATTGCTTTCCTTCTTCACTTTGCGTTGCAGGAAGGCAACCCCTTCTGCCATCCGTTTTTCCCAGGAATCGACTGTCATGAGGGAGACAACCTGCCTTTTTCTTGCTTGAACCGCAGCCTAACCGCGCTTCATCTACCGTGAGGTTTATCCGTTTGGCGGCAATCACCGCTGTCACCTGCCGCAGCCGTTCTTAGCTCATCGACTTAGCCAGGATGGCATAGGCTTCGCCAAAGGAGTTGATGCGATCGATGAGATCCATGTCGAGTTCTGTAGCCGATAGGGCAAACTACCGTGCTCCATCAATGAGGGCAGTGTTTTTCGCCGCATCGCTACTACTGAGATTAGTCACATCGGCATTGGTGATATATAGCCGCGTGTAAAGTGACTCCCACGGTGGCTTGAACCGAACCGTAGGAGGAAGACATATGTCGGAATTGTATCAGAGCCTTTCTCATAGCAAGTAAGATTGCAAGTACCAGCGTTCATCTGGATAGGGATTACGTCCATTTACATTCGTTCTGCTAGCTGTTGGCAAAACGCCGTCTGAGCAGGTGAAGCCAACCCTTCCTGCACCACAGTCAACACTCGCGCCATATCTCCCGCCAACAAATCCTCCACCGCCAGCCATAACCCTGGAAACTCGCGACTGCGAATCACCCCATCTTCATCCACAGGCAGTGGCACATACTCTCCTTCCTGCAAATAAAACCAGTCCAGCTTTTGCTCAAACACCTGCCAGACAATGTACTCTTTGATCCCATTGCGACGATATGCCCGTTTCTTATCCCCCAAATCAATTGCCGCACTGCTTGCCGCAATTTCTGCCACCAATTCCGGTGCCCCTTCCAAGTAATCATCCTCACTCAGCCGCGCCTGCCCACCACACTGTTCCTCAATCAGTAACACCGCATCCGGTTGAGGTTCATTGTCCAGGTCTAGCCGAACCGTTGGTTCAATCCCCAACGCCACACCTAATGTTGAACTTTCGTAAACGCCTAGCCAGGTAATTAAACGTCCGTGAGGCTGTCCATGACTTCTAAACCGCAGGGCAGAAGCCATATAAACCACTCCTTCAATCAGTTCAGCTTTTTTAAGATGAGGCATGGCATTGTAACGCCGCTCGAATTCATAGCGATTTAAGCGATCGCCACTTTCCAACTGAGGAATTGGTAACGGCTTTTGGGGAGGAGGAGTTTTGACCATACTGACCGGGTGGTTCTAGATTCCGCTTGTTTCCATAGTAAGATTCCAAGCCATCAATCGCCTCAAGGGCGATCGTCTGCTGCAAGATGCCAGGAAATGGCGTGCTGTTCATCTCTGCTTTGATATCTATGGCAGTTTTCACCTGAGTGAAGTGCAGAGATCTGAAGTACAGCAGGGTGCTTTGCACTCTCACTGTACTTCACACCCTTGAAAAGGGTTATGTAAGGGATTTGGGGTGGAGTTTGCAGCGCGATCGTTCTCACTGCAACCGCGATTGTTCCGGTTTGCAACCAGACCATTCCCATTTCAAATGAGACCATCTCATAAAAAAGGACGATCGTCCCGTTACGACGATCGCCCCAGACGGAAATTAATTCACCTCAGGACATTAGACAGAAGGACCCATGGCAAAGGTTCACCATCGATTATTCTGCATCCAGACAACTCGCAAACTCGCGTTTCATCTGGATATTTCTCAGGTGTTTTTTAACGGTCTCTTCAGTGATGTAGAGATCCATAGCAATTTGCTTGCGCGTATAACCCACACGTCGCAATCGCCAAACTTCAGCCTCGCGAGGCGTTAGCCTATAGCGATCGGCTTCCGAAATTGCCATATTCTCCATCGATTGACGTTGGTCTTCAATAATCACCAACAGATAGGGCTTATCGGCAGGGTCGATCGACAACCAGCGTGCCCGTACCCGCAGCGTCGTTGAATGATCGGGTTTCACCTCCGATTCCATCACCAACGCCTGATTTGGAAACATTTGGGCGCTATCGATCAACGCCCGACACACGTGCCAGATTTCTTCCGGCACCGGATGAGATCGCACCTGATCCTGCGCCAGTTGTTGACAAACTCGACGGGCAAATCCATTGGCATGAATCCATTCACCACGCATCGACAAAATTAAAATTCCATCCACCAAACCTTCAATTACGCCTTGTAACAATTCAGCTTTGGGTGCATCCATGTCAGTATCTTCGATCGTTTCAGCAAAGGATTGCGGCAAGATACCCTCAGCAACCCTTCGGTGCAATTGGCTGCTGAGGGGGGCTGTCTCGAGCAGTTTCATCAGATTTTCCTCTCTGGATTAGAAAGATGTCCCCAGTCTAGGAGCGCATCCCTCCCCGAAGCCAACCTCACCCATTCAAGGCTGGAAGGCGCTTGTGATCCGGAATACCTTCGGGGAAAGTGTTGTTCAACTTGGGGGATGCCCCGAACTTTCAGAGAAATTACTGAGAATGCGGTGCAACCGCCCCGGTAATTTCCCAATTCTGAGGGGAATCTGCATTGAAAGCGCTTCCCCAACGGGGGAATTGTGGATGTTCAGTTACCCTGCTCCGGATTGTCGAAATGATTGAATTCACGGTTGTTATGGAAAAAAGCTCAGGGTTGTCGCTACAGAATCAATTATCAAACTCGATCGTCACTATCCATCTGTTGCTCGGAGTTCCCCGGGGGTGTGTATGCCAAAACCAAGTTTTGGACCTCAAGCTAAAAAACAAGCGAAATATTTACTCAGTGTGCTGCTGGCACGCGCAAATGGTGAACTCGATGAAAAAAATGGTGCCAAAATCCAACTGCATTGGCAGACCGAAAACCAACTCGTCATTCGAACCAAGATTCGATTTCTAGAAGAATTGATTGCGGTCTACTGTCCCGAAGTTTCGCTCAGTCGAAATCAGATCAAAGAAGGGCTAAAACGGCTACAAGATCTGGACATTTTGCAAGACAATCGTCCAGCAACCCAGGGTTCAGAAGATTGGCACTTTACCCTAAAACTCTGGCGCGGACTGCACAAACAAGAAGCCAATCTGCTTTACTTTGATGAACAGTGGGAAGGATATCGATCGCAGAAAATCAAATCCCCGATCGCTGTGCTTACCCCTCCTGCCCTGTCTGATCCGATCACCCTGCCAGCACCCATCCCGCGACTACACCAGGATTGGGGCGAAGCGCCGGACGCTGCCAGCTTTTATGGGCGCGACACTGAACTGACCACCCTGGAGCAATGGATTGGACAAGACCATTGCCGCTTGGTCATGCTGTTGGGCATGGGCGGTATGGGAAAAACCACGCTGGCAGTGAAATTGGCAGAACGGTTGCGTGACTTCGAGTTCATCTTTTGGCGATCGCTGCGGAATGCGCCGACGATCGATGACATTCTGTCGGCATTGATTCCTTTTCTTTCACAGCACCAAGAAACAGATCTCCCCGAAGCCCCGCTGGATAGCAACATAGCGCGCGTCATGCAGTATCTGCAACAGCACCGCTGCTTATTGATTTTTGACAATGTCGAATCGATTTTGCAAAGTGGCGACCACACGGGGACATACCGTACCGAGTACGAAGGCTATGACCAGCTTTTGCAAGGGATTGCCGATACAGCACACCAGAGTTGTTTAGTCATCACCAGTCGCGAGATTCCCAAAGGACTGGGAGCCAAGGCAGGCAGTACTTTACCCGTCAGATCGCTGCATCTGAAAGGAGTGAGTTTTCAGGAAACGCAAAAAATTTTTAGCGAGAAGGGAGCGTTCCATGGATCGGATGCCGACTGGCAAGCGATCGCGCAACACTACGCGGGCAACCCCTTGGCGCTAAAAATTGCAGCAGCGGCTGTCGAAGATTTTTTTGGTAACAGCGTCGCCGAACTATCGCAACGCATTCAGCTGGGGTCTTACATCTTCGACGATATCTATGACATCCTCGATCGCCAGTTCAATCGCCTCTCTGCCCTGGAAAAAGAAGCGATGTATTGGCTAGCAATCTCTAGAGAACCCGTGCGGTTCGACGAATTGCAAGAAGATCTGCTCTCAGTCAGTGCTAAACATCGACTCATTGATACGCTAGCCTCACTCAAACACCGCGATTTGATCGAACAAAACAGTACCGGGTTTACCCAACAACCCGTAGTGATGGAGTATGTCACCGATCGCCTGGTGAAGTACATTTGTCAGGAAATCGTCGATGGAGAAATGCAGCTTTTGATGAGTCATGCCCTGTTGAAAACGCAAGTGGCAGACTATGTCCGGGAAACACAGGTGCGGTTTATTTTGGAGGCAATTTGCGATCGTCTCCGCACCTTACTCAAATCGCAAGACACTATTCAGCAAAAACTCAACCAGATTCTGGCACGGTTGCGGCAAGACTTTTCTGCCCGACCAGGCTACGGCGGCGGCAACGTCATCAACCTGTCGCGCCAACTCAACATTGGCCTGACCGGATACGACTTTTCTGAACTGGCGCTCTGGCACGCCTATCTCCCTGGAGCCATGCTGCATCACACCAACTTTGCCCAGGCAGACCTTAGCAAAGCAAGTTTTACTGAAACCTTTGGTAATATTCTGTCGCTGGCATTGAGTGCCAATGGCAGGCTGTTGGCGATCGGGGACAGCGAAGGCAAACTGTGGATTCGTGATGCTGCCACAGGCAAACCGTTGCTGACCTGGAAAGCTCACGATAACTGGATTTTTGCCACTGCTTTTAGTCCAATCACACCGTCTGGACCGTCGCGCACCTTACTGGCAACCGCCAGCGCTGGCTGCACCATTAAGCTCTGGGATGCCAGAACGGGCAACTGCCTGCGAATTCTGCGTGGACACACTCATCCCGTGCTTTCAGTGGCATTTAGCCCAGATGGTCAGTGGCTTGCTAGTGGTAGCGACGACCACACGATTAAACTCTGGCAAATCGAGACGGGTGAGTGCTTCCAGACTTTACAGGCTCATTCGGGTTCAGTGCTGTCGGTGGCATTCAGCCCCGATCGCCCAATTTTGGCAAGTGGTAGCGAAGACCACACCCTTCAGCTCTGGGATCTTGATACGGGCAAGTGTCTGCAAACTTTGAACGGGCATGCTAATTGGGTCAAATCGGTGGTGTTTATACCGGGGCAAGAGCGATGGTTAGCAAGCGGTAGCCTCGATCACAGCGTCAAGCTCTGGGACATCGATACGGGCGAGTGTTTGCAAACCTTGACTGGACATGATCATGCCATTTTTGCGATCGCTGTCAATGAAGAAGGCGATATGCTAGCCAGCGGTAGCTACGATCACACCGTAAAACTCTGGCAGATCGAAACTGGGCAATGCGTCAAAACCTTGCAAGGGCATACCAACCGCATTTCAGCGATCACATTCAAATCGGGCGGACGGATGCTAGTCAGTAGCAGCGACGACCAAACAGTAAAAGTCTGGAATGTGCAAACCGGGCAATGCCTGCGGACCTTTCGGGGCTATAGCAATGCCATTTTTGCCGTGGCATATGCACCGATCGCGGCAAAACTACCCCATGTCCTTGCCAGTGCCAGCGAAGACCACACGGTCAAACTCTGGGACACTGAAACGGGTCAATGTTTCCACACCTTACAGGGACACACTAACCGGGTCTGGTCGGTGGCGTTTTGCCCTGACGGACAAACCCTGGTGAGCGGTGGCAGTGACCATACCCTGAGGTTCTGGAATCTCCAAACGGGTGCCTGCCTCAAAACCATTAAGGCGCACAGTCACTGGATTTGGACAGTGGCATGCAGTCCTGACAATCAATTAGTTGCCAGTGGCAGCCTCGACCAAACCGTAAAACTCTGGAATCTCCAGACCGGGCATTGTGTCAGAACGTTATGTGGTCATACTGGCTATATTCGCTCGATCACCTTTAGCCCCAAGGGCGAATCCCTGATCAGCAGCAGTTATGACGGTAGTATCAAAATCTGGCAGGTGCAGACAGGGCAATGCCTAAGAACACTGCAAAACCATGCCGGATCGATTTTAGCGAACGCCCTCAGTCCCGATGGTCGCGTGCTTGCCAGTGGCGGTAGCGATCGCACCATCCAGCTTTGGGCACTGGCAACGGGCGAGTGTATCAAAACTCTGGAGGGACATACCGATCAAATCTGGACACTGGCATTTCATCCCCAAGGGCATCTGTTGGCAAGCGGCAGCGAAGACAAAACCATTCGGCTCTGGGACATTGAAACGGGAGAATGTCGCCATATTTTGCGGGACAATCAAACCCTGATCTCTTCGATTGCCTTCGCTCCGCTGGGACAAACCCTTGCCAGCAACCGTCTCAACGCCACTATCCAACTCTGGGAAGTAGAAACGGGTGACCCTCTCAGTACAATGATCAGCCCTCGCCCTTATGAAGGGATGAATATTACGGGGGCGATCGGACTGACGGAAGCCCAGAGGGCGACTTTGCGACAGTTGGGCGCGGTTTGAGACGGGCGAGGGGTAGTTGAGGGGAAATCGGTGGAGCGTTAAAGTTTGTCTGTAAACGCTTGTACCGTTCCGCATGTCACTGACACAAGATCTATGCATCATGGCATCGAACGCGCGCTTAGCGGTAGCGGGATTGGGATCGGTGATCGCTTTCGTCAAGGCGATCGGCGTAATCTGCCAGGACAAGCCCCATTTATTCTTGCACCAGTCGTACGCACTCTCCTGTCCGCCGTTACCGACGATCTCGTTCCAATAGCGAAGCGATCGGTTTCGTCCTGGTCGGTGGTTGCGACTTGAAATGAGAAGGCTTCGTTGTGCTTGAATGCGGGTCAACCAGGCTTCTCCATTGTCACTTCTCCATTGCGATGAGCCGCCGAATGCCGAACTGAACGATGCGCTCATAGTCGAGGGGCATTGGCTCGGCCGACAATTCCGCGTCAATTGGATGGATGCAATCTCTGTGGTCGGCGATCGCATCGAGCGTTGCTCCCGGTCTAATCCTGGTTTGAGGTCAAACGCCGCATCCAGGGCATAGAGCCAGAAATAGTAATGGTGCAGTCTATGTCCGGGCGGGGGCGCGGGTCTGGTATAGCCTGGTTTGTTGGCGCTGTTCACGCCTTCGCTAAATTTGCTACCTTCTGCTTCTGCAACGCGATCGACCGTTGCCGGAATTCCATACAGCAGTCAGTGCGTAAACCCACGTGGCATTGGCGCATCTGGGTCGTAGCAAATCAATGCTAGCTCTTGAGTTCCGGCTGGTAGTCCACTCCAGGCTAATGGCGGTGAAACATTATCGCCTTTACTGGTGTAGCGTTGCGGAATACGATCGAGCGTTGTAAACGCAAGGCTACTAATTCGCAAATCCTTGGGGTTCGACCCCATTGCCACCTTCCTTTTGCTGTTTAAACTAGACGAGTGCGTCATCTTCACTCCCTAGTTCGCACCCTAAGTTTGCAGGGTGATTTCATTCTCGTCTTCAAACATCAATCCGGAGAGATAGGTGTGGAATGACAGCATCAATCGGAGGTTGTAAAACCTGCGACAGAGACACGATCGTACTCGGTAACGATATTTCCTAAGAAAGACGCCAGGAATTGGCTGATTCTATAGTATATGCGGTTAGAAGCGAGTCACTTTGGCTGCCTGCTTTGGTCATGGTCGTTACTCGATAGCGTTACATCCTGATGGAATCAAACCATGTTTGTTATTGGCGCGACTGGCAACCAGGGCGGTGCGCATGAAGGATTTACCAGCCATTCTAGAGTCGTATCAAGCTGTCTACCAGCGCGGTGAGGCGGCGTTTTTAGTGACGGTTGTCCATACTCAAGGCTCGACCTATCGCCGTTCGGGTGCCCGAATGTTAGTTACCCAAACAGGCGAGACTATTGGGATGGTCAGTGGGGGTTGCTTAGAGCAAGATATTGTGGAACATACGCGGCAAATGTCTTTAAATGACGCGATCGCCGTCACCTATGATAATACTGCTGAACCAGAAGACCTGCTGTGGGGACTTGGATTGGGCTGCAATGGGGTCGTACAAGTTCTCATTGAACCCTTGCTGCCCAATGTCTGTAACCCGCTCACAGTTTTAGCGGAGTGCTGGCGCGATCGCGCTCCTGCTGTCTTAGCCAATCTCTTTCAAGCTGAGGGGACAACCACCATCAAACTGGGCGCCTGTCTCGCCCTCACACCTGACAAAGTCATCGTTTTTGAGCAAGCCCATTCTGATTTAGTCACCGCGATCGCGGCGGACGCTCAAGCAGTGCTCCAGCAGCAACAGTCAACGATTCAATCCTATGATCTGGTAATGGGGACGGTGCAGGTTTTCCTAGAATATGTTTCAGTTCCAACTGCGCTGACGATTTTTGGAGCGGGTCAGGATGCGATTCCCGTGGCTCAATTGGCAAAATCCCTCGGCTGGCAGGTCACAGTCATTGACTGCCGCGCTAATCCCGTCAGTCATGCTCACTTTGCCATGGCAGATCAGGTGATTTTGACTCGCCGGGAACGGTTACTCCCACTCGATCGTTCTCCGATCAATCAACCGAGTGCGGCGGTTGTGATGACGCACAATTATCTCGATGACCTGGAAGCATTGAGAGTGTTGCTACCCTCATCGGCATCCTATATCGGCATACTTGGACCCAAACGCCGAACCGAATGCCTCTTGCAAGATCTACAAGCCGAGGGAAGGGTTGACTGCAAGGTTGATCTAGCCAAACTCCATGCGCCGATCGGACTGGATATTGGTGCAGACACTCCAGAGGCAATCGCTGTGGCGATCGTGGCAGAGATTCAAGCGGTTTTAGCCCAGCGAGTCGGTGGATTTCTGAAACACCGTTCCATGCCAATTCATCAGTAAGATGCACTCAAGCCCTCTCCCAGTCGGATTGATTTTGCTCGCTGCGGGAGCTTCAACTCGGATGGGATCTCCCAAACAGC
This sequence comes from Scytolyngbya sp. HA4215-MV1, assembly GCA_019359045.1. Classification (GTDB taxonomy): domain Bacteria; phylum Cyanobacteriota; class Cyanobacteriia; order Leptolyngbyales; family Leptolyngbyaceae; genus Scytolyngbya. The sequence goes on from JAHHIA010000017.1 coordinate 51,163, forward strand.
TGTTGCCCTATCGGGGACGTAGCTTGCTGCGATGCATGGCAGAAGTCGCGTTGGCATCGGACTGTGCCCCCATTGTGGTGGTGCTGGGTGCCAATCGCGATTGCATCAAACTCGAGATCAGTGATCTGCCCTTACACATTGTGGAAAACGATCAATGGTCAGAGGGGATGGGCAGCTCGATTCGGGCGGGTGTCAAACAGATCGCACAGATCAATCAGCAGCTCGATGCAGTGGTGGTGATGTTATGTGATCAGCCTTTAGTGACTGCTTCCAGGCTCAATCAATTGATCGAAGCCTATCAGATTAACCGAAGTCAGGTGATTGCTTCAGCTTATACCAACACGCTCGGAGTACCCGCTTTATTTAGTCGCGCTCGATTTCCCGAGCTGTTGAGTTTGACTGCAAATGTCGGTGCAAAATATTTGATTCAGCACTATCGTGATCAGGTTTATGCAGTTCCCTTTCCTGAAGGTGCGATCGATCTAGACACTCCAGACGATTATCAGCAATGGTGTTTCTAACAGAATCCTTAAGCTTCTATAGCAGTTTTCACCTGAGTGAAGTACAGCGGTGTGAAGTACAGTGAGGGTGCAAAGCACCCTCACTGTACTTCACACCCTTGAAAAGGGCTATTCTCACAGAGCCAGTGAATTGGCATCGAGCGCCACTTGCGGGAACGGTGGAGTGAAAACGTTCAGGTGTTCAAAGCCTTTTTCTTCTGTGAGCCAGTTCTGGCGGATGTTCTGACCGAGATCAAGCAGCAAGGATTCAATCAACAGCGAAGCCCTATGTGGTCACCAATGGGTATGTCAACTAGATTGTGTCAAAGGTAAAAACTCAAGTTGGAAAGCGATCGCCAAACTCAATAGTGAAGCGATTGAGGGCGGGTTTCCAATTTTGAATGGGCATGGTCCACTTTTTAGCAATATTCTGAATGGCGAGGTAGACAACTTTCAGGACAGATTCATCGGTTGGAAAAACTCGGTGGTTTTTAATCACCTTCCTGAGGGGCATATTCATCGATTCAATGGCATTGGTCGTATAGATGGCTTTGCGAATCTCAGATGGGAAAGCAAAGAGGGGAATGATCCGCTGCCAATGATTGAGTCAGGACCTGCTAATCGTCGGATATTGCTTGTCCCACTTTTCAGAGAACTCGACTAAGCGCTGCTCCGCCTCAGTTTCAGTGTTGGCTGTGTATAGATGCTTAAGGTCTGCTGCGACCGCCTTGCGGTCTTTGTAGGATATGTAGCTGAGCGAATTTCGAACCATATGGACAATGCACAACCGCACCTGGGTTTTAGGAAAGACCGCTTTAATGGCATCAGGAAAGCCGGTAAGCCCGTCACAGCAGGCGATGAAGATGTCTTTGAGTCCTCTATTCTGAAGCTCCGTCAGTACATGCAACCAAAATTTGGCGGACTCGTTCTGGGTCATCCACATCCCCAAGCGCTCTTTGTTACCGGACAAGTTAACGCCAAGCGCCAGGTGAATTGCTTTGTTGTTCACCCGTCCGTCCTGTCTGACTTTGACCACGATGGCATCAAAATAGACGATGGGATAAACCGGGTCAAGGGCACGGTTTTGCCAGATTTTACGCTCCGCTTCAACTGAGTCGGTGACGATGATGGGCTCAAACTCACTGTTGCGGTCGCGGGGGACACTGATTTGAGCCTCTCTAAACTCCCCTTTGATGGTCTTCTTGCTGTGGCCGTTGCGGCGGTTACGAGCTAGCTTGGCGTCGCTTTCAGGCTCCGCCTGTTACTCTTCCAGGTGGGTTTTCATTTCCGCATTTAAGCAGCGTTGCACCAAAGCAGCCGTTAGCTGCTTAAGAATCCCTCCGTCCCCCAGCAGGTCTTCGGGATTCTGATAACCTTTGAGCAATTCATCCAGGAGTTCAGGTCGAAAAGTCATAGTATGAGTGCCTTGCATCTAGTAGTTCATTAGATCTCATTTCTGACCTTTGCCACAAACTAGTTTACAATCCCGGGACTGAAACATGGTAGCGGATGAGGAAGCAGATGAAACGGATGAGCAATAGGTGAGAACCAGAAGCTCTGGAATAGACCCACTCTGTATCCGCTTCATCCGTTCTTATCCGCTGCCCACTTTACCCCCCAAAATGGGCACATTAAAGAGGTCATCCACCTCCCCACCCCCGTGTCTGACCCCAACATTCCCTATCAAGACCTGACCTACCGCATCATCGTTGCAGCCATGCGGGTTCATCGCAACACCCCCGTGGTTTGCGCGAAAAGCATTATCAAAGAGCCTTAACCGCAGCCATGCGCCAAGATGGGCTAATCGTTGCGGAAGAATATCACCTCGAAATCTATAGCGAACAAATCTGGTTAGGACGGCTCTATCTCGATCACTGGGTCAACGATCGTATTGTGGTTGAAGATAAAGCCGTCTCTCACAACATGGGAGACGACGAAATTGCTCAAGTGATCAGTTAACCTTGTAGCAACCCAGGCTCCAGTTGGGCTATTGCTTAACTTTGGGCGATCGCGTTTGGAATACAAACGGATTCTTCGCCCACAAGTCGCCCAAAACTGGCAAGGTGCGATCGCAAAATATTTATGGACACCACCCAAAAGCAGTCTGAAAAACCCGATTTAACCAACTCATACTTCAACTCATACATTCCACCCACCCAGTCACTCAGATCCATACTCAAATACCCACCTGTAAGCATAGAAATATCAGAATTCCTACTTGGAAAATCCTGAGCGATGGTCAGGATTCCATAATTGCATGATTGTCTATGGCGATCGCCAATGCTTTGGACACGTGCTCTTTCCTTTACCCCTGCCACTCCACTTGTGGTGGCAGGGTCGAGACCAGTAACCTTCCCTGTGAAATCACGTGGCGCACCGTTGCCCGACGACGAATCGCATCATAACGATCGTGGGCATCCAACACAATCAAATTCGCAGGTTTACCAATCTCCACCCCATAGTCATCCTCAATATGCAAGGTCTTTGCACCATTCCAGGTCACCATGTCATAACAGGCATCAATTTCTGCGGTGCCTGTCATCTGGCAGACATGTACCGCCATGGAAGCCACATCCAGCATATTCCCCGTTCCCAGTGAATACCAGGGATCTTGCACGCAGTCATGTCCCAGGCTGACATTTTGCCCCTGTTGCCAGAGTTCTTTCACGCGGGTGACGCCTCGTCGCTTGGGGTAGGTGTCGGTGCGTCCTTGCAAGGTAATGTTGATCAACGGATTGGCGATAAAGTTCACTGCGGTACGCCGCAAGAACCCGAGTAGTTTAAAGGCATAGGCATTATTGTAGGAGCCAAAGGCTGTGGTATGGCTGGCAGTGACACGCGATCCCATGCCCGATCGAATCGCATTGGCAACCACCACTTCCAGAAAGCGCGATTGATCATCATCGATTTCATCGCAGTGGATATCAATCAGGCGATCGTACTTTGCCGCCAGTTCAAAAATTCGATGCACCGATTTCACCCCATCTTCTTGGGTGAGTTCGTAATGGGGAATGCCGCCGACCACATCCGCGCCCAGCTTCAGCGCCTCTTCCATCAGTTCAGCATTTTGGGGACTGCCGTAAATGCCATCTTGGGGAAATGCCACCACCTGTAACGTGATCCACTCTTTGACGGCTTCCTGGGCTGCCAGCAACCCTTGCAGCGCGATCAAATTGGCTTCGCTGACATCGGCGTGACTGCGAACAAACAACACGCCCTGGGCTGCTTGTTGTTTTAGCGTGGAGATCGCGCGTTGTTTCACGTCTTCTAGCGACAGGGTTTGCTTGCGTTCTCGCCAGATTTCGATGCCCTCGAACAGGGTGCCGCTCTGGTTCCAGCGCGGCTCGCCTACCGTGAGGGCAGAGTCGAGGTGAATATGCGACTCGACAAAAGGAGGACTGACCAATTGATATTGAGCATCGAGTTCTAGCGCTGCGGTGGCATCCAGTTGGGGAGCGAGCGCGGCAATCTTGCCCGCCTGGATGCCGATGTCCACCGTTTCTACCGAGTGGGGCGATCGTAAGAGGCAGCAGTGACGCAACAAAAGATCGTAAACAGTAGACATCCGTAGATACCATCAAAGAGGGATGGAATTACTCTACTGCGATCGACAGAGGAACAACCCTATCCAATTTCAGCATTCCCTTACCCAACCCTATAAAAAAGGCATTCCCTGAGGAATGCCTTTGTGGGTCTTGAGCCTGAAATCTAAAACGGGTTAAGGGTCTGTTTCGCAAACTGCTTAGACTTTGTAAATTCCCAGCTTGCACCTTAACACTGACCAGCTACCTTGCTTTTGGACACTTCAACTTCGGCAGGACTCTAGCTTAACTGGACGCCGCAATCAGGGAGTAGAGAGTTGCATTCTTGCCTCCTCTAATCTGTAAGGAGATGAGGCACACTCTTTTAAGAGCCTCTCCCTACCTCCAGCTCACTGAAGCGATTGCTTGCAACGACGTCAGTATATTTATTTACTTTCTGTATCCTATTCTACAGTTTCAACCCAGAAAATTGATCTTAATTAAAATTAACAATAAAAATGAGGTTGTTTTGCAACTGGGTAAATAGGTAACCCTAATTAATTGGAAAAAAGGCGTTTGGGAGCTGTGCCCCCAGGCAGGGGATTTTACCCCCTTTGCCTCCAAAAACATCTTCAATTTAATTTAGCCCAGCGACTGATTGAGGCGCTCGGATGAAGTTTTCACATAGAAACCGATTTATAAAAAATATTCCCCTTTTGGCTGAAGCCTTCATATTCAGCAAGTTAGACCGCATTTTTGCGAGAGATTGCCGATCTCAGCCATGCTAAGAGTCATTACAGATTGACTGAAGGTCATAGAGTTTTGACGCAAGTCAGGATAGAAAATCACTAATGCATTTTGCCGCACAACCATAGAAGGGAGTTTTGCTGTGCAATTAAAAGGTAATGTTTACGGTCCTGTTTCCCCCGAAACCGAAAAAATGCTGAACTGGTTGACTCGCAAAAGTGTCGATCGCAAGGACGAAGTCGTCCAGTTGTTGAGCTACAACGAACCGGAAAACAGCGATGTTGTAGAATCAGAATTCATTTCCTGCACCTGGTACGACGGTTGCTACTATTGTCAGGACGAAAACCAGAAATGGTATCAGGTCAAGTGCTACGTGTGAGTATGGATGCCATTGAGCAACGGCGCAGCACTCAAAAGCGTTTTGGTATAAGGATGTTGGGGATGGTTGAAGACAGCTTCGGTCTCGCCAAGTTCAACAATCTGCCCAGCATTCATGACTGCAATGCGATCACAGAAGTACCTCGCCACCCAGAGGTCATGGGTAATGAATAGATAAGTTAGATCAAATTCTTGCTTCAGGGATTGCATCAGATCGAGCACCTGGGACTGGATGCTGGCATCGAGCATACTGACTGGCTCGTCACAAATCACCAGTTTGGGACGGGTAATCAAAGCGCGGGCGATCGCGACTCGCTGTTGCTGCCCCCCCGACAATTCTCCTGGATAGCGAGGGTAAAACTCTTGTGTGGGTGTCAGTCCTACCCGTTCTAGCATTTCCTCAACCTTTTCCTTGGCTTGCGCAGGCGAACACAAGCGATGAATCAGTAATGGATCGGCAATGCTGTCGCCGACGGTCATGCGCGGATTCAAGCAGGCGTGAGGATCTTGAAAAATCATTTGCATTTGTCGCCGTTGTTGCTGGAGCTGCTGACGCGACAACCGAGTCAAATCTTGCTGCAAAAATTCGACTTTGCCCCCGGTGGGGCGGAGCAGATGCAATACCGTGCGCGATAGGGTGCTCTTGCCACACCCTGATTCGCCCACCAACCCCAGCGTTTCCCCCGAAAACAGTTCCAGATCAATCCCATCCACGGCGCGAATCGTAGCATCGGCATTTGAGAATAAACGCGCAAAGAAATTTTGTTCCAGGCTGTAGTGTTGCTGAAGATTTTGCAGGCGCAGGAGGGGCGAGGGGGCGAGGGTGGAAGGGGCAGAGGGGGCGAGGGGTACTTCAGTGTGAGAGCTTGCCTGGTGGCTGTTGAGGGAGGGCTGCTTTCGAATGCCTGTTGCTCCCTGCTCCAGATTTTGAACATGTAAGGCGGCTTTGAGCAGCGATCGAGTGTATTCGTGCTGCGGATTCTGAAAAATGCTCTGAGTGTCACCCATTTCTACCATCTTGCCGCCATACATTACTGCCAGACGATCGCAATATTCGCCTACCATTGCCAGATCGTGAGAGATCAGCAACAACGCCATTTGTCGATCGGCACAGAGGCGGGTCAGTTCTTGCAAAATCTGGGCGGAAACGGTGACATCCAGGCTAGTGGTGGGTTCATCTGCCACAATCAGACGCGGATTCAGCAGCAATGCCAGGGCGATCGCCACCCGTTGCCGCATCCCCCCGCTAAACTCATGGGGATACTGCGCCCAGCGATTGGCAGGGATTTTCACCGTCTCCAGCACTTCCAGTGCTTTTACCCTTGCCTGTCGTCGCGATAGGTGCGGTTGATGCGCCCGCAAAGTCTCGATGCAATGTTCACCGATCGTCATCAGCGGATCGAGCCGCGTCATTGGGTCTTGGAACACTAACGACACGGCTTCACCGCGAAACCGTCGCAATGCCTCTGGCGATAGGTCAAAGAGCGATCGTCCATCAAATCGCAAGTGTCCCTCAATCTGGGTTGCTGAGGGCAACAACCGCAACACTGCTCGTCCCAAGGTGGATTTGCCACAGCCCGACTCTCCCACCAATCCCAACCGCTCGCCCGGTTGCAAGTCAAAAGACACGTCATCCACTGCCCAAATTGTTGCGCTTGGGCTCAGAGCGTCGATCGCCAGATTGCGGCGGCTGGTTGCGCGCTTTTGCTTTTGAGGATAAGCAATTCGCAGATTTTCAACCGATAGCAGAGAGTCTGGCATTGAATTACTCACCAAGGGCTTGTGGGTTATGTTTTACACATGTTGTTGGTATTTTTGAAAGCTTTGCTGAGCAAAGCTTTCAAAAATACCAACAACATCTTTGAAGCACTATCGGGGTTGTGTAGGTTGGGTTTCGCCGATCGACTTACTCATCACGATAATGATCTAATTCTTCCTTATAGAGTAGTTGAATGTCCGATCGTAGGGCAATGCGAAAGGCGGTTTTGGCTTTGTTGATGCGATCGACCTGGTCAAAAGAATATTTTTCGTCAACTGGCTTTTCTCTTAGAACTCGACGCAGTGCATAGAGCGTATTTGCTGCCTGCTTAGATAGGAGCAAAAACGCCTTCGAACCATGCCACTCATCCAACTTAGCGAGAATCGTGTTGAAATATTCTTCAGTGAGGACATCCCGATGTTCGGTCATGTAAGTCCGTCGCAAGCCATTGGTAATCAAAATTGCTTCGTGATAGACTTCCAAGCGCTTTTCATAGAGCCGATTGGTCATTTCTCGCTGCATTTCTCGCTCGAATTTCTCACGCTCTGACTTGAGTTCATTTCTGTTTGCCAGGAAAGAAATCATTGCCACCACGATCGAGACAACGGCGGCAATGACTGCACTTAGAATGCCAATTAGCCAATCCATAGGGTTCTAATTGAAAAAGCGTGGTGGGTCAAAGGCTTACTTATCAAATCGCCGCATGAGGTATGCCACCCCAAAGTCACCATTGGGATGATTTTCCAACCGATCGGCTAACTCAAACAACTGTTTGGCAAGGTCTTCACCCAGTTTATTAATCGTGGCACGGCGTTCTTGCTCCGTTTGGCTCATCTCCCGCACTCGTCCTTGCCACTCATTAGAAAACAATTGCTCGATCGCCACATGCAATCCTAGTTCTTTGAGCACCTCCCATTCCCCGCGATCGCACCAAATCCCGCCACAATTAGGACAACGCTCCACATAAAACGGGTGAGAGATTCCCACCTTTGCCCTGGCAAGATAACAGCTACATGCCGGACACAGGGCAGCTCTTGCATCAAAAGGCGAAGGCTCGAAATCAATTTCTAATGTCTTGGGTAAGGGAACATCACCCGGATGACGTTGCGGTTCTCGCCACACTTCATAAGACTCCACCGGAATCCAATTGCCCTCACAAGTTGGGCAATGTTCAACCGTCAGTCCCCTCTCTAAAGAAGATGTAATGAGATCTACCTGTCTGTCTTTAGGACATCTCACGCCGCGATCGCTCCTGAATTGTTAACTTCCCCAGTATCTCAATTTATTCGTTTTTCGGAACAGCGATGTAGAGATTGGAGAACAAAGGGCAAGCAATTTGCATATTATTACCCTTTCCACCTTCACTGCTTCACTTCCTCTCCTAACAGCCCATCACAATAACGCAGCAACAAATTCAGCCGATCACTGATCTGTTCCTGTCGCTGACTTGCGGTTGTAGATTGGCGGGCTGCTTTTAGGAACGTCAAATCCATGCCTAAAAGACGTAATTGCTTATCGATTTCAACCCAAAGCGCCCGTACTTGAGGGACTGATTCTAAAGCGGGTCCATTTCCATCGGGTGCTGTTAACTCTTGCTTAAAAAATTTTTGCAGCTCTTGAATCCCTGCTTTTAGTGCTTCTTTGTCCGAATTGAGTTGAGCTGCGATGGTCGTCAATTTCTCAACCGCCTGGCGAAATTCTCGACAATGCTGACAATACGGTTCAGGAAGCATAAAAACTAACCAGAGGTTTTAGACAGTTGTAAAGAAATTTGTTTATATTATAGAAACAAGTTTTTTAAAACCTCATAGTCCATTTTTAGGCAACCAGATGAACTTGGCGATCAAGCCAAGCTCCCAGATCGTGATTTTTATTACTGTTACAGACGGATGCAGCTTGCTTGAGAATTTGTTGTGATAGATAAAAACACCCAAATCCTCTGTTCAATCAGTTCCGAATTTGGCAGTCAATACAAATGTTCGTATATCGAATACGACACTCATGCCGTAGAATTCATCAATCATCTACTTCTGAGCCAACCTGATTTTTAGCCTCAAGCATGAACGTAACGGCTCTGACCGCGCCTTCCGCCTCCCATCCTGATTTTGCAATTCCTGGCTGGTTACGGGAATGTCTCGCCTCACGGTCTTCTACCGCTGAGTTACTGACCGATGCTTCCCCCCTAGACCCGAGCGACTCTGCCACAAGCCACAAACCAGCCGAGCCGCCGACAGGTAATGATCTCATCTGCCTGGCGTTTGAGTTTGCTGACCGACTGCACGAAGGGCAAACTCGCGCATCAGGTGAACCATATATTGCTCATCCCGTGGCTGTAGCAGGCTTGCTCAGGGCACTAGGAGGCAGTGCTGCCATGATTGCCGCTGGCTTCCTGCACGATGTGGTCGAAGATACCGACGTCACGCCTGAGGAAATCGAGCAACATTTTGGGGTAGAAGTGCGGGGGTTAGTTGAAGGCGTCACCAAACTCTCAAAGTTTAACTTTTCTAGTAAAACGGAGCGCCAGGCAGAAAATTTTCGCCGAATGTTTTTGGCAATGGCGCAAGATATTCGCGTGATTGTAGTGAAGCTTGCCGATCGCTTACACAATATGCGAACCCTGGAACATCTATCCGAGGTGAAACGCAAACGTATTGCCTTGGAGACTCGCGAAATCTTTGCACCGTTAGCAAACCGCTTGGGCATTGGTCGTTTCAAATGGGAACTTGAAGATCTCTCATTTAAATATTTGGAGCCGGACTCTTACCGGGGTATTCAAGAGCTGGTGGCAGAAAAACGTACCGATCGCGAAGCTGGGCTCGCCCAGGTGATCCGATCCCTCAAACAACGATTGGATAAGCTCAGCATTCATTACACCGACATTAGCGGTCGTCCCAAACATCTCTATGGCATCTACCAAAAGATGCAAAGACAGCAAAAGGAATTTTGGGAAATTTACGACATTGCCGCAATTCGCATTATTGTCGGCAGTAACGACGAATGCTATCGAGCGCTGGCGGTGGTTCACGACCTATTTCGCCCCATTCCTGGTCGTTTCAAAGACTACATCGGCTTACCCAAACCCAACCGCTACCAATCGCTCCATACAGTCGTTATTGGCAATACGGGGCGTCCCCTGGAAGTGCAAATCCGCACGGTTGAAATGCACCACGTTGCAGAATATGGGATTGCAGCGCATTGGAAGTACAAAGAAACAGGTGGTTCCAGTCAGGCACAGATGACGACCGCTGACGAGAAATTTACCTGGTTGCGTCAGTTAATCGACTGGCAAAGCGATCTCAAAGATGCTCAAGAGTATTTGGAGAGCATCAAAGATGATTTGTTCGATGGCGATGTGTATGTCTTTACGCCGCAAGGGGATGTGGTGTCCCTCAAACGGGGTGCTACGCCGATCGATTTTGCTTATCGTATCCATAGTGAAGTGGGGAATCACTGTGCCGGAGCCAGAATAAACGGACGCATCGTCACCCTAGATACAGCATTGCAAAACGGCGATATTGTCGAGATCCTGACTCAGAAAAACTCTCGCCCCAGTCTGGACTGGCTTAACTTTGCGGCGACTACCAGCGCCCGCAACCGTATTCGTCAATGGTATAAGAGATCGAACCGAGAAGAAAATGTCTCGCGTGGTCGCGACATGCTGGAGAAAGAACTGGGCAAAAACGGATTCGAGGCATTGCTCAAATCCAACCCGATGCTGGTCACTGCTGAGCGTTGCAACTATCACAGTGTAGAAGATTTGTTGGCAGCTTTGGGATATGGTGAAGTCACCCTGAAACTGGTTGTCAATCGTCTGCGGGAAGCTGTCAAAGCTCAACAACCGATCGCCCCTGATCCGCAAATCCTACCGCTGATTCCAGCAGGGAATAAACCGGTTGCGGTCAACCGTTCTAATAAATCCCCGATCGCTGGCATTGAAGGGCTTCTGTATCACATCGCTGGCTGTTGTAACCCGGTGCCCGGTGAAGCCATCATTGGGGTTGTGACACGCGGCAGTCGGGGTATCTCGATTCACCGCCAAGGGTGCCCCAATGTGGATCAGGTTTCTGGCGATCGCCTAGTTCCTGTGAGTTGGAACCCGACTGATGAGCGGGCGGGGCGTCCCCAAACTTATCCCGTTGATATTCAAATTGAGGTGATCGATCGGGTCGGTGTGCTCAAAGATATCCTCTCTCGACTGACCGACAACAACATCAATGTCCGCAACGCCAAAGTTCAGACCTACCCCGACCAAACTGCATTCATTGATCTCAGAATTGACATTCGCGATCACGAACAGCTGGAACGGACCTTCAGCCAGATCAAAAAAATGACCGATGTGCTCAATCTGCGACGAATTAATCAATTGGAAGAGTAGCGAAGAGATCACGACTGAGCAGGCTTGAGCAACTGCTTTAGCATGGCTTGGATATCTTCCATCTTCTTACCTTGCCATTCCAATGAATGATTGCATGCAATGGGGATATCCTGTCCTAGGTCATTCGTTTGAATATATCCTTCTCATTGCCTTCACTAACTTGCCTCTATGCAACAATTTCCCAATCCACTTCTAGCGCTAAATTATCTCCCTGCTTTTGCCGGATTGGGTGAAGACTATTTTGATCAGGTTGTTGCTGCCAAGTTTCCCCAACATATTCTGCGCTTTCGCAATGATGATTTGCTTCCTATCCTGGGTTTGCCACCTGCTGGCGTCACCGATGCAGATTTCATTGAGGCATTTGGCAAATTTCAGGGACTGCAACCGTTTTTGGCAATGCGCTATCACGGCTACCAGTTTGGCGAGTATAACTCGGCACTGGGAGATGGCAGAGGCTTTCTCTATGGGCAGGTACGAGGACTAGACGGCGAACTGTATGACTTTGGCACCAAAGGATCGGGAACAACGCCTTATTCCCGAGGAGGAGATGGTCGGCTTACCCTGAAAGGCGGAGTGCGCGAAGTGATTGCATCCGAAACGCTGCATCGGATGGGAGTCCGAACCTCTCGCTGCCTGAGTCTGGTGGAAACCGGAGAATCCCTTTGGCGAGGCGATGAACCTTCTCCTACCCGATCGTCGGTGATGATTCGCTTCAGTCGTTCCCATATCCGGTTTGGTACCTTCGAGCGACTGCATTACCTCGGTCGCAAAGATCTGATCCGAAAACTGCTGGATCATGTGTTGGAGTTCTACTATCCTCATCTGTTTAATCCAGAAGCCAACGAGAGAGATCGTCAAATAGCTTACTCACAGTTCTATGCAGAGTTGGTACAACGAGTTGCTACCCTAACCGCTCAATGGGTCGCAGCAGGCTTTTGCCACGCCGTATTGAACACAGACAATATGTCCATTACAGGCGAAAGTTTTGATTACGGTCCTTTTGCCTTCATCAATACCTACGATCTACGGTTTACCGCAGCCTATTTCGACTACTCTGGGCGCTACTGCTATGGCAACCAACCTGCAATTTGCCACTGGAACCTGGAAATGCTGCAACGCCCCTTGAAAGCTGTGATCGCGATCGCTGAAATGGAAGCTGCACTGGCAAACTTTGCCGCTCAGTTTCAAGCTGCCTACTACCAGCAAATGCTCTATAAACTTGGCTTTGCCACCCCTCCTTCACCCGACTCTGAAGCGCTGGTTCAACAAACCTTGCAATTGCTCCAACTCACCCAAACCAGCTACCCCGGATTCTTTGCCGATCTCACTCAACAATTCTCTCCTGCCTGGCGAGACGAAAGTGAACGCATCCTGAACCTGGCTGACTTTGCCCGAACCGATGAGCAAATTACCTGCTTGAAGCAATGGCGACAGCAATATCACCATTGCTTGCTAGAAACCTCGCCCGAGCAACTAGATGCGATGGCTACGACTTTGCATTGTTACAATCCCCAAGTGGTTCCCATCCGACCCTACATCGAAGCAGTTTGGGAACCGATCGTTCAGGAAGATAACTGGGAACCCTTTTATGAACTATTGAGGCAGGTAAAAGAATAATTCAATCAACGATCGGGAAAATGGATAGCTGAAGCTAGGAAGCCAAGATCAGGTTTCAGTCCTCAGCAACCAGAAACTGCTTCACCTCAATTTCTCATCCCCAGGTCTCATCCATTCGACTTCATCCTGGCTTTTGCCTTAGCAGCACTTTGCTTCAAAGATTGCAAGCGAGCTTCGTACTTTGACCTTTGCCGTTTTTTGGGGTTTTGGTCAATTAACACTTTAAGGGCACTCCCCAAACTCTTGTAGGCGTTGGGTAGCGAGTAGCCAAACCGGGTTGCCAGGGCGATCGCTTTTTCATCTGCTTCGGTGGCTTCTTTAAGGGTGCGCTCTCCGTTATTTTTTTGGTAGAGTCGCCACCCGGCAACCCCAGAAAGCGCCAGCGCCAGCAAAAGTAGCAACCCATCCTGTACCCAGAGTTCTCCCACTGCACCGCCCAATCCGATCGCTAAGGCCGCCATTTCCCAGCCATCACGAGGAATGGTGTCGTTTTGGATACGAGCAACTTCATGCCAAAACAGCAGATTCCGCTGATCCGTCGCCAGTGCATCCCACTTTGCCAAATCGATTTGAATTTCAACCTGGTCTTTGCCGATTTCTTCACTCGTAATTAAAGGTGGGTTCACGGCTGTCGTGGTTTCAACAGTCACCCAACTTTGCAATTCTGGCGGGAGCAGGCCTTTCAGTCGGCGCAGTTCGCTCATTTCGGCACGGGCGGTGGAAGTTGCGTAGGAAGTCATGAATCCAACTCAGGAAAATATAAATAATCCAGTAGTGCTACTACTTCACATCATAGCGGTCGTGACTCATTCGGAGCCGTGCAACTCGCTGCGTTCTAATGGGTACATTCTCCTAGATGCAAGCAAATTGCCGCAAGTAGGGCGAAACATTCGTTGAAAATCTCTGCAATTTTCTGTAACCCATCCTCCCATCTGTTGTGATGGGCTTGCCCCCACGTTACCATCCTTCAGCCTTGCTCAAAAGCAAAGAGGGCTTTTCAGGTTTCCCCAAAAGCCCCTTGCTGGACAGAGCTAATTCTGGCTCGCTTGTGAGCAGAATTTTAGTCGTTAGACCATTCCTCACGACCCATCAAATCACCGATTTTATCTCTTAACAAAAAGTTACTACGTTCCAGTTCGAACTCAATACAAGCCCACTCACGTGCAGGAATGTAGTTACAAAGAACATAGATAGGTTGTTGACGACTAATCATACCTCGTTGAACGAGATGACGTGCCTCGTCCTGGATCATATCCAGGGAATATTGCATTGATTGAACCATAATGACCTGCTTAGACTCGACCCTGAAGTTAGCTATTAGTAAAGGCGTAGGATGAATCGGTAAAGCGTTTGTATGAGTGGAGGTGTGCTCATTATATAAAAGACTTTGTAGTCCTATATACTGAACTATTTTAATTTTTACGCTAACGATTGCTTACTTATATTAATAAAGATTGCGAAAGTCAGCAAGTGTTGACAGTTACATTCTGGTTGTAAATGGGGACGATCGCCCCGAAGGTTTAGGTTTTTCTATCGGTTTGCTAACCCACCTTTTACCAGGGTTCACCGCTTGCACCGATCAATCTGATTACGTTTTGTAGCTTAATGAACAATTGTGTCACAGATAATTTGCTTTTGCTGGGCAAGTTCTGTCGCCAATTGTAAAGCTGCCTTCATACTGGTCGCGTCAGCCAGGTTTTTCCCGGCAATGTCGAAGGCAGTACCATGGTCGGGGGAAGTGCGGATAAACGGTAAACCGATCGTAGTGTTGACTGCGCGATCGAATGCCATCAGCTTAACAGGAATCAGTCCCTGATCATGGTAGAGCGCTAGGTAAGCATCTGCTGAGTTCTGGATTCTGGATTTTGGATTTTGCGTCGCTAGCGGTGGTAGACCATACCAAGCTTGCCCCGGCTTGACCCAGAGGGTATCCGGTGGAATGGGTCCTTCTAATTGCACGGCAGGCAACCGATCGCGGGTTGCTTGCACCCAGGGAATCAGCCAGTCCACTTCTTCCCGTCCCAGTTGCCCCTGCTCGCCGCTGTGCGGATTAAGTCCCGCGATCGCAATATGAGGGGCTGAGATGCCAAAGTCTTGATGTAAACAATCCACCAGCAGATCCAGTTTGGCAGTCAGTAAGGCAGGGGTCAGAGTCTCTGCTACCTGATGGAGAGGAATGTGCGTGGTGGCAAGTAAGGTGCGGAGGGTCCAGTGGGTGTGAGGCGATCGAGCCACAAACAACATCCCAAATCGTTCCACGGTTGCCCGTTCTGCCAACAGTTCCGTTTGCCCAGGATAGGGATGACCTGCGGCTTTCCAGGCAGATTTTGCAATAGGTGCAGTGACGATTCCCTGAAATTTGCCTTGCAAGCAGGCTGTGATCGCGGCATCTAAATAGGCAAAGCTCACCGCTCCACTGGCAGCATTCTCTTGCCCCACCACAATTTGCGACTCTACGCCCAACTCAATTTCCAACATAGTGAGCTGCGCTGGATCAGCCAACGGCACAGTTGCATTTACCTGGCGCAGTTGTTCATAGGTCGCTTGCAATAGCGATCGATTGCCCACGACAGTGACTTGACAAAGTGAGGCGATCGCGGGGTCTGCCAATGCTTTCAACACCACCTCTGCGCCAATCCCGGCCGGATCGCCGATCGTTACTAATAACCGTGGTTGCGCTCCCGATCTCGCCAATGTTGCCAGCAACTTCCCCATTACCGATTCTCCCATGCTCATTCTCATCCTAACGATGTTCCGCTCTAGCGGGCTTTAGCAAGTGGTGCTGGTATCAGCAAACCCTGTGAAAATCGCATGACGACTCGTTTACCAACCTGGTTTACAATACTCCATACGGGCAAATCTTATAGAAATCTTTCTCTGATTGATCAATCAATTAAATAGATCAGTAAACAGAGCGATCGCCCCATACTTAACAGTTCAGGAGCACTCACGTAATGCACGGTGAAATTTTTAATGCAGCATTTTTGTCTTTTTCGCTGATTTTGGTCGGTTTATCGGTTGGCTTCCTGTTGCTCAAAATTCAGGGAGGAGAAGAGTAGGCAATGGGTACGAGTAATGAATGGTGAGCGTCAGTGCTGATCCAAGACTCATCATTCATTACTGTTGTTATCTCACCTTCGGTATTCGATCAACTGGGTCTCCAGGCAAGCTTTAATAATTCAGGACTTTTGTGTAACCTGACTTGCTGTGCGTAGCGATCGTGCGCCATTCTTCCTCCCTTGAGAAAGCCCCTCAAGCTTGATCGCCTTGACCAAAGCGCCTTTGTATCAAGATGCCAGGAAATCGGTTCGGTATTTTGACAAACAAAGATTTATCACAGTGACCTTTGCGGTCAAATTTGTTCATCTCCGAACTCATCCTTATGAGGATGCTTTAAAAGTCCTTTCGCAAGTAGCAACAGACACGATCCCCTTAAATCCCTTTTAAAGAGGGGAACTTTGAGGCTGACCCCTCCTTTTAAGGGGGCTAGGGGATCTCTGAGTGCTCAAGATTGCAGCGAGACCTTTTCAGACACCCTCTTAACAAGGCTGCATCTTAAGGGTCTGTCAAGACTGTTTGGAGGGGTTGAAAACCTTCCAAATATCTCAAAAATGGTTTTTATTTATTAGGAGTGCTCCCACCAATTTATCCTGACGGACTCCTCGTCTAAAAGCTTCAAAGTTGGCAAAAGTTGAAGCATGTGCCTTTTCACGTGCGTTGCCCGCCTCACAGTGACCTGCCGCCGCGCCATTTTTTCAATTGGCAATTCTTCATTGTGGGCCCGAAGTCCAACCTTAGTTCCTTGGCGCTGGCCAGACTTACTACCAATGAAAGATCTGAATCCGTCTTACAATTTAGCCTCCCAATTCATTCGTCTATCTGCCGATTCGCAACATCGGTGTGTTTTAGGAAAAGAGTGACTGACTTTCTGAGCCGATCGGGAAATTTCTGATAAAATCTTATTAAAAGTTAAGAATCTGTCACAAAAACTCTCATGAATTTATTAGTTACAGGTGCGACTGGTACCTTAGGCAGGCAAGTGACTCGGCGGGCGCTTGATGAAGGGCACGAGGTTCGCTGTCTAGTCAGAAATTTTAAGAAAGCTGCTTTTCTCAAAGAATGGGGTGCCGAACTGGTGCAAGCTGATTTGTGCGAACCCGAAACACTTAAAGCTGCGCTGACAGGGGTCACTGCAGTGATTGATGCTGCGACCGCCCGCCCTACCGACTCCCTCAGCATTCAACAAGTCGATTGGGACGGCAAAGTTGCCCTGATTCAGGCTGCAAAAGCGGCTGGTGTCGAGCGCTTTATCTTTTTCTCGATCCTGGATGCTGAAAA
Source organism: Scytolyngbya sp. HA4215-MV1 (assembly GCA_019359045.1). Lineage (GTDB taxonomy): Bacteria > Cyanobacteriota > Cyanobacteriia > Leptolyngbyales > Leptolyngbyaceae > Scytolyngbya. The sequence goes on from JAHHIA010000017.1 coordinate 68,398, forward strand.
ATATCCAGACGTCCCATTAATGAATATTAAAAACTGTACGGAAACTTTTCTGGCAGAGTCGGGCTTAAACTATACGATTTTGCGCCTTTGTGGTTTTATGCAAGGTCTAATCGGACAATATGCGATTCCATTGCTGGAAAAGCAGGCCGTTTGGGTGATGGGTGAAACCTCCCCGATCGCCTATATGGATACTCAAGATATTGCCAAATTTGCTGTAAAAGCACTGTCTGTTCCTGAAAGCGAGAAAAAAACCTTCCCTGTTGTGGGACCACGTGCCTGGACTGCCTATGAAATTATCCGTCTTTGTGAACGGTTGTCTGGACAAGATGCCCGCATCGCGCGTTTGCCGATCGGGCTTTTGCGCGCAGTCCGACGGATCGCTCGCTTCTTCCAGTGGACTTGGAACGTTGCCGATCGACTCGCCTTCACCGAAGTATTAGCCACGGGTAAACCACTTAATGCTTCGATGGAAGAAACCTACCGCGTTTTTGGTATCGATGCCCAAGAGGTAACCACTTTAGAATCCTATATGCAGGATTATTTTGGGCGAATTATGAAAAAGCTTAAGGAGCTAAACTATAAGCCCCTTAAAGAAAAAGAGGGTTCCAAACGAACCTATCCCAGATTTTAAGAGCAGACGAACGGACGAAACGTGAGGCAGTTTTCAGCTGAAAAACTATCCATTCGATCTCTTTGGTGTTTAGGGACTTGCATGAAAATAAAATACCAGCGGTTTAGATTTCGACTACGCTCAGTCCGCGACAACTGAAGGTTGAGCGTAGTCAAAACCTGACTGCTGGGCACATTATTAATCCGCAGATTCCTTAGGGCGCAAGATTTTGTATCCTAACCATAACAGTCAATTAACTGCCAGGTCGGCTTGCGCTGATAATGTCGCCTCCTTCTTAGCGAATCGGTCAGAGGTTGAACTTATCGCTGGCTGCTGACGCTTAGAGCGTAGCAAATTCCCTTAGACCTCGCTGGCGATCACAGCCAACCTAAAAGAGCGGCAGAAGTGATGGTTCTGTGATGCCTTCACTTCAAAAGCGGATTAGTCTGACAGAGAGCGATTGAGAATGGTATATTCCTCTCTACTTGAACATCTACAGAAACCGGGTTTTTAAGTGTGCCCAAAGCTGGCATTATTTACAACGATATCAAGCCGATCGCTTGTCGGATTGCCGAAGAATGGCGAGACAAGCTAACTTCTGAAGGCTGGGAAGTTTGCATGGCGACGGGAGAGGGGGGGATTTTGGGTTATTCGGAACCCGATCGGCCCGTCTGTCACACCCCCATCGATTATCTGACGCCCCCCGGCTTCAATAGCGAGATGAAGTTTGCCCTAGTCTTGGGAGGCGATGGCACAGTGTTGTCTGCTTTCCGCCAGGTTGCCCCTTGTGGTATTCCCCTCCTCACCGTGAATACGGGACATTTGGGGTTCCTTACTGAGTCTTATCTGAATCAGTTGCAGCCTGCGATCGAAGGTGTCTTAAACGGCAACTTCACCATCGAAGAACGGGCAATGCTAACCGTGCAATTGTTTCGAGAGGAAACCCTGCTCTGGGAAGCTCTCTGTCTGAATGAAGTCGTCATTCATCGAGAGCCACTCACCAGCATGTGCCATTTTGAGATTGAAATTGGTAAACATGCTCCGGTTGATATTGCTGCAGATGGCATTATTGTTTCCACCCCCACAGGTTCTACTGCCTATTCTCTCTCGGCAGGGGGACCGGTCGTGACGCCTGATGTGCCAGTACTGCAACTTGTCCCCATTTGCCCCCATTCGCTGGCATCACGAGCGCTGGTTTTCTCAGACCAGGAGCCGATTACTATTTTTCCAGCCAACCCCAATCGCCTTGTCATGGTGGCAGATGGGAATGCGGGTTGCTATATTCTTCCAGACGATCGTGTGCGGATTCAGCGATCGCCTTATACAGCCAGATTCATCCGTCTCAGGGATATCGAATTTTTCCGAATCCTGCGTGAAAAATTGGGGTGGGGGTTGCCCCATGTGGCTAAACCCACTTCAGTGGAGTTGCCGTGAAGATAAGTTGCCCTTATCTCTGAGTTGCCATGCTACAACAAGGGAAAAGTGTAGAGTATGATTGCGTATCCTCTACTTTAGTTGGGGCGAACATTCAGGTGGCAAGCACGTATGAGCACAGCAACCCTTGATCGAAATCCTTGTGTCCTGCTGGTTGAGACCGATGAGGTGTTAGCTCAGCATGTGGTGCTCGATTTACAAGAATCGGGATATGACACTGCGATCGCAACGGACATTGCAACCGGTATGCGTCATGTGATCGATCTGCAACCTGCTTTGGTTGTGGTCGATCGCATGTTAGCAGGAGAATCGGGCTTATCCTTCTGCAACAATTTGCGGAATGCAGGCACTCGGATTCCTGTTTTGATGATGATGGCACGGGATACCGTAGAAGACCGCGTTGCCTGTCTGGAAGCCGGAGCCGATGACTACTTTCTGAAACCCTATCGAACGGAAGACTTTTTGAAACTGGTTCGCATGTACCTGCAACCAGATGTCCACAGTTCAGAACAGTTGCGATTTGGAGATTTGGTATTAGATTTAGCGACTCGGCGCGCACTGCGGAGTGGTCGGGCAATTGAACTCACAATGAAAGAGTTTGAGTTGCTGAAGTACCTGATGGAACACCCTCGGGAAGTCCTGACTCGCGAACAAATCTTAGAAAATGTTTGGGGTTACGATTTTATGGGTGAGTCGAACGTGATTGAAGTCTATATTCGTTACCTGCGGCTCAAGATTGAAGATGAGGGCGAAAAGCGCTTGATTCAGACAGTGCGTGGGGTCGGTTACGTTTTGAGAGAGTCATAGGTATGGATCGCCGTTACTTACTCAGTTTGGGTTTGGGGATTTTGTTGATGAGTTGCTCTTTACCTGTCGTTGGAATTGGTTCTAGAGAAACTCCGATCGCGGGGTCACGTGCCCCGGCAACTCAGACGTCATTTCAGGGACAACAATTACCGGTTTCTGCGCTAGCAACACTGCCGGCGGGAGAGGTCATTCAACTAGAAGTGGCGTTAACCCCTTTTCAGCAAGCGATGGGGTTGATGCATCGCCCCGCTTTGCCTGCCAATCGGGGCATGTTGTTTCCGTTTGATCCGCCCCGACCTGTCAGTTTTTGGATGAAAAATGTCCCCGTTGCCCTGGATATGGTTTTTCTGCGAAAAGGCGTTGTTCAGCAGGTTGCGGCAAAGGTGCCTCCTTGCACTGAGGAGCCTTGCCCTGTCTATGGTCCCAGAGTGCCGATCGATCAGGTAATGGAGCTGAGAGCTGGAAGAGCCGCGGAATTAGGGATTCAGTCTGGAGATCGGGTCAAAATTGAATTTTTAACTACAAAAAATAAACCAACCTCTGAGGATGCCTTATAGGGGTAATTTTGGAATTTGCGGCTTTTAGCGTTTTGCTTGCAAAACTTTACAAAACTTTTTTAATCTAGATACAATATTCATAATTAGAGCTGTATTCTGGGAGAAACGATCGCGGACTTATGAGAAATCCAATTTTGGAAATCTTTCGGTCTGCTTTATTCACTCCACCAATCTTCTCTCTAATTTTTTAGGAGAAATACACTACTCTTTCGACAGACAGAGTTCAAGCGTGTGAGTTTTCGTTATTCTGATTGTCTAAGTCAAGTCTGGTCTGAGCGCTCAGATTTCTTACCTGAAGCTTTCCAGTTTTTAATTTCAGATTCAGTAAGCCCGGATAATGGGGTTCTTGCTGGCATCTCAAACTAAAAGCTCGATTTCGACAATTCTCTGTTTTTTATCCGATCTATCTACGTGATCCGCGCCAAAGGTTGACAGGTTCTCTGTAAGCTTTCGGATGTAGTTTCTAGCCAAGTTTGGTGCAGTGGTAATACACCTGGTCAGCGACTAAGGTGGCAAAGATCGGGACTGTTATAAAGCTATCCCTCTCCCTACGCTTTGAGCAGAAGGAGACCGATCGGGTTACGAGAGTAATAGGCAGAGTCCAGATCAAAGGTTGCCCAGTCGATCGCAAATAAGAAAACGATCGGTTCATTGAGTGGCGTATTTGAGCAGACTCATGCCGATAGCTCAGTAGACAGATGCAAGACTGGCTATCAGGTTCGCGCAACTAGAAGTAGATGTTACAAGATAGTGTCTTAATCCAACGAATTTCGTTTTAAGGAGGTGATGAGTTTCGTGGCTTCGACAAAATATAAACGATTCTTACAATTTTTGGAGGATGAACTGGCGCTTTCAGCGCCTTCTATCGCGATCGCTTTGCGGCATTTAGAGCAAGATCCAGGCCCTCTGCCGATGATTCTCTGGCAGTATGGGTTGGTGACGTTGGAGCAGTTGGATCGTATCTACGATTGGCTGGAAAGCGCTTAATTTTGTTGTTCGTTCTAGGAGAACCCTATGTCAGCAAAGCAGCACCCAGGTGCAAATCTGACACAAAGGCAAACCGACCAGAATTTTTTCGACAACTGCATCATTAAAAAGAAAAAAGAGCGGGTCTGATTTCAGACCCGCTCTTTTTTGGCATTGCCGCTCGACCGCTTATTTCTTGCCTAATTGCTGCCAGGCTTGAATGATTTCTTGCAAGGGCAGAGGGAGCTGTTTTTGGCTGATGTCGGCGTAGCGAGTGGTCACCGCCGGACTGCTCAAAGTCATAATCATGTAGTCGGCAGCACCCTGGGGCGCAGGATAGTTGAGACGATCGAAACTTTCAAAATGTTTGTCGGCAAGAAATTGCATAAACTTGACCACTTGTGCGGGTGAGAGATAGCTGACAGAGGGTTTCACCGGATTTCCCTGGCTATCTTTTGCATCTAGCTGTTCCCGAATCAATTGACCATCATTCATTAGGGTTGTTTGGGTCGTGCGTCCAGCAATCCCACCCGTGACAGTTGCCCGAAATAAAACGTTTGCGCCCATTGGGGGGGGTAATTGCTCAATCGGAATCAACGTCGGTGTTAGGGTGGCAACTTCTGTTGTTTGACTGGCTTGTGGATTCCACCGGATATCAGTCCCTGTTAAGTTACTGTGAAAAATGAGCTGTCGTTGTCCGTTTGTCACCGTCACCCGCCAGGCTTGCATCGGTTCGGTGGAGCAGGCTTCGATCGGGGTTGGTAGACTCAGACAGCCATCAGTCACAATTTGACTAGATTTTACAACCTTCAGTTGAGAAAGGGCTGCACTCATTTTTTGCGCGGCTGCTTGCAAAACTGCATCAGACACAATGCTCGGCAACGGGACTGTATCGATGTGGCTGGCAGCTTCATCGAGCCGGATTATGGACCCTGACTGAGTTGTGCGATAGACCAGTCGTTGTTGCCCCGCTGAAACGGTGACCAACCAACCGGGAACCACGACTTGTGTACAAAGTTGCGTTGTTCCTGGTAGTTCCAAGCAATCGTCGTTCCAGGTTTTGAACTCGGCTTTCACCAGGTTGATGTCACGAGCAGAGCGTTGAAGTTGGGTTGCTGCTGTTTGTTGGACAATGGCAATGACATCCTCTGGAGGGGTTTGCGATCGCTGAATCGGGGTCTCTAGCCGAACTACTTGCCCCTGGGTATCGGTTCGGTACACCCAGGTCTGACGCTCATATGCCAGCACAATCCGCCATCCTTCGACCGCAGTCTGGGCACAAAGCTGACTTGCCTGCGGTAGCCCCAGACAGGTATCTTGCCAGGTGCGAGGGTCGGAACGAATCACACGCAATTGACTAAAAGGAATCCCCAACTGATTGGATAAATCTTGTCGAGCAGCATTTTCTAGAAAAACGGGCACCTGTTCCCGACGCCGATTGTTCTGAACAGGCTTATTTTCGGTAGGCAACTGTTCAGAGGCTGGAGGATTCGTGGGGATTTGAGCCTGGCTCGGCACCGTGATAGGTATCCCCCCCGATAAAGTGCCAAAGACGGCGATCGCGATGACTTGCTGAATTGGGTACTTCTGAATCAAACGCAGAAGCTTTGATTGCTGTTGGTTGTTGTTCATCCCATCCCATCCCCGCAACGCTCAAATTTTGCCCCAAAGATAGATAAGTGAATCAAAATCTTATACCATTTTGGATTGTGGATTTGCGATTTTGGCAGTGCTACGAACTGGACATCTCAGCAATGTGTCTGCCGCGATCGCAATTGCAATAGTGTGACCCAGCGTTCTTGGTTTGCATGGGCAGCCTGTATTTCTGCATTGAATAAGCAGAAAAAGATGCTCTATTCTATTGGCTAGACGCAGGTAGATACAGGCAAAGTTCCTGTCCATCAATGGATACCCTGCTTTAGTGCTTGGGTGGAGGTGCAGGCTTAGCAGGTTTCTTAGGGGGGTGACCGGGCAGCAAAGGCGTAATCGTGGTTTGCCAAAAACGATCGAAGCTCGTCGGTTGTGCCAGCCGCCAGCCGATGAGCAAAACGATTGCAAACACGCCGAATGCCAACAAGCCCGATAGCATTTGTGAGATGAAAGACGGGTGGACTGAGCGGCGATGGGTAGGCGGGGGAGGAGCCACCGTCAGGGTTCTGGGGGATGTGATGGGTGCAGGTCTAGCAACAGGTCTCGTCGTCAAGGGAGGGGAACGATCGAGGGTTGTAGTAGACGAATCAGCCTGCGCGATCGGCACCTTGGCAGCAGCTGTCGTGGAATTTGCAGCTAGCACCATCTGCTGCAACTGCTGGTTGACCAAACCAGGGCGTTGGTGGGTACGACGCCACTGCACCAGTGCAGTCACTGAAATTCCACAAAGATTCGGAATTCCCAAATCTTGAATCCGCTTCAGCAGTGGTTGATCATTCGCAACCAATACAACCAAGGCATCTAGCTGATGCTGGGACAAGCCATAAGCGCATTCCGCGATCGTCTGAGACAACCGTGCTCTACCGCTCAAGCTAACACCTTTGGGTGGTTGGAGCGCTGGATGAGTGGCGCTGGTAAGCGCTTCTTGCCAGCCACTGGCAGGGTAAAACCGGATAAACTCTCTTGCCGTTTGTTCCAGATCGACCTCACTGGCTCGGTTACAGAGATACTGCACTTCTTGCAACACGGCTTGAGGCACATAGCATTCTCCCAATCGTGAAAATTCTTGCCAGGCACGGGTTTTGCCAGCCATCAGCGCGCTGAGATCCAACACGAGCAAAACGGGGGGAGGAGCAACCATTCTATCCACCAATTCCCAGGCGACCAGCCAAGCTAGGGGTTAAAGGTAGCAGTGTAGCAACCATCAGAAAAAGTGCCAACAATCCCAGGGCAGCACGTGCATCGTCCGGTTCTGTGAGTTCGTTCAGGCTGGGACGTTCTAAATCTCGCTGTAAGAAGAGAATGACGATCGCCCAATATAGCGCCAGCGGATTCACCAAAGATGCCAGCCCCAGTAAGATCAGGGTTGCAATGCGCGTCCAACCCGCAATCCTGCGTCCGTAGATTGCCTGTACCACCCGTCCGCCATCCAACTGTCCCGCAGGCATGAGGTTGAGGGCATTGATCACTAATCCTACCCAACCAATTACAACCAAGGGATGCACATCCACGATCGGTTCATGTACAGCTGCCCCCATTACCACACGCGCCAGCGTCCCGACTAAGATTGATCCCTGGAAAAAAGGCGAAGGCACCTGGAACAAACTCCCTGGATGAGAGAGCAGCAACCCAAGCAATACCATGCCCAACGACAAGAGCCCCCCCACTGCCGGACCCGCAAAGGCAATGTCAAATAGCGCGGTGCGGTTCGGCAAAAGTGATTCGAAGCGAGTGAATGCGCCAAAAGAACCCAATTGCCAGGTTGGAATAAAAAATGGCGGGCTCAGGCGCACCTGGTATCGGTTGGCGAGGACTCGATGCCCAATTTCATGAGCTGCCAGCGTTGCCAAAATTCCTAGACTAATCGGCAGCGCTTCCTGAAAGCGACCCGGGGCAGTGAAGAAATCGAACCCTTGAAGTAATCCGCCAGTTTCCAAGCTGGCAGCGATCGTTGCCAGTAACAAAACTGCTGCAAATATCTTTTGCGGTAGTGTAGAAGGCTGAGGATCGCTGCTACTTGGCAGCACAATCATCACGGGCTTGGTATCCTGGTTTTCGACTAAAAAGAGGCGATAGCGATCGCCTAGTCGTTCCCGTAGACTTTCAGACAAACGCTGATAAATCAACTCGGGGTCTCCCCGCAAATTCCCCTTCAAAATCGCCCCCTCTTGGTAGGGAATCGCTTCTGTCACATAAAAAGTGTCAATGCCAAAAATCCCCCGAATTGCTGCCAAATCTTCGGCAGGAATCGGCACGATCTCCGGCTGCTCTGCCACAGTAGACTGCCCAGAAGCTTTTTCTGCGCCCAGGCTTTCGATCGAAGTAGGGTCAGAATTTGTCAAATCAGTCTGTTCAGAGGAATTGGCAGCTTTTGACAGCGACAGCTCTGCCCGTTCTTTCGCTGCGATTCGCAGCCGATTGCCGAGAAAAATGTAAATTCCAGTAGATGCAACAAAGAGAAATAGCACGCTCACCAGATTGAGATAAATTCCCGCGGTTGATAAACCAAAAAACAATAACCAGGGAATCATCAGGGCAACCGATTGCAACCAGGCAAGAATGCCTAATTTGCCAAACGGTTTAGCGCGGTAAAAGCCCCAGACCAAAATACCTAGTGCAGCCAACAGAACAAGCGCAGTAATCATCTCCCATCCTTATCTGAGACAGCGTCTGATTCAGGTCAACCAACAAGGCAACCTATGCAAACCTTATGTCAGAAGAGGGGCTGAACTCAACTGGTTGGTGGTAGAAACCGAATCGGAAAAATCCGGGCAATAAAATTATTGATTGAATGAAGGGGTAGCCTCCAGTGCTTTGGCAAGGCTAGGCTGGTCGCAAGCAATGATCAGCAGAGTCAGGAAGCCACCGAGGTAATCATGAGGCTGGACGATCGTTCAATCCCTTTTACCTCAAGCTTTTTGCGCAGGGTTCTGTGGATCTGGGTGCTTCATATCAATCTCTTCCTCTTATGCAAAATCGTAAGATCGGTGCAAAATCAATCCTGACGGATGACTGAGCGGTTGCCAATTCCAGCAAATCTACATCCCAAACTTCATCATGCACCTCCAATCCGTTCCAGTAGTTGATTTGAATGATTTCACTGCTGGTGATGAGTCTACTGTCCAGACGTTCGTACACACTATTGGAATCGCGCTAGAAGAAATTGGCTTTTTTACGATCGTAAATCATGGGATTGATGCAGAGCTGATTTTGCAAGCCTATGCCGTGGCAGAAGCTTTTTTTCATCTTCCTGAAGAGGTTAAGTTGCGTTACGAAAAACGCCAACTCAAGGGGCAACGAGGGTTTACCCGCTTTGGGCAAGAACATGCAAAAGACTCCGCCACCCCAGATCTGAAAGAATTTTGGCATTTAGGCAGAGATCTGCCGCTTCAGCATCCATTAGCAGCCAAATATCCGCCCAACTTGCATCCTTCAGAAGTTCCCGCTTTCCATCCGATTCTGGCGAAACTTTATACCCAGCTAGACCTCTGCGCTGCCCAGTTATTAGAAGCTTGTGCCCTGTACCTGAGTGAACCCCGTTCCTTATTGCGAGAAATGGTAAGAGATGGCGACTCTATCTTGCGCGTCATCCACTATCCACCTCTGCCCCTGGAAGGCGATCCTGACAGATTACGGGCTGCTCCTCATGAGGATATCAACCTGATCACGCTACTTTGCGAGGCGACTGCAGATGGGTTAGAACTGTTGCAACAAGACGGTAGCTGGTTATCGGTTCCTGTTTTGCCGGGGCAAATCATCGTAGACGGTGGAGATATGCTCCAGCAAATCACCAACGGTTTATTTAAAAGCACCACGCACCGGGTGGTCAATCCTAACAACGATCGCGATCGCCGCTTCTCCATGCCATTTTTTGCCCATCCGCGCCCTGAAATCGATCTCTCTCCATTACCCAAGTGTGTGGCGAGAACAGGGGGACAAGCCAAATTTCCAGCGATCTCTGCAGGCGAATACTTGACCCAGCGATTGCAGGAAATTGGGCTAGCCATTTAGACAGGATACTTATTTCAGTCATCCGAGAATAGTAGAGCGACTCGAACCTAATATTTTTTGGGGTATTCAACCTTTTTAAAAAAGCGAGAGGTGAATGTCCTTTCCTGAATATTCATTGATTATGAACAAGCAAGAGCTGGTAAGTATGTTGACCTAAGATAAGCATGTTCAGATCAGCGGTGACTGTGGATAATTTTTACTGGCTTGACCAGATTCAAACCAGCGATCGCGCGTTCGTCGGAGAGCAAGCATTTTATCTCAGTTCTCTCTTGCAGAAAGGATATCCAGTCATTCCTGGATTTGTCATTTCTGGTGAAGATTTTCGAGATTTTTTAGGGACGATTAACTGGCTCGATCCACTTTTTGCGGATTTGTCCAGTTCTTCTCTCTACATCGATATTGAGAATTCCCGCCAGTTACAGGAAATTGCCCGTCAAATTCGTCAGAGTATTCAGTCGGCACCCTTTTCGGACGAAAGGTTAGCCCAGATTGATACAGCTGTAAAATCGTTGCGATCGTCGGTGGTGATGTTGCGCCCCTCACTTTCGCTGCGATCGGGCATAGTCCGACGAAGTGTTCAGGTTCCAGGCTTTAACGAACTCAGGGGGCTGCTGGAAACTCAAATTTGTTGGAACGAACCTGAGAGCGTGGCTCAGTCTTTAAAAAATATTTGGTCAGAAATATTTAGAGCCAGAAATCTTTTCTACTGGCAACGATTGGGTATTCAGTTACAGACGATTAATTTAGCTGTTCTGGTGCAGCCTGCCTATCCCGCAATTTCAGCAGGAACCGTTCAGGTGCGCAACACCACGTTTACGATTCAGGCGAGTTGGGGATTGGGAGTTGCCCTCATGCGGGGTGAGGTTTCGCCGGATGTTTATCAAGTGCAAGCCGATAGTAGCACCGTGCTTTTGAAACAATTGGGCTATAAGACGCTTGCCTATCAAATTACAGAAGCTGCTCCAGCCCCTGCCCGTGTCGCAGAAGCCTGTATTCAGCCCTATTCGCTGAGTGAAGAGCAACAGCGACAATCGGCGCTGACCGAAACTCAGCTGCAAGCGTTGATTCAATTTACGCGCACCCTAGTGGCGGAATTAGGCAGCACCTTAGCATTTGAGTGGGTTTTGGATGTGGACAAAATATCAGCCAGCCCTCGGTTGCACCTCACTCAGATTGATCCTTTGTATTTGGCAGGACGCCGATCAGAAACGCAATCAAGAGCCCGATCGGGGACGAGCCGATTCCTGTCTGGCAGTAGTCAACAGTCCACCCTTTCTGCCGCAAGTACCCCTGAGATCCAAAAGCAGTTATTAGCGGGGACGTCCGTCGGGCGGGGCAGGGCGATCGCCACTGCAAAAGTGTTCACTAATCCCATCAAAATTCCGATTAATATCGCTTCCGGGGCAATTTTAGTGTTGCCCTTCGTCACACCAGACTGGCTACCTCTGATCAAGCGCTCGGCTGGAATCATTACCGAACAAGGAGGGATGACCAGTCATGGAGCTATTCTGGCAAGGGAATTGGGAATTCCAGCCATTGTGGGAGCCGTGAATGCCACCCAACTGATTCGCAATGGCGATCGGATTTTGCTTGATAGCGATCGCGGCGAAATTTCTCGGCTGGAACCGGCTCCCCCCGCCCCGCTCAATGCAGTTTCCGATCGAGAAATGGCTGATCAAACAGCGAATTATCTTCTCCCCATGGACACCACGCCCGCTGTTTCAGATCTCCCAATCACAGGCACTCAATTATTCGTAAATCTGAGCCAAATAGAATCCCTTGAGATTGCTGCAAAATACCCCCTGGATGGGGTGGGCTTGCTGCGTGCCGAACTCATGGCGATCAGTGCGTTAGACCAGCAACACCCTTCACTATGGCTCAAAAGGGGACAACAGGTAGAACTCGTTGATCGTCTAATCAACCACATTAGCCAATTTGCCAAAGCCTTTTTTCCGCAACCCGTTTTCTATCGCTCTTTCGATTTGCGGACTCATGAGTTTCAGGGGCTAGAGGGGGGAGATGCTCTGCCAGTGGAGACGAATCCTATGCTGGGTATGCGAGGCACCTTGAGTTATCAGCGCCATCCCGAACTCTTTGAGCTAGAATTGCTTGCTTTGGCACAAATTCATCAACAGGGGTATGACAATGTGCATCTGCTACTGCCTTTTGTCAGAACGGTTGAAGAATTTACCTTTTGTCGTCAGCGGGTGGAGCAGGCTGGATTATTGCACAACCATCACTTTCAGCTTTGGTTAATGGCAGAAGTGCCTTCTATGCTGTTGCTCTTACCAGATTACGTGAAAGCAGGCGCACAGGGAATCTCCATTGGTTCTAACGATCTCACCCAATTAATATTAGGGATCGATCGAGATCGACCACAAATGGCTCAGGGACTGGATGAACGCCATCCGGCTGTGTTACGAGCGATCGCCCATCTGATTCGCACCGCCAGACAATATCAGATTCCTTGCTCCATTTGTGGACAGGCACCCGCTCAATATCCAGAAATTATTGATCATCTGGTGCGATGGGGCATTTCTTCCATTTCGGTTGACCTGAATGCGGTCGAAAGCACCCACCGAGCGATCGCTCGTGCCGAGCAGCGTCTCCTCTTAGAACGCAATTGTGACCCACCCCGCGAAGAACTGAGTTAATTGCTAGACCCAGAGGTTTCAGGGGGCGGTGGCTGAAGGGGGAGACCACCTGGCTGCGTAGAGCTGGAGCCAGGGGCAGTGCTGGGCAGTGTATTGGGTGAAGCTCCCGGTAAACTCCCAGGGGAAGTGCTGGGATTCAACAAGCCTGGAGATTGTCCCGGATTGGTCGGAAACTGGTATTGTCCTGAATTAGATGGATTGCTTGAACCTGGAATACCCAAGGGATTCGCAGGATTAAATTGATTGGGAGCACCTGGTGTCAGCGGAGTTGTAGCGGCAGGATTGGGGTTGCCTGGCTGAACAGCTAACGCGACCCGATCGCCCCCGACCACCCGCATCAAATCCAATACCTGCACAACATCGTTATAAAGCGCTGACTGAGAAGCATTGAGCACCAACAGTCCATTCGGGTTATTGCGGTGGTACTCATCCAACAACAAATAAAGTTGATTGAGTCCCACTTGCTCCTTGTCAACATAAATCTGTCCACTGGGACTCAGTGTGACCACTAAAGTTTCTCGCATTTGAGAGACCCCCGTCTTCGCAGTCGGCAAATCTACATTGATGGATTGAGGACGAGTCAACTGCAACGCTGCCAGAATAAAGAACGTCAGAATGCAGAAAATTACATCAATCAAGGGGATGAGTTGAATCTGCACTTCTTCAGCGGGAGTATCTAGATGAATCTTCATACGGTTGTAGGATGAAAACGAGGAATCGATAGACAGGCGATTGTGCCTGATTCATCTGAAGACGCGAATTTAAGACAAAAAGCCATTTCAACGTCATGCACTGTAACCAGAACCCTAGCTGATGTCAGTTACTCCCGTCTCACCTGGCTTTACGCGCCCAGCATCCCTGGATGCGTCTGGTGAAGCCTGATCATGACCTGATAAAGACCATTTTTGTCGGTAAAGCAACTCCAGATCATTGCCCGCCTTCCGAAAGATTTTAATCTGGCTAAATAGGAAACTTTGAAAGAGGCGATAAAATGCCAGACTCATGATGGCAACAATTAATCCACTGGCAGTACTCACCAGGGCTTCACCGATGCCGGTGGTCACTCCTGCAGTTGAGGCGGTGCCAATATCGCTGAGGCGGATAGATTTGAGTGAAACAATCAACCCCAACACTGTACCCAATAATCCCAATAGGGGGGCAAGTGCAATCACGGCTTCCAAAACCTTGTCTCCCCGCCGCATTTCAGCCAGTTCTTCGTCGGCGGTGGACTCCAATGCTAACCGAAATAACTCTGGATCAGGCTTGTACAGTTGCAAAGGTGCATAAAGTAACCGTCCGATCGGTTGATCATTGGCTTGTCTTGCCACTTCAGTTGCAGCTTCCCAATCGCGTCGAGCCGTTTCCACCACACGAATAACGGTTTCTTTTTCTTTGGTCAAAATCTTAAACCAAAACCACAATCGCTCAATGATGGTGCTCAGCGACAGAATTGAGAGGATGAGCAGCGGAAACATGGCTATCCCGCCCGCTCGAAAAATGTCCGGAATATTCACTTTTGCTCTTTGAACCTCCCTAACTCTCTTACCTAAGCAGGAATTGCTTTTTAGAAATTGTCCTGCCATAGAAACTCAGAACTACACACTAAACACTGATTGCAAGTTTGCCAACCCAATTCCGCCTAGAGAGAGTCCTCATTTCTGGATGAACATGGGAACCTAAACGAATAGAAAGACTCCGTAAACATTCTTTCGACCTCTATAATACGCATCTTTCGCATCCTGATTCGGTTCTCAAGAGAAATCGGAGGGATATCCACACCAGCGCTTTGACAGGCACTTTGCGACCATAAGAATTGTAATCGGAGGGTATAACCATGAACTTCTCAGTCCAATCAATTTACAACTGGTATCGTACGACGCTTCGTAACCCCAAATATCGTTGGTGGATTATTATAGGTTCACTCGCCTATTTGCTTAGTCCGATCGATATTTCGCCAGACTTCATCCCCATCTTTGGCTGGATTGATGATGGCATTTTAATTACGCTCTTAGCCACTGAGGTTTCCCAATTGCTGATCGAGCGGGTCAAATTTCGTAAGCCAGACACTGCAACCGATCCTGCACCGGCGACCGATGAGACCGTTGAGGTAGACGCGATTTCGGTTAAGTAAATTGGATGGGCTGAGAGGGCATGCCTCTCGTTTACTGCGATTAAATTGAGACGATCGCTCCAGACCATTGGGGCGATCGTTGTTTTTGGGAAGTATCAGCGTTGCTTCTTGCAAATCTCAGAAGTCAGAAGCATCCAAAACGCTGAGTCCAGATACCAGGTCAAGCAGTTTACATTCCATCGACTCCAAAATCATGCAGAAGAAAATTGCCATCTTTGGCGGCACATTTAATCCCGTTCATTGGGGGCATTTGTTAATCGCTGAAACTGCTTTGCATCAATGTTCACTCGATCAAGTGCTTTGGGTGCCGACGTTCCACCCCCCTCACAAAACGGCTGCACTCCCCGCGTTTGAGCATCGCCTAACCATGGTGCAACGAGCGATCGCCGATCATCCCAATTTCGCTTGTTCTACCATTGAAGCTCAGCACTCAGGCACTTCCTATGCAATTGACACTCTTCAGGACTTACAAACTCAGCAACCAAACATTCGATGGTTCTGGATTGTGGGTCTGGATGCCTTTCAAACTTTACCGCGCTGGCACAACGCTCCAGAACTGATTGCCCAATGTGATTGGCTCGTTGCTCCCCGAATGAAGTCTCCTGCAAGTCAGGGACTGGGGGATGAGAGACTCCAACAAGGGGGCGATCAATTGGTGCGATCGCTTCCTCTGCGCTGGCAGATATTGCAGATGCCGCTCATGGAGATTTCTTCGAGTTTGGTGAGACAGCATTGTCGCGAGCGGCGATCAATTCGTTATCTTGTGCCGGAGACCGTCAGACATTACATTCTGACTCATCAACTTTATCAAACCTGATAGACTAATAAATTGCTTTCAGAGTTTAATATGAAACGATTCACAGCACAAAATAACAAAAATGAACTACCAATTTCAATAATTAAGGATAAATTTTTTTAATCAGATTGAGAGCGATCCCCAATAATTCAAAAAGGTACGAACGAAGTACATCCTAAGCATTTATACTTATTTGTATGTCATAGGTATGAGATTCAATCCGGATCAACCTTTGGGGTATGATCGGGTTCATTACGAGTAATTGACTGACCATTCCTTAGTAAGAAGCAGAGGGCAAGACGCAGTGATTAGAGTAGCAATTAATGGGTTTGGGCGCATCGGGCGCAACTTTATGCGTTGCTGGTTGACCAGGCAAAATAGCCAGATTGAAGTCGTCGCAATTAATGATACTTCTGATCCTCGAACCAACGCCCATCTGCTGCGGTATGACTCGATGTTAGGCAAGTTGACGAATGCCACAATCGAGGCGGATGAAAACACCATTACAGTTAATGGTCATACGATTAAGTGTACTTCCGATCGTAACCCAGAAAACCTGCCCTGGAAAGCCTGGGACATCGATCTCATTATTGAAGCAACGGGCGTTTTTATTAGCAAAGAAGGTGCAAGTAAGCACATCAATGCGGGAGCTAAGAAAGTCTTGATTACAGCGCCTGGCAAAAATGAGGATGGCACCTTTGTTGTCGGTGTCAATCATCAAGACTACGACCACAATATCCATCACATCATCAGTAACGCCAGTTGCACCACCAACTGCTTAGCCCCCGTTGCCAAAGTCATCAACGATAACTTCGGTATTATCAAAGGCACGATGACCACCACCCATAGCTACACCGGCGATCAGCGATTGCTGGATGCCAGTCATCGCGATCTGCGTCGGGCACGAGCAGCGGCGATTAACATCGTACCCACCTCTACAGGGGCGGCAAAAGCAGTTGCCCTGGTTCTGCCTGAACTCAAGGGCAAGTTGAACGGGATTGCTTTGCGGGTTCCCACGCCCAACGTCTCTATTGTTGACTTGGTCGTGAATGTGGAGAAGAGCACGATCGCCGAACAGGTGAATGAAGTCCTCAAGGCAGCTGCTGAAGGTTCCATGAAAGGGGTTTTGAAGTACTGCGACTTGCCTTTGGTTTCGAGTGACCATGCAGGAACGGATGAATCTTCGATCGTTGATGCTGACCTGACGATGGTAATGGGTGGCGACATGGTGAAAGTCGTTGCCTGGTATGACAACGAGTGGGGTTATAGCCAGCGCGTTGTTGACCTGGCTGAAATTGTTGCTCAGAAGTGGGTTGCATAGGGTTACTAAACTAACCTCTGGCTCGCGGCTCTGCTGTGTCTAAGCCAGCGCCAGCGCCTCGCACCCCATGTTCCATCGAGAAGCGAGGAACAAGTTAGGAATCTCAAAATACCAAACGATTTGTTAGAAGTGTTGAAAACCTCGATCGAGCATTAATTGCTGATCGAGGTTTTTGTCTTGGGAATCCACTAACCAAACTTCCTGATCGGTTGTAATGGTACCCACGATAGCGGCTGGCTTGCCTAACTGTTGCACTAGTTCTCTCGCTTCAGTCGGTGGTAAACAGAGCACCAACTCAAAATCTTCCCCTCCATATAGTGCCCAATTCAGCGCCTGGTCTGGAGAGAGCCATCGCTGAAAGGCTTCCGGCATGGGAATGCGATCGCGCTCAATTCTGGCACCCACGCTACTGGCTCGACAGATTTGCAGAACTGCGTCGGCAAGTCCATCACTACTATCCATCCCCGCAATTCGACTAGATGACAGAATTTTGAATAGCGGCAACACATCTAGACGAGGGTGGGGACGCTGATGGGCCTGGATCAAATCGTTTCGTGCTTCCAAACTCAGCGATTGTCCAGCTTCACGATACAACAACAGCTCTAGTCCGGCTCTAGAGGCACCATGCGCCCCCGTCACCAGAATCGCATCGCCGGGTTGAGCATTACCCCGCCGAATAGCACTATTGGGAGCGACTTCGCCCAAAGCGGTAATAGCAAGTGTGATCACCGCCGATCTACAGAGATCGCCGCCGACGATCGCTGCGCCATAGCGATTCAGACAGTGGGTCATGCCTTGATACACGCCTTCGACCCAGGCAACTGGCACCTCACCCGGTAGCGCCAAGCCCACAGTTATCCCCAGAGGCGTTGCACCCATCGCTGCTAGGTCAGAGAGATTCGCTGCCGCTGCTCGCCATCCCACATCGGTTGCTGTTGTGGTGCGATCGCTGAAATGAACCCCATCCACCAGCACATCTGACGTAACGACGAGCGATCGTCCAGGATGGGGAGTGAGCAGAGCTGCATCATCCCCAATAATGTCCACAGGACAAAACGACTGAACTAACCGCAGCAGCCCCTGTTCCCCCAGATCTTTAACTCGCAACGGCATTGCAGTTGGCTTGATAAGCAGTTCTGTCCATCATGATGCTCCCCTATCTGGACGCTCTAAAATCGTCCCCTCGTAGACTCAAATCGTTGCAATTTAGGAAACCGATAAAATGCATTGCCTTCCGCGTCAGCTTCTGGCAAAGCGCCAAAGGCTTGCGCCTGCGTATCGAGATACTGACGGGCAATCGGTGCGTCTACTCTTGCCGTTGCTGCTAATTGAATTAGAGAAATGCAACTATTTTGGGTTTCCAAAATGCGATAAAAAGCATTTTCGAGTCGCTGTTGTTGCTGGTTCGTTCGGATCAAATTGACGATCGACCAGAAGACCAAGCCTCCTAAACCTAACAATACAAGCCACTCTAAAACCACCATAAAACTGTCCTAACGATATTGGGATGAATTGAAACGAAGTTTCAATTCATCCGGCTGTTCTGAAACCATGCATCTTAAGCAGGCTGCACCAAGTTTTCTAACCCCTGTAGCACCTTGGCAGATGTAATCTGATCACCCTGCTTCAGCTTCTCTAGGACTTCCTTGCCTTCTGTCACATAACCAAAAACGGAATAGCGTCCATCCAACAGATTCAAGCCTGCTGGGGTTAGTTCTGGCTCAAACAAAAAGAAGAAAAACTGAGAAGAACCCCCATTCGGATCATCGCCCGGACGCGCCATGGCTAGCGCCCCAAATGCCGAGAAGGGCAGAACGGGCAGATCCTTATATCTGCCTGCATCTTCCAATGTAATGCCGTAGGTTGGTGCTTTATCGCCCTGCACTAGGACTTCTAGAGGAATGGCGCGATATTTTTGGGTGGCAGGATCAACAAAGCCCACCTCCGCCCCTGGCGGATCGCCCACCTGAAGCACATAGGATTCTTCGGCACGGGTAAAGGGCAAGCCATCATAAAAGCCGCGTTGTACCAGATCAACAAAGTTGCCAGCGGTGACGGGGGCACTGTAACCATCGACAACGACGGTCATATTGCCCTTATCGGTGGTGATGGCGATCGTTGCCCGTCCTTTCAATTGCGGTAGGTTGCTATAGTCTTCGGGGACGGCAAAGGGAAAATCTTGCACCATCGCTGTTTCCAATTGCCCCACCAGATCTAGCATTTTGCTGCGCTCGGCGGCAGTTTCTACTTTGTCTTTGGTCTCGATCGCTGCCTGCATGTGGGTCAACTCAGTTTGGAGTTGAGCAATGAGCGATTCTGCCTCCGTTTTGCGGGCATCGGGCACACTGGCAAGGAGCTGAGCTTGTCGACTCGTCAAGATGCGCTCGGCTTTTTTGACATCACTGGCAACTCCTCCCCAGCGTCGGTTTGCCCGCAGTTGGGTGGAAATATCCTCCAGACTTTTCTGCAAGTTCCGGACATCGGCATTATCAATGGGCAATGCATATCGGAGTAAGGCTTGGGGGTCGGTAATTGCATTCCCCGCAGGCAAGCTACTGGGACGATCGGAGGCAGCACTGAGTCCAATCGAAAACGTGATCAACACCAGCGCAACGCAAGTTGTTCTCAACCAACGGCTCAGCCAACGCCATGCAGAAAAAAGAGTAGAAGATTGTGGTTCGCTTACGTGAGGCATACATCCATCCTGCGTATTTTGAACTGACCGCAAAGTAGTGGCTCTGCGAATCGGATGAGTCCAGGGTTCTAATCTTTTATCTTGCCATAGGAGTGGTAGCCTGTTCTAAACCTGCCTCGCGCCTGCTTTGCCTGCTTCGACCACAAAAGATGCCAGCGTGCTCACGGTGCCATTGGGAGTCTGAACCGTGGAAACAGCGCGAAAATCGGATCGCCATTGCTGGGGCGTCAGATTGCAGATGACGTATCCCCGAAAAGCCCCATTGAAAAAATGGGTATGAGGATTGTTGGGTAGAGAGGCTTCTACCAGAGGAATATTGGCTTCAGCGAAATTGGAACTAATGGAGGTGCCTGCAAATTCCGTGGCGATCGGCTCAGAATTGGGGTCGTCGAAGTCTACTTTCAAGTCATACACCCAACTGGCATGGACATCACCCGAAATCACAATAGGATTGGCAGGTTTGCGATCGCTCAAAAACTGAAACAAACGATGACGCGCTGCCACATATCCATCCCACTGATCGAGATTGAAAACTTCATTGCCTTTGAGGCTGACCTTAAACTGAGCCATAACGACCTGCTGCGCCAGCACATTCCACTGAGCGGACGATCGACTCAGCCCATCAAACAGCCAGCGTTCTTGTGTGTGACCCATCAGGGTTGCCTCTGATGCAAAGGCTTCGGTACAACGGGGTTTTACTCCATCGCCACAGGGTTGATCGCTACGATATTGGCGCGTATCTAGCACATGCAGCGCAGCAAGATTACCAAAATAGAACCGCCGATAGAGTTGCAAATCGGCACCTTGAGGTGAGGACGATCGCCGCAAAGGCATGTGTTCGTAATAAGCCTGGTAGGCATTCGCGCGTCGCTGGGCAAACGTTGCCTGGTCACGTGGATTTTGAGTCGTCAGATTGGCGTAGTTATTGGCAACTTCGTGATCATCCCAGGTAACAATCCAGGCAAAGGCGGCATGGGCAGCTTGCAGATCCAGATCGGTTTTATAGAGCGCATAGCGATCGCGATATTGTTCCAAACTGATGCATTCTGAACCGTTGTGTTGTCGGGGGCGTCCTGGAGTGGCACCGCCTTCATAGATGTAATCACCCAGATGCACAACAAAATCGAGGTCTTGCTTTGCCATGTCCCGATAGGCGGTGTAGTAGCCATGTTCGTAGTTCTGACAAGAGGCAAAGGCGAAGCGCAGGCGATCAACGGGACTGTTGAGAACAGGTGCAGTGCGGGTGCGCCCAATTTGGCTCAGCTCAGAACCAACCCGAAACTGATACCAATACCAGCGATTCGGTTCTAACCCAGTCACTTCAACATGCACAGAGTGAGCGAATTGCGGCGTTGCCATGGCGGTGCCGCGCCGAATCACCTGGCGCATTGCAGCATCGGTTGCCACTTGCCACTGCACAGGCACAGCTTTTTGGGGCATACCGCCGCCTTGGAGAGGCGCAGGCGCCAGCCGCGTCCACAACACAAAGCCATCGGGCAAGGGATCGCCGGAAGCAACGCCTAAGGTAAATAAATGCTTGGGAGAAGCCGCTTGGACAAAGCGCGATCGGCTCATCTGAACAGTGACTAAAGCGGTTAAACCGAGCAACAAGTCGCGTCGTCCAATTTTGTGCCAGAACTGGAATTGAGAGTGGGTTTGTTCTTTTGCCATATGCCACACCCTTGATGAGTGAATTGTTTCAGCGTAGCAATGAAGGGTTAACAAGACGTTAGCAGGATATGGTTGAGGTGGCTTCAGGCGAAGAAGATCGGCATCATCCCAACTCTAACAGGAGGGCATTGTTTCCCTAGTTGCCAACACCAGCTCAACTTAGAATTTCTCTAGTTCTTAACTCAATTTGTGTTGATCCGGTGTAGGGGTGCGGCATTTGGTGGGAAATCTTGCTTAACCTGAAAATTGTTGTCCAAATGCTACGCCCTACAGGATTTGACAGCTCCAACACAAAATCCATCAGAAGCAGGAATTTCTCATCTCAGAGTCGTCATGGGAACAGTTCGTGATGGAATTGATTTGTTGACAAACCCCAAGCGCTAAACTGGCTCAGACAGCGATCGGCGATTTGAAATCACTTATTTCAAATCGCCGATTTCTAGCAGTGTCATCCTAAGCCTTACTGAGTATGAGATCCCCATCATTGCTAATTTGCCCAATTTGCATGGCTGCAACACTGGCATTGCAGCCTCAAAGCAGCATTCAATGGGCTGTAAGCTCAGCACACTCATTTCGGTTGCTTCCACGCCTGACAGATAAACGGGCCGATGCCTTGAACCAGCGGTTTGCGCCGACCGCCGTTTACCGACAGGAGTCGATTCAGGGATTTGCGATCTTGATCAATCCAGCAGTTTTTCAGCACCCAGCCGCTGCTAAAGAGGTGCGAAAAGAACTGAATTCACAGCTTTTAGCGATCGTGCAGGTTGTGCCTGCCAAGCCACTGTTGGCATTGCGAAAAGTCCGCATTTGGGTGGAGTGGGAAAAGCAAGCAACAGGAGCCGCTACCTTTCATCCCTCCGCAGAATGGCTTAAGCAGAATGGCGATAACCCTGATAAAGCTGGTTGTGTTGAAGTGTCGAATCTCCGAAACTTTGTGCGGTGGTCCCGGACTCAACAACCCTGGATGGTTTTACATGAACTGGCTCATGCGTATCATTACCGGGTGTTGGGCGATGGAGATGCAGGCATCGCAGCCGCTTACCAACACGCGATCGCTCAGAAGCTGTATGAGTCAGTGGATTACGTGGATGGTGACAAACGGAGAGCTTATGCACTCACCAATGCAAGGGAATATTTTGCCGAGTTGTCAGAGGCATATTTTGGCAAGAACGACTTTTATCCCTTCACCCGAGTTGAATTGAAACGCTATGATCCGGTTGGCTATCAGCTGATGGAAAGAGTCTGGGGCAAGCCGAGGATTGCTGATCTCGGGGACACAGGGACGATCGTCCGATCGGGTGTGAATTCGCACCAGTCAAGCCATCGCACTTGATCTTCATGAACAGCGAGAACATTCAGCCTGGAACTTTTTGCCATGCCAGTTTTGCCGCACCGACCATGCCTGCCTGGTTGCCCAATTCTGCCTGCAACAGTTGCAACCGCTGACGAGAACTGAATAGGACTCGGCGCTCAATTTCTGCCCGCATGGCTGGGAAAAAGAATTTAGCACTGGCGCTAATGCCACCGCCTAAGATCACCGCTTCTGGCGTCAATACATAAATCAGACTAGCTAACCCTGCGCCCAAGTCTCGTCCGTAGTGTTGCCAGAACTCCAGCGCCGCTGTATCCCCGTTCTCTGCCAATTGCCCCCACTCATGGGGTTCTCTGCCTGTAGACCGCCGAATTGCTTGAATAGAGGCATATTGCTCCAGGGAGCCGTCGTTCCCACTGTTGCACTGGGGACCTGCAGGGTTCAGGGTAATTAAGCCCAGTTCTCCGGCTGCGCCGTTGTGCCCCACAAATAGCTCACCATTGAGAAACACAGCCCCTCCAACTCCTGTGCCAAGGGTGAGCAAAATTAGATTACGAAAGGTTCGCCCTGCTCCCAGCCACACTTCCCCGATTCCAGCACAGTTGGCATCATTGGCGAGAATGACTGGGTTGCCAGTTTTTTCCTCTAGCCAATCTGCCAGCGGAATCTGATGCCAGTTCGATAAATTAATCGCGATGATGGCAATGCGTCCGGTGATATCGGCAGGACCTGGTAGCCCGATCCCGATCGCCTGTGCCTGATGATGCGGATCGAGTTGGGCGATCGCCGCCACAATCTGCGCCAACACGGCTTCAGGGGTTGCGGGTTGGGGTGTGGGTACACTCAGCGATTGCAAACAGGTTCCTGCTGCATCAAATCTACCCAGCTTAATCGCCGTTCCTCCCAAATCAATCCCCAGGACGTAGGGAGTTTGCCTGCCCGCGATCGCAGCAGGTTCAATCGTCCCTTTTGGTTCTTTACCCATATCGCTGTATCGAGACTCCAGACCATAGACTCTAAACAATCAAAGGTCGGCGTTGCTGAAAAGCAGAATGATTTGGAACGAATTCCAGTCATTCTGCATTATTTTGATCCCGTTGTTGAGCAACGCCAGCAAAGGTCTGCCGTCTAGAGGAAGGGGAATCTCTGCCTCCTCGTGTCCTACTAATCGGCAATGCTGAATGATTTCATAAATGTCTGAAAGTTTTTCTTGGCAGATTGAAAGGCGAGGGCTTTTTCGTCTAATACCGTTTTGGAAATTTCACCATCTTCAAACTGTTTTTGTGCCAGTTCAAACTCTAGCCGTTTAAGTTGGTAATCCTGCTGTCTAACCGTGCCTTCTACAGAACTCACCCAATTATGAAATCCCAGGGTTTGGGTTTCGGGATCGGTGTTGCCGACGGAGGCAATGGCTTTCATGTCACGGCTCAGATTGGTTAGCTGACGGAAGCTATCTAAGGCTTGGTTAATTTGTTGAATGCGTGACAGAGCATTGTTGAAGGAAAACCGCTGGGTTAGGGTTGTGCTGAGTGGCTCATCGGGATGAACCGGGTTGTCAGCCAGTGAAGCAACGAGACTCGAAGGTAACGCGGCTCCTGTTGGTGGCAGTGTTTCTGTTTCTGGACGAATTGACGCGATCGCAGCCGTCACCAATGTCAAAAAGGCTGCTGTTGTTAGGATGGATAATCTAGTCTTCATGTCCCCTCACAAAACCACCTTGTTTCACCATAGCTGTGACTACAGAGAAGGTTAAGAGGTTTCCGGTTGATTTGAAACAGCCAAATTGACTGGATGAACGGTGACTTCTTACATGCCCTTGCAGGCAAGGATTTCTTTGGCAGGCGTGCGATCGCCTGTGCAAGAAATGCGGCGAGGTCCTTCCAGAATCCGAATCGTAAATCCCAGACGCTCATAGAGGTCAATAATACGCTCGGTGGCTTGGTTAGAGAGGACGACCGGACCGCGATAGCGGGCGAGCCATTCGGCTAATCTGACTTGATCGTGCCAGGTAAAATTGTCCCGACTGTAGCGGGTAAACTCGACATCATACGGAGGATCGGCGTAGATAAAGTCGCCTGATTCGATCGGCAAATCACGAAAATCGCTGACTTTAAATGTCCAGTTTTTCAGGATGGAGACGTAGTCGAGAAAGTCTTGAGCATAGTTGATGACTTTATAGCGCCCAAAGGGGACGTTAAATAAACCTCGGCTGTTGAAGCGACATAGCCCATTAAATCCAGTGCGGTTGAGATAGTAGAAAAGTTGGGCGGCTTCAGCACTGACGGCAGCTTCGGTCAGGGCAAGTTCGTTGAAGCGATCGCGAAATTGATAGTAAGTTTGAGCATTATTTTCCAGCGGCAGGTCGATCCGTAATCCGTGCTGCAACCAGTGATAGAAGTTGATCAGATGCGGGTTGCGATCGCACAATAGCGCATAGCGAGGTTGCAAACCGAGTGCCACCGCCAAACTACCCACAAACGGCTCAACCAATCGGCGCCGAGTGTGGGGCTTCCAAAGTTCCCACAGAGTTGGCACCAGCCAGCGTTTGCCACCCGCCCATTTCAGGGCAGGACGTAAGAGGGGAGGAGGTGTTTGGAGTAGCGTCATTCTTCCTCCAACAACACCTGCACCCAGCGAGGGGGTTGCGGGATTGGCATTCCCAAACGCTCTAGGACGAGTTTGGCAGCGAGATGCACGACAAATAAATAAACTAAATTGTTGATAATAACCATGACTAGCGCGATCGCCTGTACCACTGGCAAACTGGGCTGAGCCAACAAACCCAAGCGCAGAAAGATCCATTCTGCTAGCTTGGTCACTTGCGTCGTGAGATACAACCAGAGGTCATCTCCCAACAAAAGGGACACCAGCCAGATGCGAAAGAAAAAGCCAAAGGTGCCGACGATCGTCCCCAAACCAATGGATAGTCCCCATCCAGCTCCTCGGCTCCACACCATGCCCAATAGCACCCCCATCAACCCATAAGGCATGAGAAATAAAACACTGCGGGTTGGACCCATCAATACGGTCAGCAATAATCCAGAAACGAGAGTTGCCATCCAGGCTGCCCGTTTACCGCGCCGCATATAGACCATGGCGATCGGGACAGGGAAAAAGATGCGTAATACCGGACCCATGGGGAAGTAGTAGTCCACCAGCCAGAGCAAGCCGGAGGTACTCGCCAGAAAGGCGGTTTCCACCATAATGATCGGATCGAGTGGATCAACCAGGCGCAAGGTGGATTGGGCAGAAAGGGCAGCATTCCCCCGATCGTGGTTGCCGATTTCTAGATTCTCAATCTCTGTCCAATCGGCTTCTGCTTCAGATGCAGCATTGTCTACATGTTCTGAAGTTGGGTTTTCAATGGCATCCGATTCGTCAGCTCTTTCATCTGGCGAATGAGATTCTTTTTTAGGAACCGAAGGCTCGGCTGGATCAAAATCGCTCATGCAGCTCGCAGGGAGACACCTATAGCCTCTACTCTAGCCGCTAAATACTGGGTTGAATCAGTGATTTCGTGGGCACTGAAATGGATCGCAATTTGTGGATTCGTGACGACTTGCAGGCTCATGGACTGAATCGGTGATATGATGTCCCCACCTAATCAGTTCTGATAAGAAACCACCATCAGAGGACAGATGCTTTGCTTTTCAAAGGCGAGAGCTTCTTTTCGGGGAAAGTACGGTGAGAGTCCGTCGCTGTCCCGCAACTGTAATGGATTTTAGATAGGCAATTGAGTTTGGCGATCCATACGGGGCAATCGAGCTAGAATTTTCTATCTAAAATCATTAAGCCAGGATGCCTGCTGATAAGGGAATGTCTTTGAGTTCTTCTGCGAGGTACAGAATGACCGCTCGAATTTTTTCAGATGCTCAGCAAAAAACCGTTCGCCTGACCCTGTCTAAGCCTATGCAGGCAGGTCTCTACATGTCACTTTGGGCGTTGATTCTCTGGACCGTTTATTTCACCACCTATCCGCCGATTCACGATCGCGTACACAGTTTGCGTCATCATACGGTAGCAATTTCCTGCCACTAAATTTTGATACTTGCTTAACGCAAAATTCTTTCCCTTAACCCATTCTTATCGATACAGGAGATGGAAGGGGAAAGTTATTTCATGGTGCAAATCTTAAGATGTCAAAACCCAAAGTTTTTGTCTGGATCAGTACCTTATGTCTGATCGGCAGCGTTTTATGGGGATCGATCGGATCGTCTCATCCTGCTGCATCGTCTCTTCGCCTAACGACTGACCCTGCGATCGCGCAACTCCTACCTTTCGAGGCGGAAGCCACAACGCCACCCTCGCCTGCAATGCTCAACCTACAAGCCATGGATGCAACGGGTGCTCCTTTGGCAAATGCCAAAATTCACCTGAAATTATTCACACCGCCCAAGACCCCTTGGTTCACCACTGATTTCCCAATCGTGGAGGGTACAACCTTGCTCGAACTGACCGCCACTGCTCCTACAGGTGGGATGCAGGTGCAGCAAATGTTACCCATCCGGGGGCACTATCAATTGCAAGCTGAGGTGACACCCCTGGTTGCCAATACGTTTCAGCCTTTTCAGCAAACTCTGACGCTGCTGATAGCTGAGCGTGGCGTGAAGTATCGCAATTTGGCGATTTTGGTTGCTTTGCTGTTATTGGTTGGTTTGGGTGGCGGCTGGGTGATTGGGGAACCCTCCACCACCGAAACTGGAGCGCTTGCCCCGCAACGAGTACGCCTGTTATTAAGTGGGGTCGTGATTTTTGCGATCGCCACGCTCTTATTCATTAGCATTAGTGCCGAAGTGGCTCATTCTCACACAGGTGGTCATTCGCATTCCCCTCATTCATCGCCTGGTCAAACGGCTCCAGATGTCATGCAAGTGCAGAATCTCAAACTGCATCTGGAGGGCAGCCCAACCACCCGAGTGGGCAACCTGGCAAACTTTCAGGTCGAGGTGACCGATGCCCAGACCCGTCAACCTGTCTCAGATGTGAACTTAAAGGTGCAAGTAAGTTCTCTTGAAGGAGAATGGACTGCTTTTGCCTATGCCGGTGTTCCCGATGCGACTGGACAACTGAAATGGCAACAACAGTTTTTTGATGGTGCGCCCCATCAAGTGCTGGTGGAAGTTTCTCCCCAGGCAACGTCTAAGCGACAGTTTCAGCCTTTCCAGGTCGCGCAGGTCGTAGAGGTGGAAGGGGTTGCGCCCCCGCTCGCTACACGATTGATCAGCTTACTGTATTTGACTAGCGTGGTAGCGATCGGAATGCTGGCCGGGGAGTGGTTGCGATCGCGATCGTTGCCCTGGCAAAGAGGATCAGCCTAGCCCTTTACTGTTTGGTTTTTGCCCACCAAATGAACCCAGCCATGCCCGCTAGAAGGGCGATTCCTGCCAAAGGTAGGATGGGAAACTCAACAGAAGATACAGTGGTTGCCACTGGCTGGGTCGCTGCTGCCACAGGTTGACTTGGTTGGGCTGGAGAGCGCGCAGGCGCACTGACAGTCGGCAAGGTTGCGGCAGGTGAGCTAACCGTGCCTGCCACCACAGTGACGTCATAGCTCAACTTAAAAGGTTTGAACGTCGCCTCCTCTGAGGATCGGGGTTTGCCACTCAGTTCCAGGGTATAAATTCCCGGTTTGGGAAACACAATCTCCGCACCGGGAATTTCCTGATATTGTTCAGCGGCGATCGGCTTGAGCGTCAACACGGGCAGTGGAGTGTGGGGCGCTGATTGAGGATAAACGGTTAGCTGACAATTGCATTGTTGAAAAGGAATCTGTGCACCCCCTACTTGGGTTAATAAAAACCATGCCTGGGCAGGTTGACCCGATCGAGGATTGTGGTGCGGTTCAATATGAAACGTGACGGCAACATCCTCCGCAGCTTTTACGGTATGGGCGGTGGCAGGTAAACCCCACAAGCTGAGCCACAGGAACAGCTCTAAACCACTACTTTGGTTGAATGGGTGGCGCATAGAATTTTTCTAATGAAAGAAGATACCAAAAACGGCGCGATCGCAATAATAAAACAATGCCAATAAACAAGCCTAAGAGTCCTGTATGAAGGTGGCTCTGCCAATCCCAGTTCAATCCGCCCCAAAAATAGCTATCAATCAAAATGATATGCAGTCCCACGAAGCCCAGCGCAGGCACACTGAGTAGATGAAGGGTTCGCCAGCCCGATCCCAACCATTGCACCCAACGATCGTGGCTGGTGAGCGCCGCTGGGGTGAGCAGAAGCAAGGCTAGAAACCCTGCCATCATGCCAATTTGGTGCGTTGGCACCATAAATAAAATTCCTCGCAAATTCCAGTCCAATGTGTGATCCAGGGTATGAGCGGTATGTGCCAGTGCTAACAAAAATGCGGCGACGCCTAACACCCGGCGATAGTGTAAGGGGGCTTGCCAGAAGCGACTGAGCGGACGAGCCAGCAGCGCGAATACTAGACAGCCTAAAGATGCGTAACCTGTAAAATCGACCATCTCACTGGTGCGAAACAGAATCAGCCCACCTATGGAGATCGTCACCCAACCCCCTGCTCGAAATAACTGACTGCGGCGATCGGCACTGAGCAGGGTTGCAGAAATCCCGACCCCAGTCATCACTGGCAACGTCCCCAAACCAAATGCCAACATGGTTGCGGCTCCCAGCCAAAGATTCCCAGTCTCAGCCGCCTTGATCTGAGCTGCATAGAGAAATCCGCAGGGAATTAATCCCCAAAAAATTCCTAATAGGGCAGGGGTCCACCAACGAGACTGAAGCGACAGTTGCACCATAATCCGGCTAAAGTGTTGATGCAGTTTTCCTTGCAATAGGGGATGCAGTAACGGAAAGCGGTATAACTTGCTGGGAGTAACTTGGACTACGCCAAACCACATCAATAAAATCCCTGTCAATAAACTAATGCTTTGCCGCAACCCGCTATCAATTCCTGCGAATTGTCCGCCAGCAATCAACACCGACCCCAGTGCCCCGATCGCGGCTCCTAATAAGCTATAACTCACCAGTCGTCCCAGGTTTAGCACCAAATGGAACCGCACCTGCTGCCACCGACTTGCCACCGCCGCACGCTGGGATGGTTGGGCTGGTGCGGCGAGGTCTAGCGAGGGTTCCGAAGCGGGTTTGGGCAAAACCTGTGCAGGCGAGGACCGATCGGACGCTTGGGGCAGAGACAAAGAAAACGCCACGGTTAAAGGTCCACACATACCGGCACAGTGACCAAAACTCCCCAAGAAGCCCAAGACCATCACTAGCAGCAGATCGACCACGTTGGGTTGTACTCCTTTTGCACGGGATGAGACATTTGTCTGTTTTTAGCGGTTCCTACTGGATGATGGGTAAGGTTTGGTCGGGGCGTGAGTCGCAAAGGATCGCCCACTCAAAACTTGCTCTTTCTCATCTTCTTTCCCATCATCCCGTTCGATCACTCGACAAGCTAATCATTTCCAATAATTCTGGCTGAAGAAATCCGACCGCTTCCGGCAAAAGTGGAGCAGACATTTGAATTATCACATCCTGAATGGCAAAGTTTTTTCGGAGAGAGGCTTGTAGGGATCTGAGCAGCCGATCGCGGTCTGCCCCCCCAGTCAGGTTTACATGTAAATGAGCACACAACACTTCCTGTCCCAGAGCAACTGTCCAGAGACGCAAGTCTGCAATCGATTGAATAGAGTCTTGCTGTTCGAGAAACGCTTGAATTTCAGACACTTTGGAGGGATCGGTGGGTTTTTCCAACAGAATTTGCAGGCTTTGCCCAATCAGTGGCAGGGTTCCTACCACAATTAAGCCTGCGACCACAAAACTGATGACACTATCTGCCCAAAGCCAGTGCTGCCAACTCACCGCGATCGCAGCCACAATAATTCCCAGCGAACTCAGCGCATCGGCGAGGACGTGAAGAAAAATGGCTTTCATGTTCAAATCATGCTCACTGTCTTGATGCAACATCCAGGCATTGAGGCTATTGATTCCTAACCCGATCGCTGCAGTGACTAACATAGGTAACCCAGCAATCTCTTCGGGGGGCGTTTGCCATGCCTGAATCGATTCCCAGCCAATCCAGCCTGCGATCGCGACTAACCCCAGTCCATTTAGCAACGCTGCCAGCACTTCTGCCCGCCGATAGCCGAAGGTAGCTTGTGCAGAGGCAGGTAGTCCGGCAAGCCAGGTGGCAAACAATGCCATCCCTACCATTAGCCCATCTGCCACAATATGCTCCATGTCGGCAAGCAGTGCCAAACTGTGACTCGAAATTCCGACTAATAACTCAGCTAAAGAAAAAATAGTAAGTAAAACCAGCACAATCCATAACGATCGAGTTTTATGGGAGTGCTCAGCAGGCACACAGCCACACTCAGCAGAGTGACGATGAAACATAGGGACAACGTTAGGGTGCAATCTTGATTATCTACCTTATCCAAAATTTCTTGGCGACGATCGCCGGCGACCCAAAGCTGGGCGATGCACTGAAAGAAAAAGGACGACTGGTAACAATTTCAGCTAAAATCCATTAGGTTTGTGGGTAACTTTTTGCTCATGGGAGACCAATTAGCCACACCTCACCGTTTTTTAGAGGCAGAGAAATAAGCTAATTCTGATAGTGTTCCAACGCAAAAGTTATTGCTGCAATGCACTGACCTCAACTGGAGGATGAATCGTGAAAGAGATTTTCATTAGCCTGGGCGTGATGTTGGTCTGTTGTCTGGTGCTACTGGTGGCTCAATTTTCTCCCAATCGGGATGCAGCCATTGCGGCTGAATTGCCCCAAACTGCAATCGAAATGGAAAACAACACCTTGCTTGCACAAAGTGCTGTCCCTTTTACTGAGACTAAATCAATGGATAACGCAAATTTAGCGAATAACGCAAAAGTGGTCAAAACGGCTTCCGGGCTGAAGTACGTTGAGATTGAGGCGGGCACAGGGGATAGCCCAACCACGGGACAAACGGTCAGCGTGCATTACACTGGCACCTTAGAAGACGGGACGAAATTTGACAGTTCTCGCGATCGAGGGCAGCCTTTCCAATTTCGGATTGGGGTTGGACAGGTGATAAAGGGTTGGGATGAAGGGGTTGGTAGTATGAAGGTGGGCGGTCGTCGGCAACTGATCATTCCTCCGGATCTAGGCTATGGTGCACGGGGAATTGGTCCTATTCCTCCCAATGCCACGCTCATTTTTGATGTGGAATTGCTGGGGATTAGTTAGCGCATTTGGGGAATAAAGTTTCCCGATCTAAAAAAGATGATGGACAGATGTCCATCATCTTTTTGATTTGCCCTTTTGTGAGCAACTCCTACCCTTCAGGCGCGAAGCCTTGCGACACATCGCTCAGTCTATTGTCCAGGTTGTTTTAAGTAGCTGGGCTAAATTAAAGATGTTTTTGGGGGTAGAGGGGATTAAAACCCCCTGCCTGGGGGCGCAGCCCCCAAACTCCTTTCTTCCAACTCATTAGGGCTACCTACTTAGTTGGCTGAACACTGCCTGAATTCCTTATTTTTAGCCCCGACTAGGAGCCGCCAGGTTACGAAAGCGGGCGTACTGAGGCTCAAACAAGAGTTTGACGGTGCCGGTCGGTCCATTGCGGTGTTTAGTGATGATGACTTCAGAAATTCCTCGATCGGGCGTATCCGGGTTGTAGTATTCATCGCGGTAGATCATCATAATCAAGTCCGCATCTTGCTCAATACTGCCGCTCTCTCGCAAATCGGACATCATGGGGCGCTTATTGGTACGCGATTCCACACCTCGACTCAACTGAGACAGCGCAATAATCGGGACGTTCAATTCGCGGGCAAGCCCCTTTAGCGATCGAGTAATTTTCGAGAGTTCTTGGACGCGGTTATCACTATTGCTGCTTTCCATCAATTGCAAATAGTCCACCAAGATGAGCCCCAATGCCCCGCCTTGCTCTGCCTGAAGCCGTCTGGCTTTCGATCTCATTTCGGTCACTGTAATGTTAGGGGTATCATCAATATAGATTCCCAGTTGAGACAAGTTGCTGATGGCATGTCCCAGAGGTTCCCATTCTTGCTGGCTGATCCGCCCTGCCCGCAGACGACCGCTTTCAATTTGGGCTTCGCTGGACAACAACCGCTGCACTAGTTGTTCTTTCGACATTTCCAGGCTAAAGACTGCCACAGGCAACTTATGAAAGGTGGCGATATTACGCGCTAAGCAGAGACAAAGCGCGGTTTTGCCCATGGACGGACGACCCGCCACGATAATTAAGTCCGATCGCTGAAAGCCCTGCGTCATCGCATCCATGTCGTAGAAGCCACAGGAGATCCCCGGCAATACCATCCCCAGCGATCGTTGCTCAATATCAGCAAAGGTATGCGTCAAAATATCCGAGGTTGCCATTAACCCTTGCTGGGGGCGATCTTGAGTAATGCTAAAAACCTTTTGTTCTGCCTGATCCAGCACCTTTTCCAGTTCTACCGATGCTTCATGTCCCAAATGAGAAATTTCGTTACCCACCCGGATTAATTTACGTCGCAGATATTTGTCCATGACCAGCGCTGCATACTGGTCAATATTCACCGCACTGACTGTGCGATCGACCAACTGTGCGAGCTTACTTTGCCCACCGACTTTTTCCAGTAAGCCACGATCGTGCAACCAGGTCGTAATACTCATCAAATCGGTCGCTCGCCCCTGGCTCTGTAACACCAGTGCAGCGCGATAGACTTCTTGATGGGCAGTCAGATAAAATGCTTCTGGACGAAGGGTATCAGCAACTCGCCCGATTGCCTCTGGATCGAGCAAAATTCCTCCCAAAATCGCCTCTTCTGCATCAATATTTTGGGGAGGAAGTCGGTCGGTAAAAGCCTGGAAGTTCAGTTCTTGAACCATAGCAAGGCATCTTTAGCAGATAAGGGTTAGTGTTAAGAAATCTCAGAGCGTCAATAAAACTATCTGTAGTGGATAGATTATCACTATAACTCTATGCATGGCGTACTAATTGTAGTGTACAGACACCGTCATCACTCTACATGCAGGACGATGATCTTCCAACCCGGTAATGCTTAAAGTTTTGTCACATGCTATATCGCGCTAGCATCCTGAAACGAGCTGATTGCCTGCGCCTGTTTCCAAACCCCGATTCTCTCGCTGCTGCCAACAAAAAACTCTGCAACAATTGTCGCAGAGTTCGCTTGTACTATCTACTAGGTTTACAGAATCTTTACGTCTGGCAAACTCGATGCCCCGTTCCCGTAGCATTTTTCTAAGCCGCAGTCACCTCGATTTCGACACTCGCGGAGACCTCAGGATGTAACTTGATCTCAGCTTGGTAGATGCCCAATTTGCGGATTTCAGGCAGGGTAATGCCGCGTCGATCGACTTCCTGACCTGTCGCTTTTTGAATCACCTCGGCAACATCCTGGTGAGTCACGGTGCCAAACAGAACATTTTCTTCACCGGCTTGCATCGCGATGGCATAGCGACTGACTTTTTCCAACGCAGCTTTAATCGTGAGAGATTTTTCTTTCTCTTCTTGCAAGCGCTGCTGCTCGATGGCTCTACGTCGCGCGACCTGTTTCAAGATGCCAGGAGAGGTGGGCACTGCCAGCCCTTGGGGGATCAAATAATTACGAGCATAGCCGGGAGCGACATCAACCAGGTCACCAGTTTTCCCCAGTTTGCTAACATCTCGATTGAGAACTAATTGAATGCGTTTCGCCATGATATTTCCTATCGTCAACTGCGCGCTGAGTGGTCTGTCAAGATTGCTTCAAGGGGTTCAAACCCTTTAAACCTTCCTCAAAACCAGGTTTTTGTCGATTTGAGGGCTGCCCCAAACCTGATCCTGACGGACTACTAACCCAAGTAAGCAGTAATCCTTTCGGGAAGAGGAGACTCTAAAAATGTAGAGCACTATATATTACCGAAAAGACAGGTACGATCGCAACCTAAAATTCGGCAATCTTGAAAAGTCTCCAGATGCTCCAGAAAATTGACTGTAAGGGATAGAAGCGCCGGATTGTGATCACTTTTTATAGCAGCAACCCAATGAGGAGTCACCAGGTCAGGGGTATGAGAAAACTAATCTTTCATCAACATGGACTTGGAGTAATGGTCTTAGTCCTGACAGGTTGTTTAGCCAGTTGCACGTCCTTATCCTCCTCCCCGACGGTTTCGCCTTCGCCAACCTCGAGTCAGAATGCCGCTGCCGACGCGCCCGCCAAAATCACGGAGATTCAGCAACAACCCGTGTTGGTCCGGCAGCTCAGGGCAAAACAAGAAGTTCCTGCTACGGCAGGGATGGCACTCCAAGTGGGCGAAGTGATTCGAACCCAAGGTAAAGCGAGAGCCCAAATTGATCTGAAAAATGGTCTGGCTTTTCGGATTGGGGGCGATTCAGTATTGACCTTACAGCCTTCTAACCAACTCAATCTGCAATCGGGTGAGATGATTACCTGGGTACAACCCGGTCAAAAGGTGCCGACAGAAATTGTTACGCCGACTGCGATCGCGGGAATTCGTGGAACTACTGTTTTTGTGAAAATCCCGCCCAAAGGCTCCAAAGAAGGGACGCTATTTTTTGCCTGGGAAGGGACTGTTTCTGTGCATTTACCGAACCAGAAAGAAGAAATTTTCTTGAAAACTGGGGAAGAAGTTCGGATTCGACCGGGAGAACGCAATCTTCAAAAAATTCGTCAGCGTATTTATCGACTCAAACCAGCGGAATGGAAAGCAAAGATACGTCAGGATAAATTGCTCCATGGCTTCAATCACCGCTTGCCAACTCTGGACATTATTGAAAAAATTGCCCCTGGCAAGTCGGCTTCTAAGCACCCGCCTGTCCCCTAAATTGAATGCCCCCTGTCTACTCAACTGAAATCCCCAGAATCTGCATGACTCTGGGGATTTGACTTTTACAAGGAAGTTGGACTGCGCTCGATCGCAGCAAAACTGAGTCCCTAAGTTCCTTTAAAAGATGCCTAAAAGAATGATAAAGGTAAGCATTAACCTTGTTACCACCCCCAACTGCCGGGTTCTCCCTTAAACGGACCGACGATATCGCGTGTAATCCACCCTCCATAAAAATTGCCGGGCTGAGGTTGCACTTTCTCCCCATCGACATAGCAAACATCCATAGGGCGAGGGTAAAAAGCGACGTAGTTTTTAATTGCAGCGAAGGCGGGAGTCGGTTCAGGGTAATACCAGGCGACTTCTTCGGCTTGCTGATTGCCAACCTTGAGACTGTAGTACGCTCCCTGCCCTTTCCATTCGCAGTAGGTGGTTTCTGGGCTGGGGATCAAATACTGTTGTTGAATATCTTCTGGAGGAATATAATAGACGGGAGGATGACTGGTCTCTAGTACACGCTTAGCCCGGCGAGTATCGGCAATGGTCTCCCCATTAAAAATGATTTGGATGTGCTTGGTAGAATCTTCAAGACGGGGTGGACGGGGATAGTTCCAGACAGATTCTTGTCCGGTTTGAGGGGCGATCGGTTGAGGTCTCACAGCACTGGCTCCTTAGAAATAAAGTTCTTTCTGGAATGGGTGGGGGAATGGTGTGAAGGAATTTTTGACATTTTGGTAAAGCAACGTCAAAAATAAAGGGGATTGTTGTAGACTTGTTTTTCTACATTGGGATCTTAAGTTCTTGGCTTTTGCGCACGCTTTTTTGGGACACCTTATGCTATTGGTTTCTCTCTGTTGAAAATTGTTTTGAAATCATGGATGAATAATGCGCTCAAATCTGTTGTCCGTATGGCTAGAACATGACTTAGCATACTACGACGATCGAAGATCTCGGTTTCACCTGAGTTCATCCTCTGGTAAGAAACGCTAAAGTAGAGCGTTACTCCATTAGGGGTCGAGCTTTTGATTTTCAGGTTTGGTGAGACAGAACCAAAGCACCTGATTGGTTGGGTCGATGGACCTGCTGTAGAGTAGCTCAATAACGATATCCTGGCATTTTTGGGGTACTGTATGTCTACCGCGAGTGGCGCTGTTGATGCTCAGCCTGGTGAAAATCCCGCTGCTGAGTCGCGCATTAATGATGTCTTTATTTCCTATTCCCGACGGGACAAGGAATTTGTACAGAGGTTAGATCACGATCTCAGGAAACTGGGGCGTGATCCCTGGGTTGATTGGGATGACATCAAACCTTCGGAAGATTGGTGGCAGGCGATCGAAGCAGGGATTGAGGGTGCGGACACGTTCATCTTCATTATCAGTCCTGATTCGGTGAGTTCCAAGGTCTGTAGGGAAGAAATTGAACATGCCCTGAAAAACAGTAAACGCCTGATCCCTGTTTTTCTGCGGGAAGGATTTGATATGCAGGAGGTCCATCCTGCAATTAGTGCCCACAACTGGATCTTTTGTCGATCGACGGATGACTACCAGACCGCGTTTCAGACCCTGCTGACGGCGATCGATTCTGACTTGATCCACGCCAAGACACATACGCGCCTGTTGTTGCGGGCAAATGAGTGGAACAAAAAAAATCGCAATGATAGCTTCCTGTTACACGGCACTGATCTAGAAGAGGCAGAACAGTGGAGTGTTGAAGGGACAAAGAAAGAACCCAAAATCAATGAACTACAGGCGGAGTATATTAATGCCAGCCGCAAAGCTGAAACTGAACTGCACAAAAATCGGATTAAGCTCCAAAGATTTGCCTTGACTGGCATCAGTGTGGCGTTGCTGGCGACGATCGGGTTAGGGTTAGCTGCTTTCCAACAATGGAAACGAGCAGAAGTTGTGCAAGAAGGGCAAATCAATGCATTGAGTCGTTATTCCACTGCCCTATTTCACAGCGATCACGAGTTTGATGCCCTGATTGAAGCGATTCGAGCTGGCAAACAAATGAAAGCCCAGTTGACCTGGATGAAATCTGAAACTCGCAACCGTGTGACTTCAGCATTGCTGGATGCTTTTTATGGCGTGAAAGAGCGCAATCGCCTGATCGGCCACAAAGATTGGGTGACGGATGTCAGCTTTAGTCCCGATGCTAAAACCGTTGCCACTGCCAGTGCAGACGGCACAGTTTGTCTATGGAATTTATTGGGGAAAAGATTGGCAGTGCTGCAAGGACATGAAGATTATGTCACCAGTGTCAGCTTTAGTCCTGATGGTAAAACCCTGGCTTCGGCAAGCCGAGATAAAACTGTGAGAATTTGGAGCCTGACAGGTAAGCCCCTCAAGGTTCTCAAAGGACATGAAGGCAGGGTGAACACCGTCAGCTTTAGTCCTGATGGCAAGACCTTAGCTTCCGGGAGTGATGATCAGTCGATTCGGCTGTGGGATCTGCCTTCTTATAAAGAATTGCCTAACTTAATTGGACATACCGGACCTGTCAACAGCGTCAGTTTTAGCCCCGATAGCAAGACTCTGGCTTCGGGTAGCGATGACGGTACGGTAATCATCTGGGATATGTTTTTTGAGAAGCCATCGGTGAATCTAACCGGGCACGAAGGTAAAGTTTATCGGGTGCAGTTTAGTCCGGATGGACAAACGATCGCATCGGCGAGTGCTGACGGGACCATCAAGCTCTGGAACCGCTTTGGTGAACCTCTGCGCACTTTCGTTGGGCATAAAGATGAGGTCAATAGCATCCAATTCAGTCCCGATGGTCAGACGCTACTTTCCGGCAGTTCTGATAAGACAATCAAATTCTGGAACCTCTCTGGCAAAGCTTTTCAAACGTTTAAGGGACATGATGATGCGGTTTTTAGTGCAGTCTTTAGTCCGGATGGGCAAAGTATTGCCTCTGCCAGCGCCGATCGCACGGTTAAATTGTGGAATCCCCCACTTCAGGTCTCCCAAGTTTTGAGTGGGCATAAGCGGGAAGTGACCAGTGTGAGCTTTAGCCCAGATCAGAAACTAGTGGCGACCGCGGGCGACGATGGGATTGCCAAACTCTGGGATCAAAACGGCAAATTATTGCAAACCGTTGTGGCGCACCCTGGATGGATTCGCCAGATCACCTTTAGCCCTAATGGCAAAACCTTTGCGACGGCAGGACCAGACGGTTCTGCCAAACTCTGGGATCTGAATGGAAAACTAATCCAGACTTTTTTGGGCCATGAGAAGAATGTGAATAGTGTGGCTTTTAGTCCGGATGGTAAAACTGTAGCAACCGCAGGAGAAGACACGGTTGCCAAACTTTGGGATTTGGAAGGGCGGGTGATTCAGATTTTGGTAGGACACCAAAGCGGAGTACAACGGATTAAATTCAGCCCTGATGGACAGACGATCGCCACAGCAAGCAAAGATAAAACGGTAATTTTGTGGAACCGTAAGGGCAAAATTTTGCACACCTTGAAGGAGCATGGAGATTGGGTCAACGATGTGAGTTTTAGCCCAGACGGCAAAAAATTAGTCACCGCCAGCACGGATGGACGCATTCGCGTTTGGAGCAGTACAGGTAAATTGTTATCAACCCTGCCGCAACAGAATAATGAGGCAATTAGTGCCAGCTTTAGCCCAGATGGTCAACTGATTGCTACAACGAACGCCAGCTATGGAATTGATTCGGATAGTGCGGTGAAAATCTGGGATATTTCGGGGCAGCTTTTGCAAACGTTAAAAGGGCACAATGCCGAAATTTCTCAGGTCAGTTTTAGTCCGGATGGCAAGATGATTGCCACTGCGAGTGCTGACCAGACAGCGATGATTTGGAAGCTAACGATCGATCGATTAGATAACCAACGCATCCGCAATTTATCTTTGAATGAGTTACTGAACCGAGGGTGTCTGTGGGTAGACAATTATCTGCACTCCAGTCCAGATGTTGAAGACGGAGATCGCACACTCTGTGAAGGTATCATCCAGCACAAGGAAACCCCTCATTAAACTCGTTGGAAGGGATTATGCTCCCCATCCACTTCTAGAATGCGGCGAATGCAAGTGACTCGATCGGGATATTCGGTCTCACTCAAGCTGGGGTTGGCAGTGTCTAAATCGATCGACTCAGCCAAATCGATCCACGATTTACATCCGCCATATTTTGGTTGATAGGGAATAATGCATTGTTGCCGAAGTCGATAAGTTCGCAACAACAGAACATAGAGAGGAGAATCCGGTTGCCACTGTAAGCGTTCGGTGACAAAGTCCAAAGTCCAGATGTGGTAAGGCAAGAGAGCCAAAACGCGATCGCGCTCCAACACGCGAAAAACGTGGGTAATTTCTGCCCAGACAATAATCCTGACCGCAGGTGGGTGCCAGCCCGAAGGCACAGGCTCGACCCGATGAGCATACTCTGCCTTCAGCAAATGGGGTTGCTGATGTTCATAGGTAGGATAAAGGAGAACCTGGCGATGGGCAACACTGAAGGACTTTCCCCGTTCCCGAATGCCGCCTTTTCGTAGCAGCAGAATGGTTTTGCCCTGCTCCAGCGCATCGACTGCCACTGCCCATTCTTTCAAAGCATGAGTGGTCATTGAATTGTTAATGGATGTAGTTGAAATTGGGCAATGAAGAAAACTTGATTTTAGTCTGGTAAGTAATTGATTGGGCTGAAATTGAACCGAAAAGTTTTCGATTTGAGCCAGGAATATTTTTAATTGCCCACTCAAAGGTTTTGAAAGGATACAACCGATGCATTTGAACGAACTACTGACACTGATTGGGTTGCTGATGCCCGGTATTTTACTCTCGGCGTTGATTATGGGTGCTTTGGCGGCAGGTGGTTAAAACAACCTCTCAGGAGTAGAGATTCTCAGGGTTGGAAAATTCTGCCAATTTTGCCCGATCGTTGCCCCTGGTTTTGAGATGAAATAGGGATGGGCAACGCAAGCTGAATTGAGAGCGCATCATGACCAATCCCCCCACTTACCGCATCGAAAAGGATTCTATGGGCGAACGCCAGATTCCTGCTGATGCCTACTACGGAATCCAGACCTTACGAGCAACCGAAAATTTCCCCATCAGTGGATTGAAGCCCCTCTCCACGTATGTGGATGCTTGTGTATTGATCAAAAAAGCCGCTGCGATCGCTAATACGGAGTTGGCATGCATCCGTCCAGACATCGGACAGGCAATTGTCTGGGCAGCCGATGAGGTACTTGCGGGGCAGTGGCGTGATCAGTTTGTGGTGGATGTGTATCAGGCGGGAGCGGGGACTTCGCACCACATGAATGTCAATGAGGTGCTGGCAAATCGGGCATTGGAAATTTTGGGGGAGGAGAAGGGGAACTACTCGCGCATCAATCCCAACGATCATGTGAACTATGGACAGTCCACCAATGATGTGATCCCGACTGCAATTCGGATTGGGGGATTACTGGCACTGGAGCGGACGTTGTATCCGGCGTTGTCGGAGGCGATTGCTGCCTTGGATAATAAAGCGACCGAGTTTCAGGATGTGATTCGATCGGGCAGAACGCATTTGCAAGATGCGGTGCCTGTGCGCTTGGGCGAGAATTTTCGGGCTTGGGCACAAATTCTCACCGATCACCTGATTCGGATTGAAGCAGCGGCTCAAGACCTGATGATTTTGGGGATCGGTGGTAGTGCTGCGGGGACTGGACTCAACACCCATCCCCGCTATCGCTTTCGGGTGACTGAGGTTCTTGCTGAATTGATCGACCAACCGCTAAAACCTGCTCCTCACCTGATGGCGGCAATGCAGAGTATGGCTCCTTTTGTGAATGTGTCGGGTGCGATGCGGAATCTGGCGCAAGACCTGGCAAAAATCTCTCATGATTTGCGCTTACTCGATTCGGGTCCTAAAACTGGATTCAAAGAAATTCAATTGCCACCCGTGCAACCGGGATCATCGATTATGCCGGGTAAATACAACCCGGTCATGGCAGAAATGACCTCAATGGTCTGTTTTCAGGTGATGGGATACGATGCCGCGATCGCCCTAGCAGCCCAAGCAGGGCAACTGGAGCTGAATGTGATGATGCCCTTAATTGCCTACGACTTGATTCAGAGC
Organism: Scytolyngbya sp. HA4215-MV1; assembly: GCA_019359045.1. GTDB lineage: Bacteria > Cyanobacteriota > Cyanobacteriia > Leptolyngbyales > Leptolyngbyaceae > Scytolyngbya. The sequence goes on from JAHHIA010000017.1 coordinate 109,901, forward strand.
ATCGAGATTTTGGGCAGAACGATCGCGGCGCTGACCGATCGTTGCCTGAAAAATATCACTGCCAATCGCGATCGCTGTTTGGACTATGCCGAAGGCAGCCTCTCGCTGGTGACGGCACTGAATACTCACATCGGTTATTTGAATGCCGCCGCCGTTGCCAAAGCCTCGTTGGAAACGGGCAAATCGCTGCGACAAATAGTGCTAGAACAAGGCTTATTGAGCGAAGCAGAATTAGCAGAAATTTTAAATCTGGAGAAAATGAGTCAAATGCCAGAGGATTAGAATCGCTTGCTGCAAACTCCGAAATAGTTTTTGAGATCTCCGAAACAGTTTATGAAGAGTCTGAAATAGTTTTCTGGTGACGAAGCTTCAGCTTCCTTCACATCATTGGGAAGCTGGAGCTTCTCAACAGAAATTCCCAAGCCAGAGCTTGGGAAATAGTTAAGTTTGAGTTTTTTCTAGCTTAAAACCGTTTGCTGCGAACTCCGAAAGAGTTTTTGAGGTCTCCGAAAGAGTTGTTGAGGTCTCTGAAAGAGTTGTTGATACCAATTTGATTTGTGTTTGCGACAGATCTAGATCCCCCCTAGCCCCCGCGCTAATGCGCTGCTGCGCTAGAAAAAAGGGAGGCAACCCAAGCCAGTCTTGAAGTCCCCCTTTTTAAGGTAGGGTTGATTCTCTAGATGAAGGAAAGAAGGGTTGGCAGGTCATGCTTGAATAGGCGCATGGCTTTGGTAATCGAGGAATGTCCTGCTTTGCGAAACAGTGAAATTGCCCAAGAGCGCAGGAG
>JAHHIA010000018.1 GCA_019359045.1 Scytolyngbya sp. HA4215-MV1
CGGCGGAAGACCCTGAGTTTGAAACCTTCTACACCAAGAACATCTTGTTGAATGAGGGCTTGCGCGCCTGGTTGGCAACCCAAGACCAACCTCACGAAAAATTTGTATTCCCTGAAGAGGTTCTGCCTCGCGGAAACGCTCTGTAAGGAAACCAATTTTGGGCTATTGGGCTATTTTTTAAAGCTCTCACCCATGGGTGAGAGCTTTCTTCATAGCAGCCTTTTTAAAAAATCGCGCGCCTACTGCGGAAGGAGACACCTCCATTGCTTTATCCCTTTATTGAGCGCTCCATGAGACATATTATTCTGCCTGTATCGTTGGGGAATCATCACAGACCTACCCAGAAAACAGAAGAGAGGGCAAGCCAAGAAGTTCATAAAAGCTTCTATAGCTTCGCAAGCCTTTTCAACGGACCCTGCCAATAGTCAGAGTTACCTATCTTCACCCTTAATCGTGGGACGAACCTTGGGGAATCTGGAAAGCTGTGCTAGTTTATATTTAGGTGATTAAACACCGAATAAACCCTTGAAATTTGTCCGTATAGGCAACAAGGAGGTGATGCCCATGCAAGATAGTAGTAAATGCTTGGGTCATCAGATTGAAGTAAGCCGACTGTGTGCCGGGGCTGCTCTCTAAGGAGTAAGCCTTAGCTCTAGGGATTGACCAAGATGAGTTTCGATCGATTCATTATACTTTCGAGTTATTTTGGTGAGTCCCAGTCTTAAGGCTGACTTGGAGTTCCTTCTGGCAGTCTGGTTTCAATCTGAAGACCCGCTACACCGCTCCTGCTCCATCTGATAAGTTGGTTTTAGACCTTCTTACCAGGAGTAGGAGCGGATAGTTTTAAATAGGCTTGCTTGCACTCGACATGACTAAAGATCCAAAATTAAGGCTGTAAGACCGCTAATTTGCATAAAAGAAGAGGGTTGCCGAGATGACTCAATTGCTGAGTGATGCTGAGGTTCAAGCACGTATCAAGGAACTGGAGAGTTGGGCAGTTGAAGGCAATCAACTCAAGCGCACGTTTAAATTCCAGGATTTTTTAGAGGCGATCGCATTTATCAACGATCTCGTCGAACCCGCTGAAGCTTCTGGACATCATCCAGACATCGAGATTTCTTACAATCGGGTTACGTTATCATTGACGACTCATGATGCTGGCGGTCTAACAGAAAAAGATTTTGAACTAGCGAAAATTCTATCTCAATTTGTTTAACCTGTTTAAAGTTTTGGATGGAAAAGATACGTGAGCCCGAAAATCACCCTCCTAGCAAGGGATTGCCATGCCAAAATCGTTTGTGAACACCAAACTTATCAAAATCAAACAATTGATGAACTTAGGAGGCTTTGTGCACAAGCTTGCAAAGCGACTCTCTATCATAATCTAGGTAGGATCGTGATAAACGCCTCATTTTTTCTAGCTTGGATCAGTTGTAAGGAGCTTCAGGATGTCTGCCGTCCATTCTCTTCAGTTCGTTCATTCTGAGAACCAGACGCTGATGCGAGAGATAACGGAGCGAGCAGAACTAGTAGAGCAGCTTTTGGCGATTGGTACAGCCCTTTCGGGAACGCACGATTTGGGAGAGTTGCTCACGCTGATTTTGAAGAAAAGTCGTGAAATTACTTGGAGCGATGCTGGCAGCGTTTACTTAATCGATCGCCATAGCGAAGTCCCCATGCTGCTTTTTAAGGTGGCTCAGAATGATTCTCTTCCTGCCACCTCTTTCAAAGAGTTTGCCATGCCGCTAACCCAAAATAGTCTGGCAGGCTATGTGGCATTGACGGGAGAAAGTCTGATGATCCCCGATGCTTATGATCTCCCCGCTGACTTACCTTATCAACTAGATCGCAGCTTCGATCATAGTATTTCGTATCGCACCCGATCAGTTTTGGTTTTGCCCATGCAAAATCAAGAGGGCGAAACAATTGGGGTATTGCAACTTATCAACCGCAAAGTTCGTCCTGAAGTCAGTATCAATGCTGAGAATGCGCTGGAAGCAACGCAGCCTTACTCCGAGTGGGAAGCGCGTGTTTTGCGATCGCTCGCAAGTCAGGCAGCGATCTCGATTGAGCGCAATCATCTTCAAGAGAGCATTGAAAAATTATTTGAGGGCTTTGTTCATGCTTCAGTGCAAATCATTGAAGCTCGTGATCCCTGCACATCAGGACATTCGGAACGAGTGGCTGACCTCACGGTTCGGCTAGGAGAGGAAACCAACGCCATTACCAAAGGTTCTCTAAGAGCGATTTACTTTGACGATCGCCAAATGCAAGAAATTCGTTATGCGGCGTTGCTCCATGACTTTGGCAAAGTCGGTGTACCTGAAGCCATCTTAGGCAAAGAAAAAAAACTGTATCCGTTACAAATGGAAGTGATACGGCACCGGTTTGCTTTAGCTCAACGCACCTTAGAAATGGAATGTGCTCAGACAAAATTTCGCTACCTGGTCGAGCATCCCAGTCATCACCTCAACCACACAGATGAATCAAGCTGTCCACATTGTCATCAGCTCACACAACTAGAGAAAAAGTTAGCAGCCGCCATCAACCAACTGGACGATTATTGGGAAATCTTACTCGAAGCAAATGAACCCCGTATCCTGGCAGAAGCGCCTCTGGCGCAGTTGAGAGAATTGGCAAGTTATACCTACCGGGATGTAGACGGTGATCTCAAGCCGCTCATTTCAGCAGAAGAAATGTTGCAACTCGTGATTCCTAAAGGAAATTTGACGGTCGAAGAAAGACTTGCCATCCAGTCCCATGTGACCCATACTTACGAATTCCTAAAGCGAATTCCCTGGACTAGTCACTTGAAAAACGTACCTGTCATTGCCTACGGGCATCATGAAAAATTAGATGGCACAGGCTACCCCAGAGGGTTGCAAGAAACCGACATCCCGGTCCAATCTCAAATTATGGCGATCTCTGATATTTATGATGCCTTAACCGCGGGCGATCGTCCCTACAAACGTGGATTATCGGTGGAAACCGCCTTGAGAATTTTGCGCCAAGAAGCCGATCAAAACAAACTCAACCCAGAACTCGTGGAGTTGTTTGAGCAGCGCCAGGTATTCAGCGTGCTCAAGCATTCTTTAAGCTGATGATGCCTGGTTAACTTGAGCGAGACGATTTAAGTCAGCCATCTCACAATTCATAATGGCAAGCTTTTCATCCAATAGCGGCAGGACTTCTCGCCTACGCTTCCAAAGAACCTAGAAGAGACTTTATTTTTAGAAAATAAAATTTCAGCTCCTGATTTGAGCTTGTTCGCTAGTTGAAGACATGGGAAAAGGGTTCTCTTTTCTAGGAAAGATCTGCTATATTACTGGGAACTGTAGCTTGACGTACAATATCGCATCAATCCAGCCATTACTCTGGAGAGTGTTTGAATGAATAGCGGCAAATTTACAGTCTTGTGTGTAGTTATAGAAGACACCTCTAGTCATCTATATCTGGTGTGAGGAGAGCAAAAAATAATGTCAAAAATCTTGTGGAATTCACTGCTGCTTAGTCCAGCAATTCTAGGTGCTGTTCTAGCTGGTTCTGCGTCTGCGACGACTGTAGCTGCTCAGGCAGCTAGCACCCAAGCCAGCCAACCTCAGGCTGTACAGGTTCAGGCTCCAGTTAGCCCATCTGCTGGTGTGCTCGTCGCCCCAACTGCTTCTCAAGAAGTTGCACCTGAATTTTCAACTGCTGCCCAAGCTCAGCCTTCGACGCTAGTAGCTCAAACTGCTACTCAAGCGACTGCTGCTCCCGCTGCTCCCGCATCGGTTGAGGCTGCACCTGCTGCTGAGTCGAACACTGATTCTTTGAGCCAGATTAACCGCTATAGCCGTGAAGGTCGAGTGAGTAATAACTCGATCGGGCAGGTGACCTCGGTTTCCCAATTGTCTGACGTTCAACCCACCGACTGGGCATTCCAAGCGTTGCAATCCCTGGTTGAGCGCTATGGCTGTATCGCTGGTTATCCCGATGGTACTTACAAGGGTAATCGGGCAATGACTCGCTATGAGTTTGCCGCAGGTCTGAATGCTTGTTTGGATCGGGTCAATGAGCTGATTGCTGCTGGTACAACTGGTCTGGCAACGAAAGAAGATTTGGCGACTCTGCAAAAACTCCAAGAAGAGTTTGCAGCTGAGTTGGCAACTCTGCGTGGTCGGGTCGATGCACTTGAAGCTCGTACAACCGAGTTGGAAAAAAATCAATTTTCCACAACGACCAAATTGGCAGGCGAAGTCATTTTTGCGGTTACTGATGAGTTCGGTCAACCCACCAATAATGAAACTGTCTTCCAAGACAGGGTTCGTTTGGCTTTTAACACCAGCTTCTCGGGTAAAGACTTGTTGGTGACTCGTCTTGATGCGGGTAATGCGAATACTTTCACCCTTCAAGGTGGCGGTACGGAAGGTTTCCAAACGTTTAACTTCGGCAATACGGGTGGGAATGACATCAAATTGGGTTGGTTGGCTTACTACTTCCCCATTGGTGACAATCTCCAAATCTATATCCCTGCCTATGCTGGTCTCCATTATGACTACGCACCCACGGCAAGTTCTTTCTTAGAGAATTTTGACGGTGGTAATGGTGCACTGTCCTACTTCGGTCAGCGTAACCCCATCTATGCGATCGGCGGTGGTACTGGGATTGGTGCAACCTATAAGTTCGGCAATTTCCTGAGCTTTAGTGCTGGTTATTTGGCAGACAACTCTGATTTGGGCGGTTTTGGTGGAGCAAATGTTCCTGCAGACAAGGGTGGCTTGTTCGACGGTAGCTACGCTGCTCTCGGTCAAGTAACTTTGGGTTCGGGCGAACCTTTCCAAGTTGCGTTGACCTACATCAATGCTTATCGTCAAGGCGCTATCTTTGACACTGGGTTCGGTGGTCTTCCAGCGCCTGGAACTACCTTTGCTAACTATCTATTCACAGCTTCTCCAACCGAAGTGAATGCTTTTGGTGCTTCTGGTACGTTGAAGCTCGGCAAGAAGTTAGCAATCAACGGCTTCTTCTCCTTCTTGGATGTTGATGAGCGAGTTGGCAACTTTAAGAATGGTGAAGTTTGGACTTATGGCGTAAGTCTGGGTCTAGCCGACTTCGGCATGAAGGGTAGCTTGTTGGGTCTGGTTGCGGGTGTAGAACCTTACTTGGGTAACCCCAACGAAGTTCAGGTTGCTGCTGACAATAGCGTGCCCCTGCACTTTGAAGCCTTCTACAAGTTCAAGATGAACGAGTACATTTCTATCACTCCTGGTGTGATCTACATCATCAATCCTGGACAGGATAATAACAATGATGATGCCTTCATTGGCACCCTGAGAACAACCTTTACCTTCTAAGTTGGTCTACTACTAATTTAGTCGCAATTGGGTTGAGATAGTTTGTTACAAAAGGGTAGACCTACAAATTGTAGGTCTACCCTTTTGCTTTGCTGACTTAGACCATCAACAAACTGAATCAAGCAGCGATAAAGCATTAAAATTTGATTAAAAATTAACGCTATCAATGAGCCAATACTGAGTTCTAAAAATGAAGATTTATTGAATACTCAGTATCTAGTATTCAGGGCTTAAAGGATTACAGGATGTATCGCAACGCTTTTTTCAATAGATATCAACACACGCAAGCTCAAATCGTCAATCTAAAATCCCATCAGGTATTGGTTGTCCTTACATGATTGAAGTAGAAAGAGATGTGTTCTACAAAACACGGGTTTCCTACAATGCAGTGATAATTTCTTAGTAAATCAGTATCGTTTCTATTGAGACGATCGATTGAGCGATTCATTGTAAGGTGTGAGGATTCGTGATGCACAAGACTCTATTAAATTCGTTATTCATTGCACCAACCCTTTTGGGTGCGGCTGTGTTTTTTTCTGCTCCGGTAACCGCCTCGCAACTTCAATCATCAACCGAGGTTACCACCGAGGCTGCTGTTGACACCACTTCGCTTGCCCAACTCCAGCAGTACAGCAACGAAGGTCAGGGAGTCCCTACAGAAAATGCAGCTGGGGCAGATACGGTCGATCAGGTGACTTCAGTTTCCCAACTGTCCGACGTTCAGCCGACTGATTGGGCATTCCAGGCACTACAATCCCTGGTTGAGCGCTATGGTTGTATTGCTGGCTACCCCGATGGTACCTACAAAGGGAACCGGGCAATGACTCGCTATGAGTTTGCCGCTGGCGTAAATGCGTGTCTCGATCGCGTCAATGAACTGATTGCCGCCGGTACGACTGGGCTAGCTTCTAAAGAAGATTTGGCAACCCTGCAAAAGCTGCAAGAAGAGTTCGCAGCTGAGCTTGCCACGATTCGGGGCCAGGTCGATGGATTAGAAGCACGCACTACCGAACTCGAAAAGAATCAGTTTTCTACCACCACCAAGTTAGCGGGTGAAGTAATTTTTGCCGTCGCCGATACCTTTGGTGATGCAGCAGTCTCCAGTGGTTCCAAAAATCCAAGAGCAATTCGCGGCGACGAAGACAATACTGAAACCATTTTTGGCGATCGGGTTCGTCTCAACTTTGAAACCAGCTTCACAGGTAAAGATAAGCTAAGAACTCGGCTTGAAGCGCTAAATATTCCTAATTTCAACCGTTCTGTTGTGGCAGGTGAAGAGACCCTCACGGGTACCAACATGACCCGCTTATCGTTTGATGGGGGTGGGAGCAATAATATCGCGATCGATGAATTGTGGTATCGTTTCCCCTTAGGCAATCAACTAACGGTTCAGGTGGATGCCGTTAAGTTGGAAGTTTATGATGCTCTTGTCGATACGCTCAGTCCGTTTGCCAGTAGCGGCAGTGGTGCTATCTCACGATTTGGACGCTTTAACCCCATCTTTCGTGCTGGAGCGACTGCGGGTGCTGGTGTTACAGCTCGCTACAAATTTAGCGAGTTTAAGGACACTTTTACGCTGGAACTGGGCTATGTTTCTGACACCAACAGCAATATTCCCACTGAGAAAAATGGTTTGTTTAATGGAGCAACCGCTGCATTCGCCAATCTGATCTTTAAGCCCAACAACAATCTGTCCCTAGGTTTCACCTACTCTCGTGGCTATTTCCCTTCAGATTCAGTGAACTTGACGGGCAGCACAGGTAGCCGTCTGGCAGCCAACCCCTTCAATAGCTCGGCAGCTAACCGCCGATCGGTGACAGAAGACGTGGGCGCTGTTCAGATCCAGTACAAACTCAGTCCTACCTTGACGCTCGGTGGATGGTTTGGTGCCATTTTCGCAAATGAGCAAAACTCTAACAAGGATGCCACGATTCTGAATGGAGCGGTTTACCTATCCCTCAAGGATCTGTTTAAGGAAGGGAGTCTGACTGGGCTGTTAGTAGGTATTCCGCCTAAGGTGGTTGACAATAGTTTTGACAGTAATCGTGAAGATCCTGATACCTCAATTCACGTAGAAGCGTTCCATCGTTTCCCGGTTAGTGACAATATTGCCATTACTCCTGGCTTCTTCGTGATTTTCAATCCGGAACATAACAGTGACAATGCCACCCAGTTCGTTGGCACCATCCGGACAACCTTCACCTTCTAGTTTCCTCACATCAAGAGAATTTTTAGCCCCGTAATGAACGGGGCTTTTTTGTTGCACAAGATAAACCTGAAACCCTAGTGGAAAACCGGAGTATACTAGAGAAAAGAAGATTTATTCCCCTTTCTTGCCTGTGGAACTTTCGTGTAAGAGTGAATATGCGCTATTGGCACTGTTGGAGTTAGCCGATCGCTATCGCAGCGGCGAACCCCTACAAATTCGCCAAATTGCGGCTCAGCAAAATATCCCCGATCGCTATCTGGAGCAACTGTTAGCCATGATGCGGCGAGGTGGTCTCGTTCGTAGCCAGCGAGGAGCCAAGGGTGGCTATATTTTGGCGCGGGAACCTTGGAAGATTACACTGTTTGATGTGGTCACCTGTCTTGAGGGGCTGGATGCCCAAGCCAAAGAAGTAGATGTCGATCTGCAAACCATTGAAGGAAGTGTCATTTGCGAAATTTGGCAGGAATCTTATCAAGCAGCCAATACGGTGTTGCAAAAATATACTTTGCAAGACCTGTGTGAAAAACGAGATGCAAGGCGACAGTTGGATATTATGTACTACATCTAAGCATCAATAACTCACATTATTTGAAATTATGCGAATTGCTCAGAATGTGACCGAGCTAATTGGTCGGACACCGCTCGTTCAACTCAATCGAATTCCCCAAGCTGAGGGATGTGTGGCACGCATTGTGGTGAAGTCGGAAGGCATGAATCCCTCGGCTTCAGTGAAGGATCGAATTGGCATTAGCATGATCCGTGCGGCGGAGCAGGAGGGACTGATTCAACCCGGTAAAACCATTTTGGTTGAACCGACTTCTGGTAATACTGGAATCGCCTTGGCAATGGCTGCTGCTGCTAAAGGCTATCGCTTGATTTTGACCATGCCAGATACGATGAGTGCAGAACGGCGCGCCATGTTACGAGCTTATGGTGCAGAATTGGAACTCACCCCTGGCATTGAAGGGATGGCAGGTTGCATCCAGCGTGCTCAAAAAATCGTGGATACGATGCCGGATACCTATATGTTGCAACAGTTTCGGAATCCGGCAAATCCACAAATTCATCGGGAGACGACAGCAACAGAAATTTGGGATGACACAGATGGGCAGGTGGATTTTTTGATTGCAGGTGTAGGGACGGGCGGTACAATTACGGGCGTGGCCGAAGCGTTGAAAGCCAAAAAGCCTTCGTTTCAGGCGATCGCTGTTGAGCCAGCTAATAGCTCGGTGCTTTCCGGCGGCAAACCGGGACCACACAAAATCCAGGGAATTGGAGCTGGGTTTATCCCTCCCGTTTTGGATATGTCGCTGGTGGATGAGGTGATTGCTGTCAAAGATGAGGATGCGATCGCTTATAGCCGCCGTCTGGCCAGAGAAGAGGGGTTGCTTTCTGGAATCTCTAGTGGGGCTGCCTTGTATGCAGCAATTCTGGTTGGACAACGTCCCGAAAACGTGGGTAAATTGATTGTCATGATCCAACCCAGTTTTGGTGAACGGTATCTGAGTACGCCCTTGTTCCAAGAAGCAGAATCGAGCACCTCAAATACTTAGCCCCCTTGCGTTCTGATGGTTGGCGGTAGAATGACTTTATGGCTATTTCCAACCATTACCAAACCCTGAATATTAGCCCAGAAGCGACCCAGCTAGAGATCAAAAAAGCTTACCGTCGCCTTGCCAAGCTTTTTCATCCAGATAGTAATCAAGCGATCGGCAATCACGACCAGATTACGCAAATTAATGCTGCCTATGAGGTTTTAGGCGATCCACAAAGTCGCCAGTCCTACGATCGTCAACTGCAGTACCATGCTGGGCTAGAAGCCGTCGGTTTCGCTGGCTGGGACGAAAAACCAACCCCGCAACAACGAACCGCCGCTGCGCAGCGACACTATCAACGACGCCAAACTGGGCAGGATGCTGACGAGCAATTAGAAATTTGGCTGAGCCGAGTTTACGTGCCCGTCAATCGTCTATTAGCCCGGATTCTCAACACTTTAGATGAGCAAATTGATGACCTTGCTGCCGACCCCTTTGATGATGAATTGATGGAAGATTTTCAAGATTATCTAGAAGACTGTCGTCAATTTTTAGGTCAGGCACAAGCGGCTTTTCGATCGTTACCCAATCCACCTACAGTGGCAGGCGTCGCAGCTCATCTCTATTATTGCCTTAACCAGGTTAGTGATGGGATTGAGGAACTTAGCCTCTTTACCCTTAACTATGACGATCACTATCTGCATGTTGGGCAAGAGATGTTTAGAATTGCCCGTAGACTACGCCGAGAAGCTCAATTTTCCCTTAAGGAAGTTACCGCAAGTCGGTAAAGTGTAGAAAGAAAATGACAACTGTTTTCCCATCAGCTTTACCCTTGCAATCAAAACTCCATGGCAGATCTCCAGAATGCGCCTTCAATTCCCCGTCGATTATTGATTACGGGAGGTGCCGGGTTTATTGGTTCCAACTTCGTGCATCATTGGTGCCACTGCTATCCCGCTGATCGAGTGGTTGTACTGGACGCACTCACCTATGCTGGGAACCGGGCAAATTTGAAAGATCTGGAAGGGAAAACCAATTTTCGCTTTGTTCAGGGCAATATTTGCGATCGCACGCTGGTCAATTCCCTTTTGAATGAAGAAGAGATTGATACGATCGCCCACTTTGCGGCTGAATCTCATGTCGATCGCTCGATTTTGGCACCCGATGCCTTTGTTCAAACCAACGTTATTGGAACTTTTACTTTATTGGAAGCATTTAAGCAGCACTGGTTCGCCTACGAAAAACCAGCGCATCACCGCTTTCTTCATGTCTCGACCGACGAAGTCTACGGTAGTTTGCAGCCCGATGATCCTGCATTCAGCGAAACTACACCTTATGCGCCCAATAGCCCCTACTCGGCTTCCAAGGCCGGCAGCGATCATTTGGTACGGGCATATCATCATACCTATCAGCTGCCTACCCTATTGACCAACTGCTCCAACAACTACGGCCCCTACCATTTTCCAGAAAAGCTCATCCCATTGATGTGCATCAATATTCTGTTGGGAAAACCTTTGCCAGTTTATGGAGATGGCCAAAACATTCGAGATTGGTTATATGTGGGGGACCATTGTACAGCCCTTGACACTGTAATTCAGAAAGGTAAGCCTGGTGAAACCTACAACGTGGGTGGCAATAATGAGGTCAAAAATATCGATCTGGTCAATCTCCTGTGCAACCTGATGGACGAACTCGCAAACGATTTGCCCGTTTCTCCGAGCCAAAAGCTAATTAACTTTGTCAAAGATCGTCCAGGACACGATCGCCGCTATGCCATCAATGCCAACAAAATTCGTACCGATCTCGGTTGGGTACCCAGTGTCACAGTGGCAGAAGGCTTACGAAAAACCGTCATCTGGTATTTAACCCATCGGGAATGGTGGCACCCCCTGTTGTCTTCTGACTATCAGACTTACTATCAGCAAGTTTACGGCTAAGGTCATTTGGGCAAAGATTTTACCCGCTGTCCGAGCGCCAGAAATTTTTGCGCGCCTACGATCCTGTTGAGAGGGTCGAGAGACTGGGAAATGTTGTGACTAAAAAGATAATCATCGTTGCCAGTGCGAGTACAGCCTGAAGCAATCGCCCAACGATCGTGCCTACCACAATGCCAATTCCTGCTTTCAGTGCCACCGTAAAATCACGACAGTAAAGATATTCGCCAACAATTGCGCCAAGCAAAGGACCCAAAAACATTCCGACCAGAGGTCCACCAACCGGCAGCGCAGGCAGCAACCCTAAAACGCCCACCACGAAGCCTACAAAAGCACCAATTTGCCCCCAGTGGCTTGCACCGGCTTTTTGGGCACCTAAGTAACCTGCCAGAAAATCAATGCCGATACAAAGCAACAACACAAAGACCCCAACACCGAGGGCAATTCCCACACTGCTAAAGCCTTTCACCAAGCCCCACACCACGATCGCCACCACCACCAAACTGGGACCTGGCAAAAGGGGAACGATCGACCCGATTACCCCGACCAGCATCACCGCGACCAGCGCCCAATAAAGAATTAGCATGGCTTTTCAGGTTACTTCAATCTCTATTCTAGAAGAGACAGGGTTCTTCTGAGTTTTGGGAAGACTCACAAAGCGACTTATCTCAAGCAAGTCAGCCTTCTTTGCAGAGTAGGGCTTAAATACCAGTTCTTATCCCTTTGAACGCCCGGTAGGGAAAAAACGAAGAGGTTGTCAAAATCTTAGAAGGGATAGATTTTTTTGGGGGTCTTCTTTCCAAACCCTATTTCCCGAAAGATTTTCCTTCTTTCGTAATCCGAAAAACAGCTGCCAGAGAATCTTGAAAAACGACTTCAAAAGCTTTGGGCTGGTTAAATAAAAAAGCTAAATCTTTGGGTACGGTCGTGGAAAAGGGATCTCGACTAATTGCAATAAATTGGGGTTGGAAATCACGGATTGTTTTCAATCCTTCTTGATAAGTCCAATCAACTGAACCGAGCCGATAAATCACTTGATTGCTGAATGGAAATCCATACAATCCATAGGGGCGTAGCCCGACTGAATAGATGACGGTGTGATGAAGGTTTTTTTGCACCCAGTGATAAATTTCGCTAGGTTTTACATTGCTGGCAAAGAGCACCGAATCAAACCCCGGCAAACCAACCGGAGGTTGATACGTTGCAATCTGAGAAACGAGTAAGAATAGACCGATGAAATTGAAATACCCTAATAAACGGAGCGTAGAGTACGATCGCGGAGGTTGGTGTAATTCAGCCAGAAAAGTAGTCGATCGATGCTGAAAATCTGCATGACGAATTTTGAAAGTTTGCCAAGCTTGATTCAGTATCCCCAGCATTAAAAGAACGGTGGTTGGCACCATAGCAATGCCATAGCGAATTTGGATTAAGAAAATGGGTGTATCCCCTGCCCAATAACCCGCACCAGAAGGAGTCAAAATTAAAGCAATATTAACAATCCAACTAAAGCCAGTAAGTAATTTGAAATTGAGAGAAACTTCAGGCAAATTCCTGACCCATAATCCGGTTGCAAATAGAGTCATTCCCAAACTTAACGCAAAAAAGAAAAACGGGAAATTCAATTGGTAAAAATTAGGATTTAGGAGACTTCTGAAAATACTTAAAGCAGCAGCGGCAGTCGTGAGTTCTTTGTCTGATAGTGTGCCCAGCTTAATCAGGTTTCTGATATACCAAAAACCTGCTAGGAAAACTGATGGAACGAAGATAAAGGGTAAAATGCCAAAGAGCTTGGAACGAATCGGATGGCTACGATCGGGCGCTGGAATAACCTTAGTCAAAAGTAAGGCGATAAACCCAACTAAGTAGAAAATCCCAATCGGTTTCGTCCCCACAGCCATGCCCAAACTCACACCTGACCAGAGCCACCATTTCTCTGAATGAGCTATTTTTGAGCAGGCTTGCTGTAATGTCCACAGCGCTACCAGTTCCCAAAAAGCTAGAGTGATATCATTTCGCCCAAAATCGAATAAGATGTCTTGAAATGGAGGTATGAGCAAACAAATAGCCCAGAGAAAAACTGTGCATATCCCCCATTCAAAGGCTGAAAGTTCAGGCAAAAGATTTCTCAAAAGCAAGGTAGAAACTAATAGAATTCCCAATCCTAAAATTGCTGTAGTTACACCCAACAAGGTATCTAACTTAAAAGGTAGAAAACTCCAAATTTGAAGAATTTCATTTCCTGCTGGATACTGATTGAAAAACCCTTGAATTGTCCAAAAACTACCCGTCTGAATATAATCCAGTACATTCGGTAAATGATAGCTAACGACATCCCAACTGAGGGGATGAACCCAATGAATTTGTTGTAAAAGTTCGGCGAGTGGACGAGATAGAGGAATCGCAAAAAGGGCGATCGCCAGGAATAAAAATACCCATCCCTTGGAATTGATAGAGGGTTCCAGTGAGGGCTGGATGTGCGCTTCTCCTGATTGAAGCTTGGCTGAAGCAACCCATCGAAATGCGGCAAATATCAGAACCATTCCTGAGATAATTGCCCCTACTAAGATGCCCCAAAGGTTGAGTATGTTGCTGATGCCCAGCATCAACTCAATGAGAGTCATTTGAACCAAAACGAGGCAAAGATAGAGTAAAGCTGCCGACAGGAATTGGTGTCGAAAAGCTCGACTGGCAACGAACCAGGCAGGGATCAGAATTGCCAGGGAAGCGATCGCAAAAAAGAGAATTCCAGACATATTGGAATGATTCGTCAGGAAGTAGGGGTATTTTTACAGGGCTACAATTTTTTATAGCGTTATAAAGATTGCTCCAGTGTATTGGCTAACTTATCCGCGATCGCGCTAATCCAGTTTTCATCCTGCCGAGTATAGCTCCGTGGAGCATTCGCTGCCAAAATCAACACTCCCTGCTCTCCGATCGGCTGGCAAATAACGCCCTGCGTGTTTTCTGGTAAATAGTCAAATTCAACGCGCCCCGGATAAACTTTCAAATCCACCAAATAAATCGCTTTTCGCTTTTCTTGTACACGTTGCAAAATGGGACCTGGTTTCACCTCAGCCTTTGCACTCAGAATGCCCCGTCGCAACAGGACTCTGTCCCCCCACCAAACGACTAATGATCGGGTCACTGTATTGGTTAGCAAAATATGAGATGCCCAGGCAAGTTCTGTTTTCGCTGATTCAGGCAAATCTGCATCTAGTTCAAATCCTTCGGTTCCAAGCAGGTTTACGGCTTCTGGCAATCGAGGTTGCACCTGTTGCCATAGCAACCCAGTCAGAATTAACAAAGCACTGAGAATCACCCCCAACGCATCCGAACGTGCCTGGGATTCGGTTAAGTCTACCGTGAGCAACCGATTACTCAACAACAACAATCCTGCCAATCCCCCGGCAACCAAAGGTAAGCGACGCAAGACTTGATTCTGATCGGACTTTGTCATGGCTTACACTCGTAATCAGTAATTGATGGCAGAGAGAATAAAAACGGAATGTCGCATTGGGGTCGATGCGGTCACTTTTCCCTCAACGATAGCAATGATTCACTGTGCCTCAATCTCTATCCTTTTCAAGCCTTTTCCAGGCAAGAGGTGTAGCAGCAGTTGATTTTTGTCATACCTGAATCAATTCTGTCAACTGAAATCCGGTATCTATGCAAAAGAGGTGGTATTTGTTTCAATAGATGAGCCGTCTCACGCTTAAAAGCAGGTGATAAAGTAACGATGCTGCTAGCGTGATTAATATTACACGGTTTGAATTGCACGGTTTGAATTGCATTGTGTGAGGAGAGAAAGGAGTGCTGGAATTATTCAGTTCCGGGTTGGTTTCCTTGTGGCTCAATATGGCAGGGGTTCCTAATGCCCTGAGTGTAGGCGATCCGAGCTCCTGGCAAGAAACTCCCTGGATTATGCTGCCTGGTCTGACCGACCCGATCGCGCAAACGAATTTACAAAATTATCTAAAGTTACTGAAAGCAAAAGGACTGCCTGAAACCAGTCAGGGAGTGTGGATTCAAGAGGGCGCAACCTTACTTTCAGAACATCAGGGCACGACTCCGTTACCTGCAGCTTCTTTGACTAAGATTGCTACTTCCCTGGTGTCCTTAGAAACTTGGGGTCCTTACCATCAGTTTGAGACGCTCGTGGGAGGAACGGGCATATTGCAAGGGGGGGTTCTCCAGGGAGATTTGGTGATTCAAGGGGGAGGCGATCCGTTTTTTGTTTGGGAAGAGGCGATCGCATTAGGCAACGCTCTCAACCAACTTGGGATCAAGCGTATCACTGGCAATTTGGTGATCACGGGCAAATTTGCCATGAATTATGAAACCGATCCCGCTAAAGCAGGCAAAATGCTCAAAGAAGGATTGGACTCTCGCACTTGGACAGAAGAACCCCAGTATCAATACCAAACCTTGCCCCTAGGCACCCCGCGTCCGCAAGTGGAGATCGGGGGGAGCGTGCAGGTAGTCACTCAGCCCCCCAGAAGCCAATTTTTGCTCATTCGCCATCAGTCTTTACCCCTGGCACAAATTTTGAAGCAAATGAATATTTACAGCAACAATGCCATTGCTGAAATGCTGGCTGAATTATTGGGTGGAGGAAAATTGGTTGCGCAGGAGGCTGCTGCTGCTGCAAGCATTACTCCAACCGAAATTCGTTTAGTGAACGGTTCTGGTTTGGGGGCAGAAAACCGAATTTCCCCTAGAGCGATCTGCGCCATGTTGATGGCAATTCAGCGGTATTTACGTCCTTACCGTCTGACCGTGGCAGATCTCTTTCCGGTCGCTGGAAAAGATGTGGGGACGATCGAAGGGCGTAAGATCCCAGAAAATTCTGCTGTCAAAACTGGGACGCTATCAGATGTCAGTGCTTTAGCTGGGGTCATGCCAACCCGCGATCGGGGCTTGATTTGGTTCGCAATTGTCAACCGAGGGACGGACTTGGAGGGTTTAAGGGCAGGACAAGACGTGCTCTTACAAAGCCTGTCAAAGCAATGGGGAGGATCTTTATCCCCTGCCATTGCGCTTCCCCTCAACACTGAAACACAACAAAACAATTTTCGTTTAGGCGACCCCAACCGACTGCAAAGGCTCGTCTTCAAGCCTTAAGGAATAATTTCCGTCACCACTCTCCCACCGCTCACAACCACCGTTTGATCCCTGATCTTGCCAAAGGCTTTGGGTCCTTTCAGGTTAAACGCCGGATTATTTTGTCGATAAAATACGTTGCCTTGAGCAACAAATTCCTCAGTTGTCATATTCCAATCAAGTAAGTCAGAACGAAGCTGGGATTGGTTACGTTGCCCAATTCCCTGGACATTGCCTACCAATTGTGCCGTTTTTTGCTTGAGATTAAAGCTCCCCTGGTTGCCAGTTAACATCATCTGCTGCTGGCGATTCAAAACACTCACAGGTTGGTCTGAACTCACCGTTTGTACACCTAGATTCCAGAGCAAAGAATTACTTGCAACCTGAATCGGGGGATCAAGCAACAGTAACTGAGCATTTTGCTGCAAGAGGGCAGTTTGGGCATTGAGATTTACTTCTGCCTGATCGCCAAGTGCCTGATCGGTCGGTTTGCCATTGATAAACCGGACAATCTGAATCGGGCGATCGCTGGTTAACCGCTTCTGCGGGATCTGCCAAGTTAAGTGCTCTGTCCTCATTTGCAAGGCAGGCTTCTGCGAAACTGCAACCACCTGCCCCAAAAATTCTACTTGGCGCTTACGGCTATAAGCACGCGCCTCATTGGCAGACATCTGTACCTGTTGATGCACCCCAGTAATTTTATTGCGAACAATCAATAAGTCTTCTTCGGGTCGCCACTCTAACTCATTCCCTCGTAGCACTAACTTATCTCGAACATCCGTCGCAATAATCTGCCCACTGAGAAAGATCTTCTTACCATCCTGCTGTACCTCTCCCTTCTGAGCTGAAATTTCAAAGATAGGCTTACCATCCTGAAACAGCTCTCCCTTCGGGCTTTCTATCTGTGCTTGCTTCTTGTCGTTACTATAAATTGCCTTTTTTGCCTTTACCTTCCACCAAAGTTGCCCTTTTTCATTCGCTTGTTCCAGGGTGACTGAGTTAAAAGTCAAGCTACCATCAAAATCTTCGGTATTAGAAGCATCTTTTGCCAGGCGTTCGACCTCATGATTACGATTGGCACAGGCTCCTAGCCCCATTAAAGCCGCAACTAAGACCAGCCCTAACAAAACTGTTTGTGAAAAAGCATTTTTCTTAGCGGCTGATAACAACATGATTTTATTCCTCCTAACCTGGGCATAGGGGTAGTGTCGCAAAGACATTGCTGGCATTTTCGCAAGCTTTGCTCAGTACAGCTCGAAAAAATACCAGCAATCGTCTCAGAACATCCTCAGCATTACAGTCCAAAATCCAGTTTACTGGAGTTTAGACGATTGACCTCAGGCTGAAACCTAAGGCTACTTCAGTCCGCTTGCGAAAAGCTTATCAATGCTTACCAGTCAGAAGTTCAGCAGCGATCGCTTAAGCTCTAATAGATTAGAAATTAGGACGTTGTTCTTTGGCAAATGATTCCTAAAAGTTTAATGGAAACTCAAAAATAAGCAGGGAATCAAGAATGCGTCTGTGCCACTTCCTGACTCCCTGTTTTGAATCACTCAATCTCTGTTTGGCTATTTGCTTCTCGTTTCCGAACTTAAATCAGCAACCACAAGCAAATGCTACGATGACATCAATTACCCGTTAATTTTCCTGCGTTTCTTCTACCAACCCAATGCCCGACAAAGGACGATAGGTATAGCTACGAGGTGTTTTCTGAATGTCTTCTTTGATGTTATCAAGGTCAATGTAGCGGTCTGCAACGTTAATTAGGCTATCGCTTGTCATTGATCTCAAGCTGACCACTTCAACCCGCACACCGCGATAGCTCACCGCATCGACCGCATAAGCAAGATCCCCATCGCCACTGACCAAAACAGCGGTGTCATAGGAACCGACCAGAGCCATCATATCTACAGCAATTTCCACATCTAGGTTGGCTTTTTTAGAACCATCGGGAAGCTGTACCAGGTCTTTAGAGATGACACGGTAGCCATTGCGACGCATCCACAACAAGAAACCTTGCTGTTTTTCATTTGTACGATCGACCCCTGTATAGAAAAATGATCTTAATAATCGGGAGCCTGCTGTCAAGCGACAGAGAAGCTTGGTGTAGTCAATTTCGATTCCAAGTTGTAAAGCAGCATAAAACAGATTGGAGCCATCAATAAAGATGGCAACCCGACCCCGATTTTCTAAAACTTGTTCTGGAGTAAATGCAGATTCGTTATCCAAATGATTCAACATAATTCTTATGCCTCGTTTTTATAGAAAGTTCTTGTTTCGCAAGTAGCGGGCTAAATCAGAAGACTCTATTTTGAATCTCTTTTTAGGAAGAGACTGTCTCCAGCAATTCTAGCCGTCGAAAAACAGGTTGTGGATCACCGATCGGTTGATTGGCTGGTAAAACTCCC
Source organism: Scytolyngbya sp. HA4215-MV1 (assembly GCA_019359045.1). Lineage (GTDB taxonomy): Bacteria > Cyanobacteriota > Cyanobacteriia > Leptolyngbyales > Leptolyngbyaceae > Scytolyngbya. The sequence continues at coordinate 18,520 of JAHHIA010000018.1, forward strand.
CAACTCGAATGAGTTGTATAGGAAATTGAAGCATTGATTAAAGTTTTGTCATTGAAGTTAACCAGGAAACCCAGTTGCTGATAAATTGCGGTACTGGTATCAGGAATGATGGGGGAAAGCAGGTAGGCTGCTAACCGAACCGATTCTAGAACAGAGTACAGCACCTGTTCTGCTAACGTTTTTTCTTGCTGTTTAAAAAGACTCCAAGGGGCTTGTTCATCAATATATTTATTCCCAGCTCTGACAAGAACCAGAACAGCTTCGCAGGCTTCTCCAAAAGCCATAACATCATAGGCTTGAGAGACTTTTGCTTCCAGAGTAGAAGCGATCGCTTTGAGGGGAGTTTCCGCTACAACATCTTGCTCTGCCAAAACAGGTACACGAGCACCACAATACTTATGCACCATTTTCAGTGTGCGATTGAGTAGGTTACCCAAATCATTGGCAAGATTTGCATTCACAACATTCACAAAGCGCGACTCATTAAAATCTCCATCTCCCCCAAATTCGATTTCCTTGAGAAAGTAATAACGAACTGCGTCTGCACCGTAATGTTGCACTAATCCAATCGGATCAAGTGTATTACCCATGCTTTTACCCATTTTCAAACCATCTTTGGTCAAAAAGCCGTGCCCAAAGATACAACTAGGAAGCGGTAACCCAGCAGACATCAGCATAGCGGGCCAATAGACCGCATGAAAGCGCAAAATGTCTTTACCGATTAAATGAACATTAATCGGCCACCATCTAGCTATTGCATTCTCCAGTGTGGGTTCTGTATCCGGATCAAGCAATGCAGTCATATAGCCCACCAGTGCATCAAACCACACGTAAAGAGTATGGTTCGGATCGACAGGCATGGGAATGCCCCACTTTACATTGACTCGTGATATAGAAAAATCTCGCAAACCTTGTTTGACGAAGCTCAGGACCTCATTCCGTCGGGCTTCAGGTTGAATAAACTCAGGACGCTCTTGGTAGAGGATTTCTAGGGATTGTTGATAGTTTGAAAGACGAAAAAAATAGTTTTGCTCATCGCGCCATTCGACCTCTTTGTTGGTATGAATCGGGCAACGGTTTCCAACCAAGAGTTCGCGTTCTTCTTTAAATTCTTCACAAGAGACGCAATACCATCCTTTTTGATGACCCGAATAAATATCACCGCGTTCCCAGACTCGCTGAAAAAATGCTCGCACGATCGCTTCGTGACGAGGTGTAGTTGTCCGAATGAAGCGATCATGCTGAATATTAAGCTTTTGCCACAATAATTCGAATCCGGCAACCATTTCATCGCAATGAGACTGAGGCGATCGTCCCCGACCCTCAGCCGCCTGTTGAATCTTCTGCCCATGTTCGTCCGTACCTGTAACGAATAACACGGGTTTACCGCGAAGACGATTAAACCTCGCTAAGGCATCAGCTGCCATAGTTGGATAAGCGCTGCCAATGTGAGGCAAATCGTTCACATAAAACAAAGGCGTTGTAATGGAAAACGTTTCTGTACGCTCGGAAGAGAGAATCATGGATTTATATCTTGCAACCGACCCAATTAACTGAACTTAATCATACACATGGGTCTTCAAAGTCGTTATCAAAAAAACGAATGAAAATCACCCTTCCTAATGGGTGCATTAGGACTGTATAAACATTTACATCCTAGCTCCAAACCCACTCAAAAGACAGGTTGAAAATCTTAAATAAATCAAAATTACTCATCAAAAAAACAATATCAGTTACTAAACTTACTCATTTGCAATTCTGATGAAGTAATGACTCGCACAGTTTTTCATTTTGTCTTTCAAGACATATTCCTGCGAACCGAGAGCCTAGACCGGATTCACAAGACCATACATTCTAAAGCACCTCTCAAGAAAAGTAAAGTTTTCTAAAGAACTTCCAGCGATTTGAAAAATTCTTCATGTTTTGTTTTGAATGTGTTGATAGAACGATTGTTGGAACCCAGGGTGGCTCCGACTTTCTGTTGTCTTTATCTGCAGTCTTGAAGAGCACAGCTTAAAGTCCTGATATTCAGGAAATAATAGATGTCATTAAGAAATGAATTCTATTTCCAGTTGCTGCGAGCCTATGACATTTGGACAAGGATTGTTCGGAATTCTAAGAACGTTGCAGCCAACCCTCCCCTTCATCGAATCCACCTAAAACGTCTCCTCATGCAATTTTGTAACCACATTGCTATCGCACAGAAATTGAGCGCATCGCTCACATGTAACCTTTTATCTGTGCCAATCATGTGCAATTTTTAATTCTTCAAGTGCCATCGAGACATTTGCATTCATCGTGCTAATTAACAACTACGCCACCTCTCTATTCATGCGGAACGATCGCTGAACGTCGGGTTCTCACTGCTGTCTTACCACCCGAACTCTCATTCATGATTGCCCCAATCCGTAGCGATGCACTGGATATTTCTGAGGCGTTGGCGTTGAGCACGCCCCGATATTGCCTTCTTCCTACCTAAAATCTAGGGTTGCTATGATTGGGATCAAGACAGCTTAAAGTCCTGATATTCATGACTTTAAGCCTCCATAAAGCACCCAGTCTCCAGAACCAGATTGTCCAGGTTCAGCGCGCGCCATTCTGGTCATTTCAGAAAATCGTCTTTATCCCGATCGCCTCTCAGGATCCAAATCAGATCGGAATATTTGCGAGATTTCCTGGTTTTCGGCAAAATCTGAAGTTACAATCAGTCATAAAGATATGTTTCTTGCCCGATTGAACTTATCACGGTCAAATCTTGCTGAGGAATTTAAAACTTCGCTGAAGCGATCGTCTTGCTTAGTGATTCACCCAAAATTGCCAAACGATCCATTGTGCAGCTAGTTCTCCGCGCAGATCGTTTGAAGCATCGGGTTAAAAAACATCCATCAACATTTTGTAGTACAAGCATATGGGTGGCGAGACGGCGAGAAAATAATGCTCCCGTTTGAGAGTGACTCTAGGCTATAGAAGCCTTTTGGAGAATCATCAATTTTTTCGCTTTGTCTGAAATCAGAAAATTTACAAAACACAATGTTTTAACGCTCTATTGTTTAGATTTTGTTATTTGAATCATCCTATCGGGTGATTCTGTTGGATGAAGCTTGGTTAAGAGCATCTGTATTATCCTGAGCAGCAAGTTATTTTTATAGTTTTCGTCAATTTGGGGTTAGGGATTGAGGGTTATCGAGTAGAGACATGATTTGGGTTTGAAAAAATTTGCATGGGTTCCAAGTTTATTTTGTAGAAAAAACACTGCTCTGGACGATCGAAATTGTAGATAAAATCAGACTTGCAAAATTTTCTTTAAGAATTCCAAAAAATGAGGTCAACCATTTTCGTATCTCTATGAATTGGAGCGCGATCGTTAGCAATTTGTTGTAGCAAAAACTCGCGAGAAGGCATACAAGACCTATGAGTGGTGAAGATATCACAAGAACTCCAGTAGCTCAGCCTGTGCTGCAAGAAGAAAAGGCTGATTCTTCCCAAGAGGTTCAAGAGACAGAGAACACAGAACCTATCTCTGGAAAACGACGTTTCTTAGTGCCTGGAATTATTGGGTTGGTCGTGCTGGGTGGTTTAGGTTGGATCGTATTTAACCGAGTCATTCTGCCAATCCTCATTTTTAGTCAGATGGGTGCACCTCCACCAACCCCTGTGCAAATTAGTAATCCCCAAACAGCAACCGTGGAAGATAGTTCAGACTATGCTGCAAGCCTGGACTCACGCCAGTCTGTGACTTTGCAGCCACGAGTTGCAGGGCAAATTTCAGCCATCTATGTCAAATCTGGTCAGCAGGTCAGTGCAGGTGACCCCATTTTGCAAATCGATGCAGCGGAGCAACGCGCCCAAGTTGCCAGTCGTGCGGCTGCGGTCGACACGGCAGAAGCTGACATCTCCGCTGCTCAAGCAGATGTTGCCAATGCGATCGATAACTTGAATTCGCTTCAAGCAAAGCGAGCATCGGCTCAGTCCACTGTAGAGCTAAATCAGCGCGAATATGCCCGATACCAGGATCTCTATAGTCAGGGAGCAACCAGCAAACAAGTGCTGGATCAGAAGCTCAATGCCTTGCAAACCTCCCAGGCTGATTTGCGACAGGCAGATGCAGATATTCGGGCACAGCAGTCTGCAATTAACCGCAATCGGGCAACTGTCGTCAAAAATCAGCGGGCAATGCAAGAAGCTGAGGCTAACGTCTCACAAGTATCAGCCCAATTGGGTTATTACAGCATCAACGCGCCTTTTTCGGGCATTGTGGGCGATATTCCAGTGAAAGAAGGGGATTTTGTCGATGTTGGCAACCAACTCTTGATTTTGACCCAAAATCGAGAATTAGAAATTCAGATTGCTATTCCACTGGAGCGATCATCGTTGTTGCGACGAGGCTTACCAGTGAAATTGTTGGACGATCGCGATCAAGTCTTGCAAACGGGGCGAATTTCTTTTATTGCCCCTAATGTAGACGCTGCGACTCAATCGGTCTTGATCAAAGCAAAATTTGCCAATGCTGGTAATAAACTGCGAACGGCACAGTTTGTCCGCGCCAGAGTGGTTTGGTCCGCCAGTGCTGGAGTTGTAGTACCCACATCTGTAATTTCTCGTTTAGGGGGAAAAGACTTTATCTTTGTGGCAACGTCCTTTAAAGAGTCAAAGTGTGAAGCCCCTGCCCAAACTGGCTTTGGCGGCGCAAGCAAGGTACAACCCAACCAACTTACAGCTGCACAAAAACCGATTAAGCTCGGCAAGATCGTCGGCAATAATCAGGAAGTGTTGGAAGGATTAAAGGCAAGCGATCGCATCATCACTTCTAATATTTTGCAGTTGCAAAACTGTATGCCCATCTCAGACGCAGCTGCACAGCCAGCAAAATCTCCTTAAGCCCATATTGGATTGGCGATTTCGGATTGGCAATTGGATACTCTATCGCATCTTGAGCTAACCTCCGAAATTGTCTGCGAACTCCTCACTATTGGAACCAGGTCATGATCCTGTCCATTTCTACTTTTTTCATTAAACGACCTGTTTTTGCAACGGTCTGTTCTATCGTCATCACATTGTTAGGGATTGCTTGTATCCCCATCCTACCTGTTGCCCAATATCCAGAAATTGCGCCTCCCCAGGTCAGTGTGACTTCTAACTATGTAGGTGCCAGTGCAGAAACGGTTGAATCAACGGTGACCAATATTCTGGAGCGGGAACTGAACGGGATCAAAGGGGTCCGATACATTTCCTCGACCAGTGCAAATGATGGTACTAGCAGCATTAACCTGACGTTTGATCTAGGCACCGATCAAGATATTGCCGCAGTCGATGTGCAAAATAAGGTGTCTACGGTGCAATCTCGGTTGCCTGGACCTGTAACCCAGACTGGGGTACAAGTTTCTAAGGCAAATAACAATTTTTTGCTCGCGATCGGGGTGTATTCCGATCGTGATGGCAAAACGGATAAGGATATCTATGATGATGTCTATCTCAGTAACTACTCCGATTTGTACATCAGCGATGCCCTGAAACGAATTAAAGGGGTGGGTGGAGTTCAAATATTTGGCGAACGAAAATATGCGATGCGACTCTGGCTTGACCCAGAGCGGCTTGCCAGTCGAGGGCTAACGCCTCAAGATGTGATCACCGCTTTGCAACAGCAAAATTTGCAAGTGGGGGCTGGACAGATTGGGCAACCGCCGGCTGCGTCAGGACAACAGTATCAATATGCAGTGACAGCGCAAGGGCGGCTGAAAGATGCGGAAGCTTTTAACGATCTCGTCATTAAGACCACCGAATCGGGAACTTTGGTTCATCTCCGAGAAGTAGGACGAGCGGAACTGGGGGCAGAGAATTATAGTTCCGTCTTACGGTTTACCCCGGCAGGTGGGGTCACCCACCAGGGTGTAGGGCTGGGGATTACCCAGCAATTTGGCAGTAATGCACTGGATGTTGCCAAAGCGGTTCGAGAGGAGATGAAGCAAATCTCAGCCAGTTTCCCGCCCGGAATGAGATATGCAGTTGCATTCGACTCTACAACCTTTATTCAAGCGGGGGCGGAGGAAGTTGTCTACTCGCTACTGTTGGCGATCGCCCTGGTGGTGCTGGTTATTTTCTTGTTTTTGCAGAATTGGCGATCGGCACTGATTGCCTCGATCGCGATTCCCGTTGCCTTAATTGGGACGTTTGTTTTTGTTAAACTTCTCAATTTTTCGATTAACACACTCACCTTGTTTGGTTTGACGCTGGCAACGGGTTTGGTGGTAGATGATGCAATCGTCATTGTAGAAGACATCACCCGCCGCATTCAGGATGAAGGGATGCGCCCGATCGACGCTGCGATCTCCTCCATGAACTCCTTGTTTAGCGCTGTTGTGGCAACATCCATTGTATTAGTCACGGTGTTTGTTCCCGTGGCGTTTTTCCCAGGTACCACTGGGCAACTCTACAAACAATTTGCGCTGACCATCGCCTTTTCAATTACAGTTTCTACCTTTAATGCGCTGACCTTTACGCCTATGTTGTCCGCCCTACTCTTGCGACGCGGACAAGTTCCTAACAACTGGTTGTTTAATCGCATCAATCAGATCATTGACAACACTCGCCAGGGATATGGTCACAATATTCAGACTGTACTCAAGCGTAAAGGATGGATATTGGGGCTGTTTTCGGCAGCCCTTGTGCTAACTTACTGGGTTTACACCATCGTACCGGCGGGTTTTTTACCCGAAGAAGATCAGGGCTACTTTATTACGATCGTGCAAGCGCCCGAGGGTGTTTCTCTCAATTACACCGAAAAGGTTTTGGAAGAAGCTGAAACCGTGATGAAGCAACAGCCGGAAATTGCCAGTATTTTTGCGATCGGCGGTTTTAGCTTTGCTGGATCAACCCCTAACAATGGATTGATCTTTACTTTGTTAAAGCCATGGGATGAGCGGAAAGCGGCAAATCAATCGGCAACCAGTGTGATTGGCGGATTTTTCCCGAAACCGTTTGGTTTGTTCCCCAAGTTAATTTCCATTAAGGATGCGATCGTGGTTCCCTTTGCCCCTCCCGCTATTCAGGGATTGGGAAACTTTGGTGGGTTTGATTTTTATCTGCAAGATCGCACTGGATTTGGGTTCGATACGCTAGGAGAGGTACTGGGTAAATTTATGGGACGGGCAACCACCTATCCCTCTGCCCAAAGTCCACAGTTAAGTGGTTTGCGACCAACTTTTAATGCAAATACTCCCCAAATCACGGTTGAGGTAGACCGGGTCAAAGCTAACCAGCTACAAGTCACCGTTGAGGATATCTTCAACACACTGCAAACCCTGCTGGGTTCGACTTATGTTAACGATTTCAACCAATTTAACCGGGCGTACCGGGTCTACGTGCAAGCAGATAGCCAGTTTCGCTCTAACCCAGAAGATATTAAGCGGCTATATGTTCGCTCGCAGTCGGGCAAGATGATTCCGCTTGCCAATCTAGTCAGGGTGAGTCAGACGATCGGCCCTTCCATCATTCCTCATTACAATCTATTCCGCGCTGTTAATATCACCGGAAATGCCTCACCCGGAGTTAGCTCGGGGCAAGCCATCAAAGCCATGGAAACCGTTGCCAAGGAAGTCTTACCGAAAGGATTTGGCTATGAATGGTCTGGACTATCACTGGAAGAAGTACAAGCAGGGGGATCGGCTATCTTTATCTTCGCCCTCGGTATTATCTTCGTCTTCCTGACGCTCGCGGCCCAATATGAAAGCTATTTTGATCCGTTGATCATTATGCTGACGGTTCCTTTGGCGATTTTGGGGGCATTGACCGCAGTACTCTTACGGGGCACTGCCAATGATGTCTATACCCAGATTGGTTTTGTCATGCTGATTGGCATGGCAAGTAAGAACGGTATTTTGATCGTCGAGTTTGCCAATCAGTCTTACGAACGAGGTTTGGGGATTGTCAAGTCGGTGCTCGAAGCCTGCCAGGAACGGTTACGACCCATTTTGATGACAGCGATCGCAACCGTGGTTGGGGCGCTGCCACTGTTTTTAGCAAGCGGGGCAGGCGCAGCAGCGCGGCAGTCTTTGGGAACTGCGATCGTCGGCGGAATGTGCATCGCCACCATTTTGAGCTTGTTTATTGTTCCAGTGCTTTATGTCATGATTAAGTCCTTGGAATTGCGTCTAATCCGTAAGCGTAAACCCGGATGGGTAGAGGCTTCTGGCTCTACTGGCAATGGTATGGGACATTATACTGAAGACGTTGTCTCCCCTCTTTATGGTGAAGATGGAGATGGCAAAAGTCCTGTGCCAAAATCAGAGAAGCACAAGTAGGAAAGTCTGTAATCAACCGTAGGTAATAAAAATGACTGCTTTGTTTACCAAAGTGGTCATTTTTATGGGTGTGCTAGCCGATGTTTTTCTTGTTCAATTACTTTAGTCAACCCCACCTGCTCCAGCAGGCTTAACCGAGCGTCCAAAAGACTGGAATCCTGCGGATTCACAAAATAGGCACTTGAAACAGCTGCCAGCGTGTCATACCAAATGCCTGCTGCACCGTAAATCTCAGCCTTTTGCAACAAATTTTCAATCGGGGAGCCTGTTTTTGAGACCGCTGCCAATTGTTGAGTAACCTCTGGAGGGGGAGCGATGCGTTCAATATAGCCCTGGGCAAAAGGTCGGGCAGATTCCCGATTAAACCCTGGACAAACCATAGAGATCGACCAACGATAGTTTCGTCCGACCAGCAATTCAGGAGCGTCTTTAGGCAGTGTAAACTGCGTGATTCCAGCCTGGACAGTTAACCGCGTGTCTAATAAGGGGGCAGGCGCGTGTATTTCTGTGAGAACCAACTCCACTTCGCTGGCGATCGGCATATACCAGAACAGCGTCGGATGTCCCGATAGGGTTAATCCAGCGTATCCATCCGGCACCAGTGGCATCATGGCAACCTCGATGGGACCCTGGCAACCGCGAGCCCCGGCTCCAGCGGTACGACGAGGTCCGCGTCGTTTGGGTGGGGTATAGCCAGCCAGGGCAGGCGTTCCCAGTTGTAACCCGACGGAAAAGGGTTGCCCGGCAGCGCCCGGAGCAGCATTATGCCAACTGAGCGATTGAACCACCAGGATGGAAGCCAGAGGAACTGTGAAGATTTTGAGGAAACGCAGGGCGAACATCACAGTTAACACCTTTCAAACAACGTCTAACAGAGCACACAGTCTTTTCAAAGAATTTTTTACAAGAAAAATTCAGTATATCTGATGAGATAGACCAGGTTGGGAAAGTATATTACGAAGCTTAATCAATCTTCGTGGTATTTTCGCAGACTAGAGTTGTCGAACCGGACGATCGTCATTCCAGCAAAACTTGATAAACCCGAGTCGATTGCGCCCGCCCTTTGAGTTGCACGGTATTGATAAATTGCGTCTGAAATTGTTCTTTCGTATACTGATGAGCTTCCTCGTTGATTAAGATGCGACAAATGCCACCATCTAGGGATTTGTCATAACTTTCTAAACGAGATGCCACATTCACGTTATCGCCGATCGTCGTATATTCCAGACGCTGTTGTCCTCCCAAACTGCCTGTAACCACTGTACCTGTGGAAATCCCCACCCGCATGGAAGGAGCCGGGAGTCCCTGTTCCTTCCAGCGTAGATTGAGCGCCTTCAAAGTGGTCGCCATTTGCACAGCACAACGAACTGCTTTTTGGGCATCTTCTGCAATTTCTTCGGGTGTGGTGCGTGGGATGGGTACGCCAAACACTGCCATGATGGCATCACCGATAAATTTATCGACTACACCGCCTTGCTCTAGTACGATTTGAGACATAGCACTCATGTATTCATTGAGCCATAGCATCAAATCTTCAGGTTCCAATTGTTCGGAGATCGTGCTGAAGTTTTTGAGGTCGGTAAACAGCACGGTTGCCGTGACCCGTTGTCCCAGTAACCGTCCCTCTTGCAGAAATTGGTCCCGATTTTTCCAGATGGTTTCAGCAATTTCTGGCGTGACATGCCGACCAAAGAGCTGCATTACCAGTTGTCGTTCTTCGTGTTCTTGGTTGGCAAGGTAGCCTGTAACGACGATCGCTGACCCGGCTAGGGTTAGCAGGGCAGGTACCAGCGGAATCCACCAACCCACCCAAAAGATTAGCAAGTAACTGGTGACTAGCGTTGCACCTGCCAGCGTCAACGTAAACACAGTCCAACGAGGAGATCGTACCGTGGCACTGATTGTAGTGCCGACGATCGACCAGACCCAGATCCAGACCCATTCTATCGGCTTATTCCAGACCCGAATCAAGGGTCTTTGATTAAGTGCAGCACTGATAATTTGACTCGTGAGGTTTGCCTGCACCTCGACACCACTGGTGTTTTCTGGAGAAATAAAAGAAGCTTGACTGCTATAGGGAGTGTCAAAGAAATCATTTTTGCTAGTAGCCGTGGCACCAATCAAGACAATGCGATCGCGTGCCCAATTCGCTTCTAATTTGTCTTGGAAAATATCTCTGGCTGAAACAATGCGAAACGTGCGGGCGGGACCGCGATAGTTCAGCAGGATTTGGTAACCCCCATCATCCGCATTTACATACGCACCATCATTGGAATTAAACAGGGGAAAGATAGAAGAACCTAACTTGAGGTCTTCGGAATTTGGAGCAGTTTCTGGCTCAACATTTTTAGCTTTTAGATACAGAAGGGCAATCTTCAACCCAAAACTTTCGAGCGGTTCTTCTGTTTCACTGGTCAGATAAAGATAGCTGCGTCGAACTTTGCCATCCGCATCCCGGGGGACATCATTTGCCCCAATTTGCCCCCTTTTTTGCAAAACTGGAGCCGGAGGAATTGCTGAACTGATCGCATCTCCCGTATGTTTTGTAATGCCAATCAAATTTGGGGTGGTTGAAAACACCTCGGTTAGCTTTTCAGTGCCTCTTCCTTCAGTGAGGTTGCGATAAAGATCTAACCCGATCGCCCGAGGCTGCTGTTGTCTAATTTTTTTGAGCAGAGTTGCTAATTGTTCATCTGAGAGAATGGTACCGTAGGTTTGAATATCGGTCTCATCAATGCCAACAATCACGATACGATCGTCTGGCTTTTCCGCGGGACGCAGCTGAAATGCCATATCCAGGGCCGTCCATTCCCACAACTGCAAGATACCCGTCAGACGCAACATAATAACGGCCATGGTTACCGTTGGAGCGATAAATAATAAACCGCGCCATTCCCAAAGTTGTTGTCTAACTTTTGCCCACATGAGTCAGGGTAAGCTCTAGAGATTAAGCTCTAAATGATAGCTTCCCTTGAGAAATTAATCTATTGGCGATTCCAGCCGTTTTCCCTTGGACGAGTCACACTCATCACTCATCGACCCATCTCCCCATCCACACTATTCACTACAACTGTGGTTGATTCGCCTGAAACTGACGGTCGGACTTTGACGGGTTGCATCTTTACTTAACGATCGACAAAGCTTTCAACGTATCTGCCTATTTAGCACAGTAAAATAATCTCCCGGTGAACCCGCTCCTCCCTTCCTACCTTCTACCCTCTAGTTTCCACCCTCATGCAAGACACCAACCCTTCAAAATTGAATCTTGAGCCGTATTGGATGCCTTTTACCGCTAATCGGCACTTTAAGGCAAATCCTCGTTTATTTGTTGCGGCACAAGGAATGCACTACACCACTGCGGATGGGCGTCGTGTGTTGGATGGAACCGGAGGGCTATGGTGCGTCAATGCGGGGCATAGCCGCCCCGAAATCGCCCAGGCAATCCATGACCAGGTAATGACGTTGGACTATGCCCCCGCCTTTCAGATGGGGCATCCCGGTGCGTTTGAACTCGCCGACCGTCTGAAAAACATGATGCCGGGTGACCTCGACTACATCTTTTATGGCAACTCTGGCTCAGAGGCAGTGGAAACCGCGTTGAAGATCGCGATCGCTTACCACCGGATGCGCGGCGAAGCCAGCCGTACTCGTCTGATTGGACGTGAACGGGGCTACCATGGGGTTTGCTTTGGCGGCACCTCTGTCGGCGGCATTGCCCCGGTGCGTAAATTTTTTGGTAGCTTGCTCCCTGGCGTTGATCACCTACCCCATACCCATAATTTGGAGCAGAATGCCTTCAGCCGCGGACAGCCCGAATGGGGTGCTCACCTAGCAGACGAACTAGAACGTCTGGTTGCTCTGCATGATGCTTCCACTATTGCTGCCGTTATTGTTGAACCGATCGCGGGTTCCACGGGTGTACTCATTCCGCCCAAAGGCTATCTGGAGCGGCTTCGGGCAATTTGTGACAAGCATGGCATCTTGCTCATTTTTGATGAAGTGATTACTGGCTTCGGACGATTGGGTTCTAGCTTCGCAGTGAATTATTTTGGCATCCAGCCCGATCTGGTCACAGTTGCCAAAGGTATCACCAATGGAACAGTTCCCATGGGCGCAGTCTTTGCCCGCAAAGGTATTTATGATGCCTTTATGCAGGGACCAGAAGCAGCTGTCGAATTATTCCATGGATACACCTACTCCGGACACCCCGTCGCTTGTGCCGCAGCCCTTGCCACCCTCGATATTTACCAAAAAGAAGGTATTTTCGATCGTGCTCACTCCCTATCTACCTATTGGGAAGATGCGATCCATTCACTCAAGGGTTTACCCCATGTCATCGACCTACGAAATCTGGGCTTAGTGGGAGCCATCGAGTTTGAACCCATCCCCGGTAAGCCTGGCAGTCGTGCCTTCGACTGTTTTCTGCGCTGTTATGAACAGGGTCTCCTCATTCGCCAGACTGGTGACATCATCGCCCTCTCCCCCCCCCTAATCATCGAAAAATCTCACATCGATCAGCTTTTCGAGACCCTCAGTTCGGTGATTCAAACGCTTTGAAGCTATGCCACTCACTTTTTGGGCAAAAACCAGCGGCACTTGGATCAACGCCGCCACCGTCTTCATGGGCACCTATTTGGGGCTACTCCTGCAAGGACGCTTGCCCCTCCCCATGATCACCATCCTGACCCAAGGGGTGGGGCTAATCACGCTCGCCATCGGCTTCAGCATGGCAACGAGTCTGGGCAAAGTCAAAATTGGATCGATGGACGGGATCATCCTTGCTCTGTTCGCGATCGTTCTCGGCGGCATCCTGGGCGAATGGCTGAAAATCGAAAATCGCCTTACCCAACTCGGCAACTGGCTTAAAGCGCGTCTTCATGGCAGAGGTCGCTTTACCGAGGGCTTCGTCGCTGCCAGCCTACTCTTTTGCGTGGGACCGCTCACCCTGCTTGGCAGTTTCAACAACGGACTCACGGGCAATAACACTTTACTCAGCCTCAAAGCCACCATGGATGGTATTGCCGCGATCGCCCTCACTAGCAGCTTTGGCATAGGTGTCGGCTTCTCCGTGATTGTCATCCTTCTGTACCAGGGTGGGCTCTCTCTCCTTGCCGCCGAACTGGCACAAACCCTCCCTCACCCCAGCACCAGTCCCTCGGTCCTGCTGCTCACGGGGGTGGGTGGCTTAATGATCCTCGGTATCGGACTCAATTTGCTGGAAATTGCCCAAATTCGCGTCGCTTCCTTTTTACCAGCCTTGTTCCTGGCACCTGTCGCTTATGAGATCGTCGTAAAAGGGATAGTTTATTTTTCTATCCTGTGCCAGAGGACGACTCCCTCAATCTGCCTCTAAGCTGCAACGAGCAAGTCTGCAACACATAGGACTCACATTGGGGATACACGAGCAGATAAGGTTCTAGACATATCGGTATTTTTGAACGCTTTGCCTCGCAAAGCGTTCAAAAATACCAACAGTACCTTTGAAACACAACCAAACTATTTCTAGAGGAGATTTTTCAACATGGGAAAATCCTTAATTCTTCCCTTGTTTGCGACGATCGCCCTGAGCAACGGTCTAGGAGGAGCGATCACCCAGCCGGGTTTCGCCCAGAGCCAACCTGCTCCTCCTTCCACCCCACCCTCCAGGGAAGAGCCACTCCAACTGGGGCAACCCAATACTGGGCTGTCTCCCCAACTCATCACCCCACAACGAGCCGTGACCATCATTGGACAGGGACAAGTAACCGCTCCCGCAGACATCGCCCAGCTTGAGTTTACCTTGGGCAGCCAAACCGACTTCAGTGATAAAACTTCTGCGAACTCGCCACTCTCCATCGAAGACAAGCGTCAAGCGATCGAAACCGCGATGCAGCCGATCGTCAATGCCCTGCTGGAACTGCAGATCACCAAAAGCGACCTGACCCTACAAACCAATGCGCTGGAAAGTCCCAAATTACGTGTACAAATCAACAAACCTACCCAGGAGCGCTTACAACAAATTGTTTCAGTTGTCGATCGAGCTGCCAAAGCCAATCGCCAATTTTTTGTCCAAAGTATTGGAGCCGCTTACAGCATCAACAATTGTCAACCGCTGGAACGAGTTGCCCGTCGTCTCGCCATCAACGATGCTCAAACCCAGATCAAAATCCTGGCGATTGATCTGAATGTGTCACTGGGCGAACTCCTGTTTGCAACAGCCTTTCCACTCTCTGGTTCACCCGCAGCCTTTTCTAACTGTGGTAGTAAAGTCAGTACTCCCGCTCCTAATTTGATTGTGCCAGATGAAAACACCTTTCCTCCTTACAGCCCCTCCGACCCGATCGAGGTCAAAGTCAGAAGTCAGATGAGTCTCACCTACACAATCCAGTCCAGATGAACTTTTTCGCCTGTATTCGCAATCCTTAGTCTTCTCATTCACTCATCTCTATTGTCAGGCTTCAAATCTAGCGTCCAACGAACAATCCAATCACTAGCGTCCAGTTCCTATCGCCTCTTGCAATTGGACAAAACCATGGCTGAAAACTGCAAGAAACTCCACATAAAACCTAAACGACAACCCTTTTTCTCATGCCTTACATTGTGTTCAGAAGGTTCATTATTCCTAATCACAAGCCCATTCATAACTCGTCCTATGGAATTCTCATTTGCTCCCGTTCCTGATGCATCCACTCCTTTTTTGCAGCAATTCTTTTTCAGCAGCCAGCCACCTGCTGTTGCCAATCAAACTTCAACCAAAGCTAACAATCTGGTAGAGCAGCGTCATGGCATCAACTATCGCCTGGGAGCAATTCACTGCCACGCATCATCGAATTCCTCTGAGTTAGAAACCCTAATGCGGTTCATCTAAACAAGTGGCAGCATGGAGACAATAGCGATCGCGTCCCTCATGTTTTGCTTGATAAAGCGCTTCATCTGCTGCCTTAATCAACGCAGATTCCGAAACCTCTGATGCTGGAGACTGGGTGGCAATCCCCAAACTCAGCGTAACGACTTGGCTAATCGGCGACGCCAGATGGGGCAATGCCAGATTTTTCACATGCATCTGAATTTCTTCGGCAACCCGCACAGCCCCGCGACTCGGTGTATTCGGCAAAACCACCACAAATTCTTCCCCACCATACCGGGCAACCAAATCAGTGGAACGCTTCGCTGCCCGACTGATTGCCTCTGCTACCTGTTGCAAGCACTTGTCTCCCGCCTGATGCCCATAAGTATCGTTATAAATTTTAAAGTGATCCACATCACAGAGAATTAAAGAAATAGGTCCCTGCTCCCGGCTCATTCGTTGCCATTCTCGATAAAGATACTTGTCGAAATAGCGACGGTTTGCCAAGTGAGTCAATCCATCGGAGCCTGCCAGTCTTTGCAACTCCAGATTTGCAGCTTCTAATTGTTGATAGAGCCGGAGTTGATTGATTAAGCGACGAACCCGATGGCAGAGGACAGGCCAATGGATCGGTTTGGTCACGTAATCTGCTGCACCGACTTCAAACGCGCGATCAACCGAAGCCTTATCCTCTAAGCCCGTAATAATGAGTACTGGCGTCCGATTTGCTTCTGGCAATTTTTGGAGCTGAAGGCAACACTCAAACCCATCCATAATTGGCATCATGGCATCCAGCAGGACAATATCTGGACGCAGTCGAGTATAGATTTCTAAACATTCTTGTCCGTTACTCGCTTCCGCCACCCGATACCCTTGTTTCTCCATCGCCCGCCGCAGCAAAATCCGCATCGTGGAGTCATCATCCACAACCAAAACTAATGGTAAAGATTGCTCAGAGGCGAGAATCATGGTTATCCCTACTGAATAACCTGTTCTAGGGCAGCTTTGGCTTTAGCATATTCCTGGGCAACAGCCTCTCCGCGATCGAGCGGAATGCCTGTCGCCCCAGCTTTGCCTAATTCTTCCAATTCGTTACAAAGCTCGGTCAGCGTCACAGCCCCCAGCACCGTACTGGTTGATTTGAGCGTATGGGCTGCATGTTGCAATTTCTTTGCATCTCCTTGCAATACAGCAAGTTGTATATCCTGAATCAGTTTTGGCGCTTCTTCAAAATAACTATCCAAAACTTCTTGCAAAAATTCGTAATCCCCCCCTTCGCTGATCCCTAAAAAGGTCTGCCAGGCTTCACGGTCGATAATCGGTTTGCTCATACTTGACGACTCTTAATAACTTCTTAAACCCAACGAATACGGAATATGATTTATTTGTACAATATTTTTTATCCCGCTTAGGGTTTTCTCGATCGAGAATCAGATCGGCATCACAACCTGCTTGACTTAACCGAAGCTAGCATGAAGAGCATAGGGCAAAGTAAGCAAGCGTATTTTCCCTCATCTCTTCAATTTCTATGGATTGATCCCTCACAAGTTCCTCAAATTCTTGATTTATAAAAGAACTATAGAGACTTGGAACCACTCAGTTATAAATTGAAGATTCCCTAGATTTATCCCCCGATCGCATTTCAACAAAAGTTGGGGTTTTATCATCTGATTAAAGAGTGCATGGCAAGTGTGTGTTTCGACCCTCAACATGCCCCTGCCCGATCTATTTGCCAAGCCCTTGATCAGTTCCTCCTTCAAACAAGTCTCTGATTTGAGCCGCCTTGTGAGTTCGCCACTCACAACGTGGGTTTAGATTGGGCATCCGTGCGGCACATGATTTCTCAATTCGGTGTCCCAATCCATCTACATCCATCAATCAGAAGTCGCAGAGGTCAAGGTTATGGTGCAGGCAATTGTGAATACTCAAAATTCCTCTAAGGCACGCGAAAATTCCTTTGTCTTACAGTTTCGGGAAGTTGGGATTGTAGATATTCCCCTGGTAGGAGGCAAGAATGCTTCCTTAGGTGAAATGCTGCAACAACTTACCCCGCAGGGGATTGGTGTACCCGATGGTTTCGCTACTACTGCCTATGCTTATCGGTATTTCATTGAAATCGCGGGGTTAGAAAAACGGCTGCGTGCCCTCTTTGCGGAATTGGATGTAGAAGATGTGCTGAGTTTGCGCGAAGTGGGAAAGCAAGCTCGATCATTGATTTTGCAAACCCCATTCCCTGACGAGTTACAAGAAGCGATCGTGAAGGCATATCGCAAACTCTGCCAGCGCTACGGAGAGGACACGGATGTCGCAGTTCGTTCTAGTGCCACTGCCGAAGACTTGCCCGATGCTAGCTTTGCTGGGCAACAAGAAACCTATCTCAATGTCCATGGGGTAAGGGGGGTACTGGAAGCTTGCCACAAGTGTTTTGCTTCTATTTTCACCGATCGTGCCATTTCCTATCGGCAGATCAAGGGATTTGACCACTTTGAAGTTGCCCTCTCGGTGGGGGTGCAAAAGATGGTGCGTTCGGACTTGGCAGCCTCAGGTGTGATGTTTTCGATCGACACCGAAACCGGCTTCAAAGATGCGGCACTGATCACTGCTGCCTACGGTTTGGGCGAAAACGTAGTACAAGGAGCGGTGAATCCGGATGAATATCTGGTCTTTAAGCCAACTCTACAACAGGGCTTCACACCGATTTTAGAAAAACGGCTGGGTTCCAAAGAAATTAAAATGGTCTACGATTTGGGCGGTTCCAAGCTGACCAAAAATGTGTCTGTTTCCCCTGAAGAACGCCGGCAATTTGCCCTAACGAATGACGAAATTCTCACTCTGGCACAGTGGGCATGTGACATTGAAGCTCACTATTCAAAGGTGCGGGGGCTTTATACCCCCATGGACATCGAATGGGCAAAAGACGGCATCACAGGTGAGTTATTTATCGTGCAGGCACGTCCTGAAACGGTGCAGTCCCAGCGAGCACAAAATCTTTTGCGAAGCTACGAACTCAAACAAAAGGGACAGGTTTTGGCAACTGGGCGTGCTGTCGGCGAAATGATTGGTCAAGGCAAAGCGAGAGTCATTTTAGATGTACACAAAATTGACCAGTTTCAGGCTGGCGAAGTGTTGGTGACCAACCGCACTGACCCTGACTGGGAACCGATTATGAAAAAAGCCAGTGCGATCGTCACCAATCAGGGAGGACGCACTTGCCATGCTGCCATCATTGCCAGAGAAATGGGGATTCCAGCGATCGTCGGTTGCAGCAATGCCACTTCGGTGATCCAAACGGGACAGGAGGTGACCGTGTCTTGTGCTGGAGGTGAAGAGGGACAAGTCTACCAGGGATTGCTGCCCTTTGAAATTAAAGAAGTGGCACTGGAAAACTTACCCCGTACCCGCACCCAAATCTTAATGAATGTGGGCAATCCTCAAGAAGCCTTCGGTTTATCAGCGATTCCCAATGATGGGGTGGGGCTTGCCCGGATGGAGTTCATCATTGCCAACCATATCCAGGCTCACCCACTAGCGCTACTTCACTTCGACCAGCTAGAAGATGAACTCGCCCGCTATAAAATTGCCGAGTTGACGGCTCAGTACGAGAATAAAGCCACTTTCTTTGTCGATCGATTGGCGCATGGAATTGGGACAATCGCCGCTGCCTTCTATCCCAAACCTGTTGTGGTTCGCCTATCGGACTTCAAGAGCAACGAATATGCCAATTTGCTCGGTGGTCGGCAATTTGAGCCGAAAGAAGAAAATCCCATGATTGGTTGGCGAGGTGCTTCGCGCTACTATGACGATCGCTACCGTGAAGGGTTTGCCCTAGAATGCCAGGCAATGAAGCGAGTGCGGGATGACATGGGCTTGACCAACGTCATTCTTATGGTGCCTTTCTGCCGAACGCCGGACGAAGGTCGCCGAGTACTGGCAGAAATGGCAAAACATGGGTTAGTGCAGGGTGAAAATGGGCTGCAAGTCTACGTCATGTGCGAACTTCCTAGCAACGTGGCGCTAGCGGACGAGTTTAGTCAGGTATTCGATGGCTTTTCGATCGGTTCGAATGACCTGACTCAACTGACTTTGGGACTCGATCGCGACTCGGCTCTGGTTGCCCATCTGTTTGATGAACGCAACGAAGCAGTCAAGCGCATGGTTGCCCAAGCGATCGCCACTGCCAAAGCCCAGGGACGCAAGATCGGCATCTGCGGTCAGGCTCCTAGCGACTATCCAGAGTTTGCTCGCTTTCTGGTTGAACAAGGCATTGATTCCATCAGCCTCAACCCCGACTCGGTCTTGAAGACACTGCTGGAAATTGCCCAGGTCGAAAAGGGCTGAACCATCGTAGGACATCGACCATGACGTCCGTAGCAGTTCCCCGGTTTCTGGTTTAGATTCAACAGTCAATTCTGTCATCACTACGGAAATCGGGGGATCTGTTCTCCAGAGTCTATCTCTCCTTGTCCAAAAGCCAAGTCATTAAGATTTTTGAGTCAGAGAAGCAATAGCCCAGCGAAACTGTGAAGGAGTTGTAAATTAAAGATATCCCTTCAATTTTCCTTAACCCCGCTCCGGATTCAGAGGATGCTTGACAAGTCGCAATCTGCTGCGACCAGAAAGGAGTATCAGATGAATACTCTCTCCGAATACGAAAATTTCTCTAAATACTATGGTCTTGCGGTTCGCATTGAGTCAGACCTAAAGCCGTCCCTCCAAAACCAAGGTATCTGAAAAAGCGATTGATTGAAAACTTGTATTTCATCTCGTATAAGAGGTTTCAGCGTATGTTTCAACGAATCTTAGTTGCCGTAGACAGTTCCGATGCTGGCAAACATATTTTTGAAGCAGCCTTATCTTTTGCTAAAGCAACCCACGCCAGTTTGATGCTGTTGCATGTCCTGTCTCCGTTTGATGAAGGCTACCCTAATCCGGTTTATCCGGGTTCAGATAGCGTTTATCCATCCCTCCATACCGAAGCACTTCGACAATATATGGGGCAACTCGAACGTTTGGAGAAAGAAGGCATTGAGCTGTTGCAGGAGCTAGCGGATCAAGCTGCTGAAGCGGGTATCACGGCTGAATTTACCCAAAATCTGGGTGATCCTAGTCGGATTATTTGTGATTTGGCACGCACCTGGAATGCTGACTTGGTCGTCACGGGGCGGCGAGGACGTAAAGGGCTGACCGAATTCATTTTAGGCAGTGTTAGTAACTATGTGATTCATCATGCACCTTGCTCTGTCATGGTCATTCAAGGAAAAAATGAAGTGGCGATCGACAGCAATAACGAAAAAGCAGCCGTTGTCAGCTAGCGATAGGAATACTGCACGCCAGGATTTCAGGGTTTATTCTTCAGGTTTGTTCGCCATACTTAGAGATTTGCCCCGCTCGTCTAGGTATTGCTAGCTTTCCCAGATATCCGCTTCGCTCCTGCCTGTTCCTTCAAGGGAATTAACCCAACCGCGTAGAGATTGTCCATCTCTGCGCGGTTTGTATATGCCTCTTCAGCATCCCTTACCCACTAAAACATCTGATCAGAACCCGCATCTACTGAAGACTTGCTGTGGTAACTTATAGGGGTTTGGTTTTTTGCTTCATGAAGGGGGAACCTGGTGTATATGCAATAAGTCAGGCATATCGAGTCTTTTGCAATGAAAACTGCTTGAAAGATTCGCAACTTTAAAGGGATTTCAGGCGCCAAGAATCCTCAATCGTATCGTCTCGACCAATAAGCTTTTACCAGCTGTCCTTTTTACCCCCGCTCAAATGAACTTATTATTTGTACTGCACAATTGGATTGGTTATGCCCCACATGGCGGCACCGAGATTCATGCTCAGGACATTATTAAAGCGTTCAAACAGTATTCAACTCATCATATTTATATCCTGTTTCCTGATCTCAGAGAATGTAAAGGTGCGATTGATAAATTCCTAATTCTGGATACTCGCAACGGGGCAGTTAAAACAATTAAATTAAATTTTCCAATTACTTTTGAATGCTATAAACATGCAGAATGGTCTACGATCGCAGCCTCCATCATTCATCAATATCAGATTGATATTGTCCATTTCTTTCATCTTCTGCATTACCCATTAAATTTTCCGCTAATTGCCAAGCAATCGGGTGCGAAAGTAATCGTTTCTTTTCATGATTATTTTCTGGTGTGTCCTCAGTTTAATCTTTTAAAGGAGAATGTAAGGTTCTGCGGTTATCCTGATGCTTCACTAAGTACTTGCGATCTGTGCTTAAAGCAGACCTTTGGCTATCAACCAGGTACACAGGAAACCAGACGACATTTAATTTCTCAGGTCTTGTACCATATCGATGCAGTGCACTATGCTTCACAAGATCAAAAATCAAGAATTGAGGCAGCATACCCTTACTTACAACAAAAAGCCAGCATGACGATGGGGGTCGGCTTAGAGCGCAGTTTAGATCCAATTCTACTAGGAGATAAAAAACTCGATGCCAGTCAACCTTTGACTGTGGCTTGTGTCGGCAATTTTAGTATTAATAAAGGCGCCGATTTACTTTTAAGAGTGATTGATTATTACTGTTTTAAGGGATTTTCAAATATTCAAATCAATATTTATGGGAATTTGCATCCTCCTTACGAAGCAGTGCTCAAAAATATTGCCCAAGTTGCTCCACTCAAATTGCACGGGGCATACTCTCCCGATCAACTCCCTGTATTGCTTAAAGCGTGTGATGTTGCTCTATTTGCTTCAATTTGGCCCGAAACATTTGTCCTCGCTCTCTCTGAAGCTTGGGCGTGTGGATTAATACCGATCGCCCCCAAACTAGGAGCCTTTCAAGAGCGTATTATTCATGACAAAAATGGTATTCTTTACGATCCGCTCGATCCAGGTTCTATTATCGACATACTCAATGATTTGGCAGCGCATCGAGAGAAGCTTTCTCATTTTTTGAGTGAGATTCATCACGTCCAGTACCCATCTATCAAGGATAATTTGACTGAATATCTAGCGTTATATGAAAAAGTTTTGAGCAGTCCAGAGCCGCTTGCAGATGCCCTCGCACGTATGGTGATGACCCCTTATCCAGATTTTTGGCATAGCCAATCTACGCCTGCCATTGTGCAAATAAATCCAGTGCAATCAAGCAACTTAATCAAAAAAGCCTGGAGGATTTATCGCCAAGAGGGATTGAATTATATGCTAGTAAAAGGGCTGAAGTACATCAAAGTGCGGTTACTCAAGATGTAAACCAACCCTAAAATCATCTTTAAAAAACACTGTTTTTATATTGAGACTCAAGCGATTTCTAACCTGCCAATCAAGCTGATCATTCTCCATTTTCAACATTTGAGAACTTTGTTTATGCCGGATAAATTAATTCACTTCGTCTGGCTGCTTCCCGAGCCAAAAGATAGCAATAAACATATTCGCCGAATGATCCAATCTGAAGCCGCTTTTGTAGACGAAAAGATTATTTTCTTACAAGCCGAAGACTATCATCTCAAAGTTGGAAAAGTTGAGCAACCTGATCTGATCATCTTCTATGGATCATTCTATAAGCCTCACTTTGACCCCTATTGCCTCATTTCAAAAATTCGCCAAACCTGGCAAACCACTTATTTATCGGCATGGCTGACTGATGATCCCTATGAATTTGATAGTGGCTATTTATTGACTGGCTATCTCGACTTTTTGTTTATTAATGACAAAAATGCCAGCCGTTACTATCATTCTGCCAAAGTCCATCCTTTACCCTTGGCGGCGGCTATGAACTTGATCGACGATCGTCCACCACTGGCACCAGAATGGGACTTTGTCTTTTGTGGAGTGGGTTTTGCTAATCGGGTTGAAGCCCTGACCGGGTTACAAAGCACGCTCAAACAGTATTCAACCTTAATTATTGGCTCTGGTTGGACGGAAGAATTAAAGTCCAGTTGTTTTTGGCTGCCTTCTGTCCCTTATGAGGAATTGTTAACTATTTATCAAAAGAGCAAGATTGTGCTCAATTTTGCTCGTAATTTTGATTTCTGCAATACATTGTACGAGATTGTTTCTTCGACCACAGCCCCTCGGACTTTTGAAGTTGCGGCATTAGGAATTTTTCAGTTGGTATTTTTTGATAAGCCAGAAGTTTATGAGTATTTCAGTCGGGATGAATTAATTACATTCAGCAGTAAAGATGAATTTGATCAGTTGGTCAAAAAATATTTAAGCAATGCAGAATTGCGGACTGAAATTGCTCAGAAAGCACAGAAACGAGTGCTGAATCAACATCTTTATCGGCATCGGTTTCAAACTTTGTTAACCCGTGTCTTTAGCAGTTAATGCGTTATCCTTATCATGTATCGCTAGTGGTGCAATGCGCATATTAATTCATAACCCCAAGCTTCCAAATAATAATTTCCATCTAATTCTTTCTATCTGGCGTGCCTGTTTAGAATCTCTACAGCTAGAAGCAGAAATTGCCAATGCTCAGTCATTTCATTTGGCAATTCGGAACTTTCGACCGGATATCGTTTTGACGATCGGGGGCGAACAAATTCCAGACTACACATTTAAAACACTGCGAGAACAAAAACAATTTCAATGGGTGCTTTGGACAACGGAAGATCCATTTGAAATTGCGTATCATCAAACCATTGCAAAATACTTTGACTATGTTTTCACATCTGACCAGATGAGTCAGTCACTTTACGATCATCCGCACTGTTATTATTTGCCCTTAGCTGCGGACAGCGAACTCTTTTTTCATCCGGTCATTGAGCATCTCGAAGATTTGTTTTATGATCTGACGTTCATCGGTACAGCATGGCCCAATCGAGTTCAATTCCTCAAAAATCTCGTCACGCAAGCTAAAGTTTACGACCTCAAAATTCGCTTTATCTTGCCGACAAACCCCTATATTCCTTTGGATGTAACACAGGAAATTGGCTTGCATAAATTTGAGCATAATTTTCGTGTTTCTCCCTCAGATCTGGCAACATTACAAAACTATTCGTTATTTACCCTCACAATTTTGCGGGATTTTTCAGCCGATGGAAAGAGTAGACCGCAAACCTCACCAACTAATCGTTTTTTTGAAACCGCTTTGGCAGGCACAGGGCAGATTTTTGTCTCTAAAGAAACTACGATTACCCATTTCTTTCCGGAACTGGCAAATAGTATTTATCAGTGTCAGGAAGTCCACGAAATCATTGAGACAATCTTAGCTGCTAAAAAAACGCCTGTATCACGTAATTTGGCAGCGCAAAAGGTACAAAAATTTGTGTTGGATCATCATTCCTATGCGCATCGCTTGCAAGAAATTCTGGCAAAGGTTTCAGGGAAACCGATCTAAACTACGATCGCGATTTTAACGATCGTCGCCTTTGTCCCAATAATCTCGATGTACTGCGATCGCTTCTTCTTCCAGCACTGGACCAATCACTTCGGTTGATCGATGTCCATAGGAAAAGACCAATCGACTGGGCACATCCAGCGCTTTACCTGCATAGTCTGCAAACGCTTCTTGCGAACAGGCAAACACCACCCGCCCAATCCCTGCCCAATAAATTGCTCCCGCACACATGGCACAGGGTTCGGTACTAGTGTAGAGCGTACATTGCCGCAAGGTTTCCAAATCAAACGCTTGCGATGCTGCACTTGCCAGATTGGCTTCTGCATGTTGAGTTTTGTCGTGGTTGGTATAGATAGTGTTCTCTGCGGTCAGCAAAATTTTGTCCTCCTTGACCAGACAAGCGCCAAAGGGTTGATTGCCTTTTTGGACTGCTTGTCGAGCCAGGGCGATCGTTTTCCGGATAAAGGGTTCGTGCATTGCCAAAAACAAGAGGTTGCTAGATGAGGTATAAATGCCGAAATGAGAACAACCAGAGATAGTCACTAAAATTTAATCTGAAGCAGTAGTAATCAAATCACCCCGTACCCAACCTGTTACTGTAATGACCGCTTGAGTGGTACTTTGCCCCGTTACCACCCTGACATTAAGCCAGCAGTAGCCATCCTCTCCAGCCACTTGTTTCAAAATATCCACTGGATTACGAGAGGCAGCCACATAGCGAACTCGCGCCCGCACCGACGGCTTTTCTCGAATATTAATTGGACCATCGTGATTCGCAGACCGATCGTTGCGATCGAACAACATATAATTACCTCTGCCGCTCATCGCCTGACGAAGATTCGTACTATCCAAACAACCTTTTAATTTGGGGGCAGAACGCGCAGCATCGGGAACTACTACTACGGCTGGGAAAAAAAGTGCGATCGCAATCAGGAAAGAAAATGCTTTCAAGGCTATCTCCTGGGTTTTCTATTTTGCTTATAAGAGGCTTTTCCTACTGATTGAGGTAGCAAAGCCTTTAAGAAACGTTCCTAAGCAGGACGGAGGAACTAGAAAAATTCAAAAAACAAGACACAGAGAATTTTACCTCTCTGTGTCCTTTTAGCCCTGTGGAATAATCAGAATTTTAGAAACTGGGCGAAACCCTCTGCGGCAGTTCTTGCTCCAGCCTCAGCAGATTCTCGATCCGCGCTTCAGTCGAAGGATGTGTGGAGAACAGACTGGCAAGTCCTTTACCGGAGAAAGCGTTCACAATTAGCAACGGTTCAAAGGAAGGGTTGGCTTGGAGTGGCATCTGGCGTGCGCCCATCTCTAACTTTCTCAATGCGCTTGCTAGGGCACGAGGATTGCCAGTCAACCGGGCAGAACCCGCATCGGCTTCAAATTCGCGGGTACGAGAAATTGCCATTTGGATCAGTGTAGCTGCTACCGGAGCCAGAAATGCCGCCAGCAATAGTCCGATCGGGTTACTTCCTCGGCGATCGTCATTGTTAGAGTAGGCTGCTCCATAACTTGCCCATTGTGCCATATACGCCAGTTGCGAAATTGCCCCCCCCACCGTCGCCGCCACGGCTTGCGTTAACGTGTCCCGGTTAACGACGTGGCTCAACTCGTGGCCAATCACGGCTTCCAACTCATCAGGCGTTAGCAGATTGACAATCCCCTCAGTGACTGCAACCGCCGCATGTTGAGGGTCACGTCCAGTCGCAAACGCATTCGCTGCCGGACTAGGCACCACATAAAGCGGTGGCGTGGGAATCTCTGCTTTTTGGCTCAGCCGCTCTAACATTTGATAAAGCTCTGGGGCTTGCTCGGAGCTGACAGGTTGCGCCCCATAAGCCGACAATGCAATTTTGTCTGAGAAAAACCAGGAACCCAGATTTAGGATGGCGGCAATCCCCAACCCTATTAATGCGCCTTCCGGGCTACCGACTATCCAGTAACCAATTAGCGTCAACAATCCGGTGAGTAAGCCTAGCAGCGCCACTGTTTTGAACTGATTCATCTTTCTCTACTCCTTGGCTTGACGATGTGCTCGAGCATTGATATCAGCTCGCTGTCATCTTTTCATATTTCTTTCATTTTATCGATCGGTTTCTTTTAGCATCAGGAAGGAAAACCGTCCTTCAAGGTACGGAGGGCGCGTTCTAGATAGAATCTGCACTTGAGAGGCATCTCTATTAGAGATTACTTTCGTTATCGCTCAAACTAATCCCACTAGAGAAATACTTCTTAGACCTCATCAGTACAGTTCAGCATTACGATCAACAGAAAATTCGCCAGAGGATAAAATTTCGGAGTAATCTTGGGTTTTCCCTTTATTCGTTTATCAGGTAATGCTGCGCCTTAATCGTTATCAATGGACTGTTTTATTTGCCGCCTGGTTAGGTTGGGGCTTCGATATTTTTGACGGACTTTTGTTCAATTACATTGCCCCTAATTGTGTTCCCACACTCCTGGGTCTAACAATCGGTTCTGCCGCTGCAAAAGCTGCAACACTTTATTGGACAGGATTGTTGACTTCTATTTTGCTAATTGGGTGGGCGATCGGCGGGGTGCTGTTTGGTCAGGTCTGCGATCGCATTGGACGCACAAAGACCCTGTTGCTAACCATGCTCCTCTATGCCTTAGGAACGTTTGCTTGTGCTTTTGCCCCCAATATTTGGGTACTGGTCCTATTCAGAATCATTGCAAGTTTGGGGATTGGTGGAGAATGGGCTGCCGGAGCTTCTATGGTGGCTGAAGTTGTCCCCGAAAAATCTCGCATCGAGGCAGGTGCATTGTTGTATACCTCTGCCCCAATGGGTTTGTTTCTAGCAACCTTCGTCAATTCGCAAATTGCGGGTGCGTTGTTGCCAGGTAGCCCCGAAATCTCCTGGCGGTATGTGTTTCTCTGTGGGTTGATTCCGGCAGCGATCGCCTTCATTGTACGGTCCTTTATTCGAGAGCCTGAGCGTTGGCAACGGGTTACAGAACAGGCCGCCATGGCCAAAATTAGTGAACTGTTCACTCCGCAAATGCGACCTGCCACTCTCAGTGGATTCTTGATGGCAGTGACTGCCCTATTGACCTGGTGGAGTTGCAATGCATTTATCCCAGTGGTCTCTGCGGGACTGGCGCAAGTTGCTGGAAAAACTCAGGGCATCATCGATCCGAAAGCCATGCAGATTATGATTGAGCATTGGAAGACCTCGACCACCTTCAGTTTCAATACGGGGGGATTGATCGGCACGCTGCTTACCATCCCAGCAGCTAAATATTTGGGCCGCAAGTGGATGTTTTCTATCTATTTCTTGCTCTCTGCGATTGCAGTCACCGTCACATTTGGTGCCAAAATACCGGCTGAGATCCAACTATGGTCGGCGCTATATTTTGCGATCGGGTTGACAGTATTTGGCATTTTTGGCAGCTTTACCTACTATCTACCTGAGTTATTTCCAACCCGTCTTAGAGCAACGGGTTCCGGTTTTTGTTACAACGTCGGGCGCATCATTACTGCGGCGGGTCCTTTTTTGGTGGGATATGTAGCATCCCATGCAACCAATGTTTTGCAAGGAGCCTTTGGTGTTCTGTTTTTGGTGGGTTTTGTACCTCTACTGGGACTCTGTTTTATGCCCTGGGTGATCGAAACCAAGGGTCGATCGTTAATAGATTAAGAGATCTCGGTTCGATGGCTTGGTCTCAATTTGTTGGTTTCAATTAATGTGTTCTCCGGATTTCCACCTGTAGACTCTAGACTGTCAGATGTTCATCGTCTAAAGTCCAGGCGTGACCGAACAAGTTGAGACCTATGCAAATTGACCATATCCATTTCTATGTCCCAGATGCCTGCGCTACGAGAGACTGGTTTGTTCGCAGGCTGGGGTTTCAGGGGGTTGGGGCAGGGGGCACGATCGATACTTGGTCAGAAGTGGTGCGAAGTGGATGCATTTACGTAGTGATCTCCTCGCCCCTATGCTCATCCAGCCCGATCGCCCATTTTCTGGCAGAACACCCCCCTGGCGTGGTGGATGTTGCCTTTCGCGTGCCTCAACTCACTCCAGTGCTGACCCATGCGATCGCTCAGGGCGCGACCCTTTTGCAACCTTTGCAAATCAGCCAAACGACAACGGGATTTTTAGAATGGGGACAAATCGCCGCTTGGGGTACATTGCGGCATACCTTACTCGCTCGCACTGGGATAACGGCGCTATTGCCTAGCTTGCCTCATCTCCAGGTGCAAGTGGAAGCCATGGAATTGACCGATCGTTGCACACCCAATCTCCCACCGATTGCTGCAGCCACGACCAAATTCGGGTTGCCGTTTACCAGCATTGATCATGTGGTGGTAAATGTGGCGATCGGGCAACTGGAACAAGCTATTCACTGGTACGAGCAAGTCCTCGGATTTCAGCCGCAGCAGATGTTTGAAATCCGCACCGCCTATTCTGGGTTATGCAGTCGAGTGATGGTGCATCCCAACAGTCAAATCAAGTTGCCGATTAATGAACCCACCACTGCCACTTCCCAGATCCAAGAGTTTCTGGATGTGAACCGGGGCGCAGGCGTTCAGCATATTGCCCTGCATACAGACGACATTCTGAGTACGATCGCCCAACTGCGGGCAAGAGAACTCCCCCTATTGCAAGTCCCCACCACTTACTACGATCAGTTACGGCAGCGATTACCCCAATTCAACTGGCAAGCGATCGAAACGGCTCAAGTCCTTGTGGACTGGCAAGACGATGTGCCTCAAGCCATGTTGCTACAAACCTTTACCCAACCGATTTTTGAACAACCGACTTTCTTCTTTGAAGTGATTGAACGCCAACCCTACTGGAACCAGGGACAATCCAGACGAGTGCAAGGCTTTGGCGAAGGGAATTTTCGGGCTTTGTTTGAGGCGATCGAGCAAGAACAAATGAAACGCGGCACCCTAAAAAGTGGTGTTTAGGCACCAAAAAAAGATTTTGTAGAGGCTTTGCATTTGGCGCGTAGATTGTGCCATCATTGCAACCATTTTATCCAAATGCGAAGCCCATACAGGCAAGTTGGCATCGCATGATCCAAAGTTTAAAGCCTATAATTATTTCCTATTCAGCAATGCTCAAATTCCTATTCAGCAATGCTCAAAATCTTTCCGGCACCATAGTCCTCAAGATAGAGAACACTCCACTTTGGCACCCTTCACTTCTGCCATGCGCTAGATGTATTGCCTAGTTTGAACATTAGACAATGCAGCCATCTAAATTTCTATTCTGCTACAAAAAGCAGGCTACAAGGAGTTTTATGGCAAGTATCGAATTTAAACTATTTGCTCCCTATAACAAAGACGCTGCGCTCATCGGCTCTTTTTCCGATTGGCAAGAAATTCCCATGCAGAAAGGCAAAGACGGCTACTTTCAAACTACCGTCGATCTAGAAGATGGCACCTATCAATATAAGTTTCGCGTGCAGTCAAAAAGCTGGTTTTTTGAACCGGATCAGTGGGTCGATGTTACCGACCCCTACGCCACCAATATTGACGGCAATAGTTCTGAAGAAAATAGCATTGTTCGCATCAAAGAGGGTGAGCGAATTGTAGACACCTATGTCTGGCAGCACGACGACAAACCCTTGCCCCCCGACCATGCGCTGGTAATTTACGAGTTGCATGTCGCGGATTTTTCGGGTGGGGAGAATGACCCCAAACCTAGAGGGCAATACAAGCACGTCATCGAGAAGCTGGACTATCTTTGTGAACTGGGGATTAATGCGATCGAACTCATGCCCGTCAAAGAATATCCCGGCAGTTACAGTTGGGGCTACAATCCGCGCCACTTCTTCGCCACTGAAACCAGCTACGGCACCACCGACGAACTAAAACGCCTGATTGATGAATGTCACGCCCGTGGCATCCGAGTCTTAATGGATGGGATATACAACCACTCAGAAGCTTCCTCGCCCTTGACCCAGATCGACCACGACTACTGGTATCACCACCAACCCCGCGATCCTGACAACAACTGGGGACCCGAATTTAACTATGAACACTACGATGAAGCCTTAGAAACTTACCCAGCCCGACGTTTCATCGGCGATTGTGTTCGCTTCTGGGTTAGGGAATATCACATTGATGGCATTCGATATGACGCTGCCCGACAAATTGCCAATTACGACTTTATGCACTGGATCGTGCAAGAAGCTAAACAAACTGCCGGAGCCAAACCCTTTTACAACATTGCCGAACACATCCCTGAAACCACCAGCATCACCAATCTGGATGGTCCCATGGATGGCTGCTGGCATGATAGTTTCTATCATTGCGTGCTAGAGCATATCTGCGGCGATACCTTTGATTTGGAGCGGCTCAAAGATGTATTGGATGCCAAACGCCAGGGCTTTTTGGGGACAACCAACGTGGTCAACTATTTGACCAATCACGACCACAATCATGTTATGGCAGAATTGGGCGAGCGAGGCATTCTCGACGAAGCGGCTTTCCGGCGTCGCAAATTGGGCGCGGTGCTGGTGATGACGGCAATGGGTGTGCCTCTGCTCTGGATGGGCGAAGAGTTTGGCGAATACAAGTACAACACTCAAGATCAAGCCAAAATTGATTGGACGTTGCTCGATGGCGACCAAAATCGCAGCTTATTTGATTACTACAAAGGCTTAATTGCTCTGAGAAAAAATAACCCTGCCTTACACACCGAAAACGTTGAGTTCTTCCACGAAAATCCGGAAGTGCGGGTGCTAGCGTATACCCGTTGGAATAATGAAGGTGCGCGGGTGGTCATCGTTGCTAACTTCTCAGACAACTTCCTGGCAGGCTACACGGTTCCCAACTTTCCGACCGATGGCACCTGGCACGAATGGACAGGCGACTACGACATTGACTCAGGTAATGGACAATTAATGACCGACCTGGGCGAATGGGAGGCAAAGGTGTTTGTTTGGAAATAAGGGATTATAGATAAGTTTCTCGTGCCAGTCGCAAGCAGGCTTGATAAGATAGAACTAAGGCGGAATCAGTCCGAGATTCAGCGATAGTTTCACGATCTTGGGAAGCCTTGATGCAGTTGCTTCGCGCACGCAATCAAGGCTCCCCCCTTAGCCCATACAATAAACTTGCGAGTGACGGATTCATGACATCTGAGGTTGTGGTTGAGAAGAAAAAGCTGGCAAATCCCCCGTTAGAAGTTCATCATTTGGGCGATCGCGTGTTGCGTCAACCCGCTAAACGGGTTGCTAAAGTCGATGCCGAAATCCGGGAGTTGGTCCGGGAAATGCTGCAAACCATGTATAGCAAAGATGGGATTGGGCTGGCAGCTCCCCAGGTTGCAGTCAACAAGCAAGTCATTGTGATCGATTGTGAACCGGACAATGCAGCCAACCCACCGCTAGTGCTGGTGAACCCCGTAATTAAGCAAGCCAGTCGATCTATCTGCGTGATTCAGGAAGGGTGTCTCAGCATTCCTGGCGTTTACCTGGATGTGAAGCGTCCCACAACGATCGAAGTTGTTTTCAAAGATGAGATGGGTAGACCCCAAACGCTGAAAGCGACTGAGTTGTTAGCACGTGTGATTCAGCATGAAATGGATCACTTGAATGGCGTGCTGTTTGTTGATCGGGTCGAAAACCAACTGGCACTTACGCAGGAACTGTCCAAGCATGGCTTTTCAGTTCATGCAGTGAAATCGGTCGCGTAATAACGAGGAACGAAATTTGCTAACGCCTAAGAGTGGTTTATTTCTGGCAGGGTCTTGCATCGCCGCGATCGCCGCAGTCGGTTCCATTTTTGAACTGTCTTCCGGCGAACCTGAACTAGGTGGCATGGTGACTGGGATTATTCTGGCGCTGAGTGTGCCCTTGGTCGTGATCTTCTTCCTGGTGGCGATTCGGGATGCCAGGGCGAATGAGGGAAAGTAGAAAATTAGAATTCAGGGGGAAGTAGGAGACAGAATTTGGGAATCAAGAGCCAAGAGTCAGAATTTGGAAAGTTTTTATTCCTGAATTTTGAATCTTGTGCTCATACTGATGGTCTATTCCCAGGGCAAGGCATTTGACCAGCGATCAACGGCTCGTTGTCCTCCCCAGCGCGCCACAATCTTGTCATCATACTCGTCGGCAAACTGGAGTACAGCAGTCACCGAAGTTTTGAGTTCTTCGCGATCGCAGGTAGAACCGACCAAACTATCTTCAAAGATAATATTATTCTCAGCATCCATGCCAAAGCGCCCAAAGTAGAGATTATCGTTTTCTCTCAATAGGTAATGGGTGAGTTCGGCGCTGACTTCAACATGAGTCACCAGACAAGCCCGCGTTAAAATAATCGATTTATCTTCGCCCCAGGGTTCAACGCGAGTATAAGCAACGGCTGAGCCAAAGCGGGTCACGAATAAGGTGTCATTGTTGTACTCAACCACCGTACTCTCAAACAGTTCTTGCATCCAGGGTGCAATTTTTTCATAGCAGGAGGCATGGGCTGGGGTCTTAAATTCCATAGAGACGACTTAACCTCCTTGCAGGCGAAACTGTCTGAGCCTCAATAGAGCGTGTTTGTACAACACAACCCGTGAATGGACTGTGGGTTTAAGGCGATCTTAACCGATGCCAGGCGGCTGTCGGCAATTTGCAGCAAGGCGTTACATCAGTCCCAGGCTCCAGCATTTTGAATGCCGTACTCTTCCCGTAGC
Source organism: Scytolyngbya sp. HA4215-MV1 (assembly GCA_019359045.1). Classification (GTDB taxonomy): domain Bacteria; phylum Cyanobacteriota; class Cyanobacteriia; order Leptolyngbyales; family Leptolyngbyaceae; genus Scytolyngbya. The sequence continues at coordinate 51,616 of JAHHIA010000018.1, forward strand.
GATCGCAACGATCGTTCCATCACCGTTTCTGGGTTAATATACGCATCAATTTTTTTACCAATACGCCATCCCTGAACGATGCCTCTGCCATAGAGTTGGCAGACCTGTAGTGGATTGTAATAGCGATCGCCCAACGATCGTCCCCGCAGCGACATACCCAACAATTCCAAAAACACCCCAAAGCTCTGAGCGTAGTAATACCAGGGTCGCCGCCAAGTAATGGCGGTCAACAAAAAGCCAATCAACCGAAGTTCCTGATCCAGTTGGGTGCTATAGCCTGTTACCACATGCATCATGTCGTGTCGCTCCAGATCGCACCAGGGCACCCGAAACCTACCTACCCAAAAATCCTGATCGCGCATGAAAGTAGGATTCGCCTGATAATAACGCTGCAATCCTTGTCGAAGCGTGAGGTCTGGCTGAGGTTCAGTGGGTGCCATTGGACAAAGGAAAATCGAATTCATGCCATCAAATCATGAGATTACTTCTATTTTGAATTAGTAAAAATCGGATTGAACACCATCAAAGACCACTTGTATGAAGTGGCACAAACAATTGCACTTTTCTGCAAGGGCTGATTAAAGTCAAAAATATCGCGATGAATGGTGAGCGGTCAGTGAGTGGGGTTTGTAGCCAGAAATTTTTCGCAAATTCCTACGATCTCCAACGAACGAACCAGCGCATTCATTAGCAAGAAGCATCGACACTCACTAACAATATTTTCCTAAAAAAGGTATCTCCCATGTACGGTGTTTACATCAACAGCATCGGCAAATTTTTGCCTGGAAATCCGATTAGCAATGATCAGATGGAAGACTATCTGGGACGAATCAATGGGCTGCCCTCAAAAGCTAAGAATCGTATTCTAAAAAGCAATGGCATTCAGCAACGCTATTACGCGCTCGATCATGAACAAAAAAGCACCCATCTCAATAGTCAAATGGCAGCCGCAGCCGTGCGTGATGCCCTCGCACATTTGGATTTGGAACCGGCTGCGATCGATCTCTTGTGCGCCGGAACTACCTGGGCAGACTTGCTCGTACCCGGCTTTGCCAGCATGGTGCATGGCGAATTGACAGAGTTTTTACCGATTGAAACCATCTCCACCCATGGCGTTTGTTGCGCCGGGATGAGTGCCCTCAAATATGCTGCTGCCCAAATCGAATTGGGCGCAAAAAGAACTGCGATCGCTGTTGCTTCCGAACAACCTTCTCGCCTGTTTAAAAAGACGAATTTCGAGGCAGAAAGTCAAATTAAAGCGGGAAAATCCCCTGCATTTGATACCGAGTTTTTGCGCTGGATGCTATCCGATGGTGCTGGAGCATTTTTGATTCAAAATTACCCTAATTCACAAGGCTTAAGTCTAAAAGTTGAGTGGATTGAATTGGTCTCTCATGCGAATGCTTATCCAGTCTGCATGTATGCCGGAGCTGAGGATGAAACTGCCCAAAAAAGTTGGATGAATTACGCTTCTTATGTTGCAGCAGCGGAAGCCGGAGCCATCAATTTACGCCAGAATATTCGGCTGCTCGATCATGTGATCAAATTGGGCGTGGAAGGATGGTTAAAACTGATTGAATTGGGGCGAGTTCGTCCCGGTTCAATCGACTGGCTTTTGTGTCACTATTCCTCTCATTTTTTCCGAGGACAGATTGTAGAATTGCTGGAAAAAGCAGGTTGCATGATTCCTGAAGAAAAATGGTTTACCAATCTTTACACCCGTGGTAATACAGGCTGTGCCTCCATTTATTTAATGCTGGAGGAACTGTTCCACTCTGGCAAATTGGCACCTGGGCAAAAAATTTTTTGCTTTGTGCCTGAAAGTGGACGATTCACCACAGCTTATATGATGCTAACGGTGGTGGATAGCAGAGCAAGAGAGCAGACCAAGCCACCTACTATCTCAGAATTAAGGGACGTTCAACCTGCACAAAATCTACTGTCTAATCGTCGTGACATCCCGACGCTCTCCACTGCCGGGACAATTGAAGAGCCAGTTTCTGCTGACCTATTACGACAACTAGCTTTGGTGTGGCTGGAGTTTGAGCGCAAGTTGAGATCGGTGCCAATCGTCCGTAAACTCCATCGGGGCGATTTTACGATCGAAGATTACAAAGCTATGCTACGCAACCTGCGTCCTCAAGTCGTGGAAGGGGCACGCTGGATCGCTCGTGCCGCTTCCAACATGACCGATTTTCGGCTGCGATCGACCTTTATCGGGCACGCCCAAGATGAACACCGCGACTTTCAAATGCTGGAACGCAACTATGTCTCAGTCGGGGGTGCACTGGAAGAGATTACGCAAGCAGAGAAAAATATTGGTAGCGAAGCGCTGTCAGCATTCATCTTTCACCAGGCATCTCGTGAAAACCCTGTAGATCTGATTGGTAGCATATTCATCATTGAGGGGTTGGGCAATCGGTTGGCAGCCCAATGGGCAGCCCAGATCAAACAAACGCTCAGTTTACGCGATGACCAGGTTTCTTTTCTGGCATACCATGGGGAAAATGATGCATCTCATATTGGCAAACTTGATGCTTTGATCCAGGCAGAGTGGATGACCGCAGAAATTGCCCATCGTATTGTCAAAACAGCTCAGGTTACAGCCCGCTTATACTTGTTGCAGTTGGAGGAAATTCAGGAGTAAGCAGGTTATGAAAATAGGGTTGCACTCAGTCAGTTTATTTGCCAGTCTGATCCTGGTGCAGACAGGGGGGGCCTGCTCATACGCCATACCGCTCCCCTCCAGCCATCCTGCGGCTCCCCATACTGCCACCGCATCTTCAACAGATTTGGCAATCCGCCTGGAGATTGCCCGCAAAAGCTACGAGTCCTACCAGGAACTCTATCAAGCCGGGGCAATTTCTCGGCAAGAACTGGATCAGGCAGAACAGAATTATCAAATGATCGTTCAAATGACTCGATCGTCTGCACCTAGTATTTTCTCCCAGCCTCTTTCTGTCAAAGTGGCTCGGCACAACCAAAGAACTGCTCTTCAGGCACAACTCACTGCGGCCGAAGCAACTGTGCAATTCACTCACCAAGACTACCAGCGCTATCAAGTGCTGTATCAAGAAGGAGCAATTTCTCGGGAACAGTTTGAGCACCGCGAAAAAGTCTATCGAGAAGCTTTGGCAACCCGCGATACCCTACAAAAACAACTGCAACAGCGACCATGAACCAACTAGAACATTCGGCGCTCACTTCTACTTTTGCCGATGCTCCCAACCCTGAATCAATAACATCCCCTAAAACTCAAAATACCTATCTAGTCGAACCGCACAATCGCCGCAATCCTAACGCCTGGGATGCTGTCTTCCTCGATCAGGCAATTCCGGTTGATCCGATTGCAAAGGCTTACATGGTCAAGGATTTGCGAAGTTGGACGCGCAGCTATCTACTCATCCCAATTAAGGTGATCGCCAATGTATTGCTGGCACTCATCATGACCATCAAGCGTTTGCTACCCTTTCAGTTCAGCCATTACTCACTGATGCATCGATCGGCTGCCTGGTTTCTCAACACCTTTGTTTCACCCGAAGCCTGCTACTTGATCGTGCGACATATTTGTCTGGGTTCCAATATCGTCAACTTTTTGATTGATAATGGTCCCGATCGGACGATCGAAAAATCGCAACTCTATCCTCGCAAAGTCGAAGACCTAGCAGACAACGCCTTTTTGGAGCATGACCTGATTTTGTATAACTTTGTGCTGGACTACGCCAAAGCACAGCAAGCCAATCCCCAATGGGTCCACCAGGTGCGCCAACGGGGTATCGACTACAGCAGCATTCAACCTGTAGCGATCGAAATTGATTTCGATCGTCGTCGTTGGTTGCGGATTCTCGATCTGGAATCTGCGATCGAACTCTTCAAAGTCTTTTATTCACTCTGCCTGACGAGCCAAGAATTTGAACGCGCCGTTCTTTCACTTCAGTTTGATGAAAACTTTGGCTGCTACTTCAGCACCGTCACAGAGGATTCTAGTTGGAACCACGTCATTACCAACCGCCACCCCCTGGCACCCAATAGCCCTTTTCATGCCGCCCGTGATCTTTTGCTCCACGGCATCATTAGCGAATACCTACACCGCTACCTGGAACTGCGAAAAATGTCAGGATAGGCATTTCCACTCTTGCGGTAGAGTCCTGCCTGTCCGCTCATCAGATACGATCGCGAGAAACCGACTTGCCCCGCCATCTTGACAACCACAACCTTTAAAGTCATTTTCTCCTTGCAGGTTTCTCGTTAAGAGTTCATGTAGGTATCGCTTGGATGCCTTGACTGGATTAGGGAGCAGCCATATCTTTGAGAGACAGGCATACTGATACGCTGGAAAACCACCGGGCGATCGCTCAATCCAGCAGCTGATCCTGTTCAGTTACAATCACCTGTTCAATCACAACGGTTTAGGGGGAAACTCGCAGATCCATTTTGGCTTGGATGTCTCAAGGCATGAAATTTTTGTTTAAAATACCCCACCTTCACCTGTGCAATCTCAGAAAGTTCAGAAGATTGACTTGAATACGGACTATCCCTGCCCTTGCCGTCGTCGTGGTCGTCTGGTGCCGATCGCCCTTACGGAAGCATTTGGCTGCAATCGGTGCCAGCAAATTTTCGTGGTCGAAGAAAGTGGATATGTGATTGAACAACTTTCTACGAGCTATCCCTACAAACGAACCTGGCGTTGGACTGGGCACCAGTGGAATATCGCCCACCCCAGTTTGCGAGAAAACTACTTGCCATTACTGTTGGCATTGGTGTTTGTCTTGCCAATTGTTTGCTTGCCAGTCGCGCTACGCTCCCCAACCAGTCCCGGTAGTGTCCTGCTCTGGTTGCTGGTGATGGGATCAGCCGCGATGCTGCCAGTTCTTATCCTCTGCATTGCATACAGGCGTTAGCTTGATGACTACTGACCCTATGGATTTGGCTTCGGATACCAGCACTGCGGTTCGTCGTGCGTATCAATCTTCTTTGGAGTTAGCTGCGGCTCAAGGCATCAAGCGCAGTCGAGCCGTTCAAGCCATGGCAACTGCACTGAAATCTCAGCAAGATGCCATTCTAGAGGCGAACACCCTGGATCTCGAAGCAAGCCGGGAAATGGCTATACCCGAATTGGTTTTGGACTGGCTGAAACTGACACCCGAACGCTTGCAAAATACGGCTCAAATCCTGCAACGACTGAGTGAACTGCCTGATCCGATCGGGCGAGTCATGAATGCCACTCAGCACATTGACCAGTGCCAAACCTATTCCCAACTGATGCCTCTGGGAGTCATTGCTCTGATTTATGAAGCGTTCCCAGACTTGGCAGTGATCGCCGCAGGGCTATGTATCAAAACGGGCAACAGCTTGATTCTCAAAGGCGGCAGTGAAGCTAGCCACTCTAATGCAGCCATTAGCCAAGCCCTGCAAACTGCGCTCGAAGAAGTTGGGCTACCTCCAGGGTGTCTGGAAACCCTTTCATCCGACCAGGGCACCACTTCAATGCGGGAATTAATCGTGCAAGATCAGTATGTCAATTTAGTGATCCCTTACGGCCGCCCCAGTTTGGTGCAGCAAGTGGTGCGGCAAGCTACTATCCCAGTTTTACGATCGGCAATGGGCAACTGTTACCTCTACTGGTCCCCTTCTGGCACGTTGGATGCGGTGCGGTGGATGATTTTAGACAGCCACCACCGCGAACCTGATGCCATCAACGCGATCGAGAAAGTACTGATCCATCGGCAACAAAACCCCTCATCGCTCAGTATGCTCTGGAGCAGCTTGCGAGACAAAGGCTTTGAACTGCGAGGCGATGCAGAATTGGTTGCCGAATTTCCTGAGTTGCGCTTAGCAGAAGAAACTGACTGGAATCAGTCTTACCTCGATCGCATCGTTGCCTTTAGAGTGGTGGATAGTTTGGAGGCAGCGATCGCCTGGATCAACCAGCACAGCAGCGGACATGCAGACTGTCTGGTGACTGAGTCTTACAAAGAAAGTCGCCATTTTGCATTGGGGATCTACAGCGCCTCCACCTATATCAACGCATCGCCACGCTTCTATCGCAACCCCAAGCGTGGGGATGCAGTCTTTTTGGGCATGTCGAACCAGAAAGGCTACCGCCGAGGATTAATTGGTTTAGAAACCTTGACCACGGTCAAGCAAATTGTGCAAGGTAATGGGTAGTGGTGACAGAGAATGAGTCGTGGGTGGATCGCAGTCAGAATACTCACGGCTAACCACCCCAAAAACCTCTGTACTCCGTCTCTACTTCTCTGCCAACCTTACCTTTTTGGCTAACCCCAAGGTTTGCAATAACTGAATCGTCATCCAGGTCATGTCAACTTCCCACCATTTGAGACCATGACGAGCTGAATGCTGAAAAGCATGATGATTGTTATGCCAACCTTCGCCATAAGTCAGCAACGCGACCCACCAGCAGTTGGTGGAACGATCGCCCGAATCATGACTCTGATAGCCAAACTGATGGGTCGCACTATTGACCAACCAGGTGCAATGAAACACTGCCACCATGCGGACAAAAATGCCCCAAATCACAAAAGACCAACCCCCAATCAGATAGAGCACAACACCCAACGCCACCTGAATGGGAATAAAAAAGTTCTGTAGGAACCGATAAACCGGATCATCAAAGATATCTTTTGTATATCGAGCGACTTCATCCCTACAAGGAATTTCGCACAGCATCCAACCCATGTGACTCCACCAAAAGCCCTGGTTCGAATCATGCGGGTCACCCACCTGATCAGAATGGAGATGGTGCAAGCGATGCATCCCAACCCAATCGATCGGACCACCTTGGCAGGCAAGCGTGCCACAAAAAACGAAGAAGTACTCCAACCACTTAGGAGCTTGAAAACTGCGGTGAGTCACCAGACGATGAAACCCTAACGTAATCCCTAAGCCTCCTGTCACCCAGTGAAGGAAAATAGCAAGACCGACAGCTGCCCAGCTAAAGTTAGCAGGCAGTAAGGCAAAAAGTGCCCCAACATGAACCGCCACCATAAATAAAATGACGGGCCAGTCGAAGTTGAGTTTTTTGGAAGTTGCAACAGTCATGCAGTAATCTCAATAAGAGTTGTAAAGCGCAATTGACGAGCCTAAAAACCTTCTCCCCATCGGAAATACGCCACCCCATTTAAGGTGGTGTAAACTAAACCTTCACAGGGCGAACCAGACTCTATTGTAAAGCGATATAACGAAGTCCAGTAAAAAAACGTGAACGCCTTCCGAAGGAAAAAGTTGTCATGCCTAGCTCCTTAAATCTGCAAGCAGCAGAACAGGCACTATCCCAGATTTTTTCTGGTATTGACGCACAGGTCAAGAAAAACCTTCAAAGAGTGCTCACTGCCTTCCGTCACCACCGGATTGGTGCTCATCACTTTGCTGGGGTAACGGGCTATGGACACGATGATCTGGGACGACAAGCCCTTGATCAGGTCTTTGCAGAAGTGATGGGGGCTGAAGCCGCAGCAGTGCGGGTTCAGTTTGTTTCTGGCACCCACGCGATCGCCTGTGCGCTGTTTGGGGTTTTGCGTCCTGGGGATGAGATGCTGGCAGTGGCAGGTTCGCCCTACGACACGCTGGAAGAAGTGATTGGCGTGCGGGGTAGTGGACAGGGTTCCCTGGCAGAATTTGGAGTGCGCTATCGTCAGCTGGATTTAACCGCAGAGGGGACGATCGATTGGCAGGCTCTAGGGCAAGCCGTCAAACCCGACACCCGTCTGGTTCTGATTCAGCGCTCGTGCGGGTATTCCTGGCGCAGCAGTTTATCGATCGCCGATATCGAAAAGATTGTTTATCTGGTCAAGCAACAAAACCCCAATACCGTGTGCTTTGTCGATAACTGCTATGGCGAGTTCATTGAGGACCGGGAACCTCCAGCGGTAGGAGCCGATCTGGTTGCCGGATCACTGATCAAAAATCCGGGGGGGACGATCGTCTCCGCAGGGGGTTATGTGGCTGGACGCGCCGATCTGGTCGAAGCTGCCACTTGTCGCCTCACTGCTCCTGGCATTGGCAGTTCAGGCGGCGCCACGTTTGACCAAAATCGCTTATTGTTTCAGGGACTCTTTCTTGCATCCCAGACGGTGGGCGAGGCAATGAAAGGCAACCATCTTACTGCTTATGTGTTTGAGCAACTGGGGTATCCAGTCAATCCCTTGCCCAGTGCACCCCGCCGCGATGTCATCCAGGCTGTGCAGTTAGGCACTCCTGAAAAACTGATCGCTTTCTGTAAGATCATTCAGCAGCATTCTCCGATCGGTTCTTATCTGGAACCAGTTCCCGCCGAAATGCCTGGATACGAGAGTAAATTGGTGATGGCAGGCGGTACGTTTATTGATGGCAGCACTTCAGAATTTTCGGCAGATGGCCCCCTGCGGAAACCCTATATTGTGTTTTGCCAGGGAGGCACCCATTGGACCCATGTCGCGATCGCCCTGGAAGCGGCAATCGACGCGATCGGCAAAGCCTAACCCTCATGCAAAGCCGTCTTCACACCATCTCAGCCAACTGCTGACGGCATCCAGCAACGAAACGTAGACTCGACAAAGGTAGGGTTGCAAGAAAAGAGCGTATAGCCGTTTACGCGCATCAGCGAGACAATGCCCTCTGCACAACTCACCACGCGGTATAACTGTCCATTGCAATCTAACAAGAGCTGCCCAGCTTCAAATTTCATGCGCTAATTCGGTATTGATGAGGTGATCTTCCAATTTCCCCGATTGGACTTCAGTATGACTTGCGATCCATAAACGCATCCCAACCGTCTGAGAAAATACACACGAATTTTGAACGATGAATATTTTTGTTTGCTTTAGTCCAAGGAACTTTTTTTTTCCGGATGTTGGACTGAATTGACTGAACAGAGAAGTTTACCCCTCAGCTTTCAGGCAATTGATATTGAGCCACAATTCGCTTGGCATACTCTGGCACATGGGCATCCAGCTTTTCAGGATGCTGCCGTCTGACATAGAGATAATTGCGTGTAAAGTGGGAGTCGATCGAAAATCGAGCATATTCCAGCCCCTTGGGACCCATCTTTTCAATGACCACGCCCATTAGCTTGGCTGCCCACATGGGCAAAGTCACCCCTTTGTCATAGGCTGGAATACTTTGCTGCACCGCATTCCGCCGATCGCCCTGAGACATCACAGGTTGAGTTTCCAACTGCTCGTGCACCAAATCCAACATTTCCTGCCCACAATCGTTGCGAACTACAATCCACTGCCAGCCAAACGGCGCGCCCATGTAGCCCACTACCAAGTCAGCCAAAGAGTTGACATAATCAAAACAACTCATGCAAGAAGGGGCAAACACATCTTTCAGTTGATTCGTTTTTAGCCCAAAAAAAGGCACCAACTCCGTCGAGCCATCTTCATGCTTAAAGTGAACGCGAAAATCTTGCATGAACTCGTAATGCACCACCGTGTCCGGAGATCGACTCGTGGTTTCCAAAAATTTTTGCAAGCCTGCCCGCGTTACATTATCCACACAAGGGGTACCGAGCACATAGAGCTTCTCTAGCCCTAATTGTTGCTCCACTGCCCGCAGCGCCTGAATTTGACACCCCACCCCAATCACTAACAATCGCTTCATGCCCGATTGCTCAATCTGTTCCAATACAGAGAGGTTGGGGGAAAGGGTTGGTTTATTCACCCGCGCAGCTAAAATTTCTTCAGCGGTGTGCGCAATCACAGGTTTTGGCTGGAATCGATCGGCTTCCGTGTTCTGAACACAAACGACCCCTTCCACCATGCCACGATTCAGCATTTCGATCGCGATCGTGCTAACGATCCCTGTCCACTGTGCCCCTGAGATCGGTTCTCGCTTGCGTGCTGCCATCATGTCCTGGCTCACACCAAAATACCAATCATCTGAAGTATCCAGGTTGCGGCTTCGCCCATGCACCTGTTCCTCCAGTTCCTGGATTTGCTGATGAATAAAAGCGCAAGCTTCCTTTACATAATGAATATAGTAGGTATCGCACAAACCACACTCACTACACAGTTCTTTGGCAGGACGGCGACTCGAAGGCTTCAGCGCTCTAGCTTTCTTGTGTTTGGGGAAATCGGGAACTACGGAGGTCATTCGAGAAACAATGGGGATATCGAGAATTCCTTTCCCAACAATACCCCAGAGTTGGGAGAAGAAAATGCCTTTTCCCAGCATTCCTCCGCCCAACTCCTACAATTTTCATTTTGAAGCATCCTGTTCAAGGTCTCGGACATCGATAATTGTCCATGACAAAAGCCTGTTTGGAATCCATCAGCCCCTCAGAGACATCCCCTTCGCGGTTGGCTCAGCACAATAAAGCCTGTTCAGGTTTTATGTGCTTGAGGAGTTTTCCTGGCTCTAACTCAATTTGTGCTGATCCGGCGTAGGAGCGTGGCATTTGGTGCGAAATCCTGGCTTAACCTGAAAATCGTTGTTCAAATGCCACGCCCCTACAGGGTTTGACAGCTCCAACACAAAATCCATCAGAAGCAGGAGCTTTCTACCCATTAGTGATCGTAATCTCGGTATTTTGTTGTGCTGGTGGTGAAACAACATTACTGACGAACTGTCTGAAAAGACGCAACGCTGGAGCGCTCGATCTCATCCAGTAACTTTTGTGCTTTCAATCGCCGTCCCAGTCGCTGTTTCAGAATTGCCAGCTTATTCAAACAATCTTGCAGCTCATCCAACGTTGGACGCAAGGGCTTCAAACTACTTACCAGGATAGGCACAATTTCCCTATCCACAAATCTTTGATTGGATTGGATTAATTGAACCAGCGTATAAATAACACCGCCTAAAATTACAAGCCCACTCAACCCGGCTAACCATTCAGGGGCCTGATTGAACACGGCGAACAATACACAGACCAGGACAAAAGCCACGATCGTCAACAAACAGCCCAAACCACTTTCTCGATCGAAGCGAGTTTCATTAGAAAAGCGAGCTTCTACAAGAGGAGAGAGGAGATAAAAAGGTTCTTCAATTAGAGCAGCTCTGGTATCAGCAGACAGCGATCGTGGATTCCATTGAATCAATTCCTCAATTTCTAGTCGATTCCGATAGCATTGATCCAGATTGGGAAAAGTTTCTTGAATCAAGTGAGTTAAATTAGAAGACAAACTTTTACTCACCGTTTGATAAAGATCAGGATTTGCCGATAAATGAATATGACAAGATTGGCATTCAGCTAAATATCCAACCAATTCACCGTCACCCAATGAAATGTAGTAAAGATGCCCAACTTTCCCCACTCTAGAAACTGAAAAGGGACGAGCTTGACGGCATACTGGGCAAAAATCAGCCACATAACCCAATTTTTTTACTGTTCTTTTGGTACCCCAAATAATGACCCAGAAAATAGACATCTAAGTTCTCCAATTCTAAAGTGTCGTTCGCTAAATTCCAGATGCGAACTCATCACCATCTTTCTATTTTTCTGTTTTTGTTTCATTGTTTATGCAATATACCCATCTACTACAGTCGTTTTCATTTGCATGAGCCATACTCAGACCCATCGACTTATCCACTCATCCACCAAGCGATGGCTGACTCATCCGAAAATTGCTAGGTCACTACAATTAACCGTCGGATGGGCAAAGAACATCGCCCATGCCCATCGACGAGACTATAGCCCTTTTCAAGGGTGTGAATTACAGTGAGGGTGCTTTGCACCCCGCTGTAATTCACACCTCTGTACTTCACTCAGGTGAAAACTGCTATAAATTACATTAAATACACCGCCCCTTGCTCTGAAGTCGCCAGGTTGGCAGTGCGGGATTATCGCAAGCATCATAGACAAGCTTGCCGATATTGCCTGCTCCACGAGTCCCATAAGCACTATTGGGAAACTGGGCATTTTGCCCAAACCAGGATGATCCCTGCAACTGGGGGCCCCCCACATACCCATAGCTGGTGACCCCAACGACTACATTTCGCACACTGGCAGTCCCATAGGTGCCACCCAAAGCATTATCACCAAAGTTGACCAACCAGGGTCCCCCACTTGAACCACCCGTCATGGCTGATCCCAGGAGCGTATTCTTCAAGTTGCCAGATCCTAAGAAGGCTCCATAGGCAGTGTTGAGTTGCATTCTCAGCCCCGAATCAAAAGCACCGGGATAGCCGAGCTGGGTGATTGCGGCAAAGAGCTTGTTACCAAAAACGCTCTGAAAGCTGGCTGCGGGAACAGCAAAACTATAGCCATTCCAGCCATAGCCAAACCAACCAACCAGGTTGCCTGCTTGTTGCCCCAGGCTGTTGTTGTTGAGCGCCACCAGTGCCAGGTCGTTGTTGCAGACAACACCCGCGACGGTGCAGGTATCTGTGCCGTTGAAGTAGCTGGTGGCAATGATATATTGGCTGCTTTCAAACGATCGATAAGGTTCACTGGCATTGTTTTTGGCCGGCACAAACAGAACCTTGCGCGCCCAACCTGCACTGCCACGTCCATATTCATGGACACAGTGGGCGGCTGTGAGCAACAAACTCCTGCCAATCATGGACGCTGAACACACGAAATTATAAGTGTTGCCGCCAAAAGCCATGTATAGCTTTCCCGTTCTGACATAAGGGCTGGTCTGAACCGGATTGGCAGTACCACCCAGTACACGAGACGTAGTGTAGGGAATTTGAGATGTGCCAAAAGATAAGGGTGAAACAATTTGACTCCCTAATTGGGAAGTAATATCCGAAGCTGGGATCGCACCTGAATTATTGATCAAAGTGCTGGCATTGGCTGGAGCAATAGCGGAGGTGATAGAGGATGTAACTGGCATCCGCGATCGCAACTGACTATCTGGCAAGATATTAAATTGTTGGCTTTTGTATGACTGAGTTGCCGTATCCGATGAAACGGTTAGGGATTTGCTGTTAGCAGTTTGCGCGATCGCGCCATGACTATTCAGAAATGTGAGTAACAATCCAGTCGAAACAATCGTTAATGGTTTAGGTGTTACCTGCATAGTGTCCTCGTTCGTATGCTGAATTGGGCATCAAAAATTGACAGTGAAAATTCACTGTTAAGCGTGATGATGGGATAGCAACTGCACAGCTGCACCATCAACAGAGCAAACATAGACAATGATGGAGACAGGGCGCCGCCAATTGCCCCATCTATGTGCCACTCATGGACTGAAGTGACTGATCGAATTCTCTAAAGTACGTGTATGAGCGAACCAGATACAACAAAAGTTTGGACTGCTTTCTCCTCATTCCCACTTGTCATCACAGCGCCCAGTGACTTATCAGTCAGTCAAGCAGGTTTTATGCAAACCTATCGTTGAATTGACTTCAATCCTGGTTGAACGTTCACCCATGACCCACTGTGATCACTAAGAAACAGCTTGTAACTCGTCCAGAAATTACCCGAAAATCAATCCCTAAATGAAGGGAGTATCGATGCATTGGATTCCATTGGATAGAATTTAGGCAAGATAGCTTCCAGTCGAAAACCTTTGCATTCCAAGACACTTATTTTTATTGGCAGCTATTTAATTGTCCTGTGCACGAATATATCCTCGAAAAAATTAAACGTCAATCCCCTGAGAGGGGTAGAGGATAGCGGGTAGATACACCATCATTTTGTCACCTATGCATTGCCATACGATGGAGCTAGCTTGTGAGCGTAAAGTTCATCCTATCCAGAAATCGTAGAAAGATGAGAACTAGCTGAAATCTTTCTAAAAAACTTCTCTCCCAACTATCAGCTTTTTCGACCAAACTCCTTAAGCCTTTATCATTTTGTGCGCGTGGAGGCAGGCAACAATCGTCCCATAGCAGCAGTGACTCATTTGATTGCAGGAGAACCCCCATGAATCTGGAAGGTAAAGTTGTCCTGGTAACAGGCAGTAGTCAAGGGATTGGACAAGGGATTGTGTTGCGGTTGGCGCAAGCAGGCGCAGATGTGGTGATTAACTATCGATCTCATCCCGAAGGTGCAGAGGAAACCCTAGAAAAAGTGCAAGCGATCGGCGGACGTTGCCACATGGCACAGTGCCCCAGTTCTCAAGGGTTTACGGTCAAGGCAGATCTCGGCAGCATAGAAGAAGTCCGCCAACTGATTGCAGAAAGCATCCAGCACTTTGGCAGATTGGATGTGTTGGTCAACAATGCCGGTATTGAAAAACACGCACCTTTTTGGGAAGTCACCGAAGCCGATTATGATGCTGTGCTCAACGTCAATTTGAAAGGGGTATTCTTTGCCACGCAAGCCTTTGTGCAACATCTAATTGCCACCCAACGCTCTGGCAAAATTATCAACATTAGCTCAGTTCATGAAGAGTTGCCTTTCCCAAACTTCACTGCCTATTGTGTGAGCAAAGGGGGCATGAGAATGTTTACCCGCAACCTGGCAGTGGAACTGGGTCCTTTGGGCATTACCATCAACAATGTGGCACCGGGGGCGATCGAAACCCCCATCAACACAAAACTATTGAATGACCCCACTAAACTCAATGCCCTGCTCCAAAACATTCCCCTCAACCGCTTAGGACAACCCGCTGATGTTGCTTCTCTCGTCGCCTTCCTGGCATCGTCTAACGCAGACTACATCACCGGCTCAACCTTTGTTGTGGATGGCGGCCTATTGTGGAATTATCACGAGCAATAGACAAGCATCAGGTGTGTCAGATGGAGGATCGCTACAAGTGCTGAAAAAGCTCTGTTCACTGAAGCGCTATGAGCCAAAATCCTGGTTCTGACTCAATTTATCCTGATCCGGCGTAGGGGCGCGCAGCATTTGGTGCGAAATCCTTGCTTAACCTAGAAAATCGTTGTCCAAATGCCAAGCTCCTAAAGGGTTTTGACAGCTCCAACACAAAATCCATCAGAAGCAACCAAATCGTTCTCCCCATTAAAACTTAGACAGGAGTAATTCATGCTTGCAAGTTTGGTCAGCATCAAGAATCCGCTTGCCCGAAGTTTGACTGCGGCAGTCACAATTGGTTCGGCGATAACTTTGACTGCTGCGATTGTTTTGGGAGCAACTAACGCAAAGGATGAATCTGCTTACAAGACCGCGATTTATACCACTTTGGCAGGCACAGGCTTTGGCGCACTTTTGGGGTTGGTTTATCAGGGTCAAGCGAATCAATCAGCTTCTGCGAAACCATTGACTGATCAATCCTCTGCCCCAATGGTTGAAGGCTCGGGTTGGCAGGATTGGCGGAATTTTGTTGTAGTTCGCAAGGTGAAAGAAAGCGAGGAAATTACTTCCTTTTATTTAAAACCTGTCGATGGTGGAGCAATTCCCAAATTCCAACCAGGGCAATTTCTGACGATAAAGCTGGAGATTCCTGGACAACCTCGTCCCATCATTCGTACCTATTCGCTCTCCGACTACCCCGATCCTTGCGACTATTATCGTCTCTCTATTAAGCGAGAAAGTGCTCCCAAGGAACTGGATGTGCCACCGGGAATTGCCTCAAACTTTATGCACGATCAGGTACAGGAAGGGACGGTGATTCCAGCAAAATCGCCCAGTGGCAAGTTTGTATTAGATTTGCAGAAAACGTTGCCTGCGGTGCTGATCAGCAATGGGGTGGGGATTACGCCGATGATGAGTATGGCAAAAGCGGCAACTCAGCTGAAGCTCGATCGCCCCATCTGGTTTGTGCATGGTGCTAGAGATGGTAGATTTCATGCTTTCCGGGAAGAAGTAAGCGCGATCGCCCAACAAAATTCCAACCTGAACCTCCACTTTGTCTATAGTCGTCCTCGACCAGAAGACGAAGGTCACTATCACAGTACAGGCTATGCCGATACTGCCCTAATTCAAACCCTGGTGCAGCAAGAAGCCGAATACTTTCTCTGTGGTTCTCCTCCATTTATGCAATCCTTGCGAGAGGGGCTGCAAGCCGCAGGGGTTCCCACCAGCCGCATCTTTTTTGAAGCCTTTAGTAAAGGGAAACCTGCTCCCACCACAACCCAATCAACCACTGCACGTGACAATGACAAAATTGGCGGTGCAGAAGTTGTCTTTGCCCAATCTGGCAAGACTTTTACCTGGGATGCCAGTGCCGACAGCATTCTGGAATTTGCTGAAGCCAACGATCTTGAACCTCCCTATAGTTGTCGTCAGGGTATCTGCGGCACCTGCATGTGCAAAATCAGTGAAGGAGAAGTGGAATATCAAACCACGCCCGTTGCAACGATCGACAACGGTTCTGCATTGATTTGTATTTCTAAACCCAAGACCGCGCGAGTGGTTTTGGAATTGTAAAAAGTGCTGTACGGGCTTAGTAAGCATTTGGCGCATCGATTGTGAGAGATCGCAGCCATTGCTGTCTAAATGCTCAGCCCTACAAAATCTACATCTTATTGCTACAACCACGATCGTTAGAACATTCCAACACCTGGAATCAACAAAGGGCTTAAACCCCTTGTCCTAACCAAGTTGGCGATGGCTATATTTTGGGCATTACTCAACAACGGGATAAAAATGATGCTGAATGATTTGAAACTTCGTTCCAAATCATCCTGCTTTTCAGCAACGCTATATTTTGTTCCTAACCCATTATCCACCTCATTTAATTCATGGAAGAATGCTATGTCCAACCACTACGACATCATCATCGTTGGCACAGGCGCAGGTGGCGGCACGCTGGCATACCGACTGGCGCAGAGCGGTAAAAAGATTTTGATCCTGGAGCGAGGTCCCTTCATGCCCAGGGAAAAAGATAACTGGAACACTAAAGTTGTGTTTGGCAGCGATCGCTACCACAACCCAGAAGTCTGGTACGACAAAGACGGCAAAGAAATTCATCCTGGCATGAGTTACTTTGTTGGTGGCAATACTAAAGTCTACGGTGCCGCCCTGTTTCGGTTACGTGAAAAAGATTTTGAAAAATTTCAGCATAGAGATGGTGTATCCCCTGAATGGCCCTTGAAATACAAAGATTTTGAACCCTATTACGTTGAAGCAGAAAAACTTTACCAGGTTCATGGCAACAGTGGAGAAGATCCCACCGAACCGTTTCGTAGCCAGGAGTTTCCCTATCCTGCGGTAAGTCATGAACCTCGGATTGAGGAGGTTTCAGATAGTCTCAAATTCCAAGGACTGAAGCCTTACCACACTCCTGTTGGCATTCGCTTAAATGAAGCGCAAGCATATCTGAGTCAATGTATTCGCTGCAACACTTGCGATGGCTATCCCTGTTTGGTGCAAGCCAAATCGGATGCCGAAATCAGTGCGGTGCGTCCAGCGATGGCACAGCAAAATGTTACATTATTGACGGAAGCCCACGTACTCAAACTGCACACGAGTCCTTCTGGGCGCGAAATTTCTAGCGTAGTGGTGGAGATGCGCGATCCGCAATCTGGACAGACGCAAGTGCAGCAGTTTTCTGGAGACGTGGTAGTCCTCGCTTGTGGGGCAATTAATTCCTCGGTGGTAATGTTACGATCGGCAAACGAACAGCATCCCACTGGACTCGCCAACAGCTCTGACCTGGTAGGACGCAACTTCATGAAACATGTGTTGGGTTCCATCATTGGAGTCAGCAAAAAGCCCAATCCCACCCTGTTCCAAAAGACCCTCTCCGTCAATGATTTTTATTGGGGCGAGACGGGCTACGAGTATCCCATGGGACAAATTCAAACGCTGGGGAAAGTTAGCAAGGAAGCGCTAGAAGGCAATGCCGCAGCCTATGCCCCCCTGACTCCTGAAGAAGTTGCTAGCCATTCGATCGATTGGTGGTTGACGGTAGAAGATTTACCCGATTTCAACAATCGCGTGCGGGTGGAAAGCGACAAGATTATTCTTGAATACACTGAGAATAATTCCGAGTCTTACGATCGTCTGGAACAACGCTGGATTGAGATTCTCAAGTCGATCGAATGTGGTCAATCGATTATGCCCAACTGTTCCTACTTTGCTGGGTCAGGCAAAACTTTTACAGGCAGGCTACCGATCGACGGAGTGGGACATCAGGTAGGAACCTGCCGCTTTGGCGAAGATCCTAAAACTTCGGTGTTGGATCTTAATTGTCGTGCTCATGACATTGACAATCTCTATGTCGTAGATGGTAGTTTTTTCTGTTCCAGTGGTGCAGTGAATCCGACACTAACGATTATTGCCAATGCGTTGCGAGTGGGTGATCATTTAATTGAACGAATGAAGTAATTATTTAGATTCCCAAGCAGAGCATGGGAACGAGTGAACGAGCCATATTTCTACCCCCTACCCCCTATGATTTCCTGGAAAACGCTGACCGCCTCCCCATCCTTGACTGAAAGCAGGCTACAACTACATTACGCGATTCAATTTATTGCTGCGACGGGAGCCGCTCTGGCAGAACCGTTGCCAGATTACAGCCACACAAGCCTGGAATGGCAGCCTGACTTAGCGCTGTTCACAGGGGTGTTTATTCGATCGCAGCAGTCTTTTCGGATCGCCATCGAACCTATCCGGTTAACCCTAATGGTTTTGGATCAGCAGAACCAGACGATTGCGTCCCTGCCGCTCAGCGGCAAACGCCTGACTGACGGATTGGATTGGCTCAAGCAGGAAATTGCCAACCTGGGGAAAAATGCTGACGCTATCCAGTTTCTGGACTATCCTCCTGATGATTTTCCTGATCATGCGATCGCCCATGGTGCGCCCTTTCAATCTACTGCCGACCTGACTCTCAGTGCCCTGGTCAACTATTACGCCAATACTCATTCACTGATTCAGGCGATCGTCAACACCACCGCCAAAGCCTCTGCCATGCACATCTGGCCCCACCATTTTGATATGGCGAGCTTAATCACTTTGCCTGGCATGAAAGAGGGTAGCCCGCTTACCGTTGGAGTGGGCGTGTCTCCGGGTGACACGAGCTACAACGAACCCTACTGGTACGTTTCTCCCTACCCCTATCCTGAGCTGACCAACCTGCCAGCGCTAGAAGGCAAAGGATTTTGGCACACTCAACACTGGGTCGGTGCGGTGCTCACTGCCTCCCAAGTGACTGAAATCGAGTCAGAACAACAGCCACAAGTTGAGTCATTTTTAAATTCTGCGATCAAAGCGTCGATCGCAATGTTAGGCATTGATGCTGCGGAATGGATTGAGGATCGGCAATGAACCCACCTGCAACCTGCCTTCTGTGTTCTCATCGGGCACTGCGCCATGTTTGTGCTGGCAATCTCTACTGGTATTGTTGTCATTGTCGCCAGTCGATCCCAACTCATGAAATGACAAGTGGAATGCGTCACGATGACCTGGAGCGATCGGACTGGCCCCCCCATTGCTCCTCTCTCATCGACCTGTATCCAGCCGCCCAAGCACTTCAGAGTTGGTATGTCCAGAGTCATGCTTTGCACTCTCACCCGTTATCCTCAATTTCGCAACGAGGTTGATTATCATGCGCTCATCACTCACTTGCCGACTCAAGCGATCGCTCCTATCCGCCTTAGTCTTTGCCACAGTGGTTGTTTCGCCCCAGCTTCAGGCGATTTCTCAAGTCCCGCGCTCTTTGCGATCTAGCACTCCAGCGCAATTGGCTCAGACTCAGCCAGTACAGAATGCGGTCGTGGCTGTTGAGTCAGTGGGGATGACTGTTTTTGATATGGATCGAACCATTGAATTCTATACCCAAGTCTTGTCTTTCCAGAAAGTCTCTGATGTAGAAGTTTTAGGGACAGCCTATGAGCAACTGCAAGGAATCTTTGGGGTACGATTGCGGATTGTCCGAATGCGATTAGGCGATGAATTCATTGATCTCACCGAGTATTTAACGCCTAGAGGGCGTCCCATTCCGATTGATTCGCGTAGTCACGATCGCTGGTTTCAACATATTGCGATCGTCGTTAGCGATATGGACAAAGCCTATCTACATCTTCGTCAATACAAAGTGCAACATGCCTCAACCGCACCTCAACGATTACCTGCATCGATCAAAGAGGCTGCTGGGATTCGTGCTTTCTACTTCAAAGATCCTGACGGACATAACTTGGAGATCATTAACTTTCCGCCCGACAAAGGCAATCCCAAATGGCACAAGCCCACCCACCGACTGTTTTTAGGCATTGACCACACCGCGATCGTCGTTTCCAGTACTGCTGCCAGTCTCAAATTCTATCAAGATTTATTGGGTCTCAAACTGGCAGGAGAAAGCATGAACGAAGGCACTGAACAAGCCCATCTCAACAATGTGGAAGGTGCGCGGTTGCACATCAGCGGCTTACGATCGCCCGCCGGACCGGGAATTGAATTTCTAGAATACCTCTACCCTCAGGATGGACGCCCTTACCCAGTCGATGCCCGCCCCAATGACCTACTAAACTGGCAAACCACCCTCGTCGTCAAAGATTTAGCCGCCCTCACCCAGCAGTTACGGCTCCATCGATCGACCTTCCTCTCTCCAGACATCGTTTCCATTCCCGAACCAGCACTAGGGTTCAAAAAAGGCATTCTAGTTCGCGATCCTGATGGACATGTTGTGCGATTAGTCGAGAAATAAACCCATCTGCCCTATCGCCACCACCTCCGATGGAAGCGCAAAGTCTTACGCCCCCATCGGTTTAGCATTATTTTTCTGACGATGAATTGCCCGCATCCGACAGAGTGGGTTGAGTGGAAATTGCCATCTGTCGATGCTTCCGACGATACAACAACACGCCGATCCCAACCAAAATCAATAAGTAGGGGGTGTATGCAATGAGCCAGAGTCCCAACTTCAGCAACGAAACTGTCAGGCTACTGACAGAAGTTGTTGCCCGCTTCCAGGTCTCACCAAACTGTAACCCCAACGGTTGTCCCGATCGATTGGTTGCCGTCGCTTCTACTAACTGCAATGTAATCGTCGAGTAAGCGACCTGATTATTTAGGTGACTTACTTGCGCCGCAATTTGTTCAATTTGTTCGCGGGTTCTGCTCACTTCTTGTGCCACCTTCAACACATCCCCTACGGAACCCGATCGCTCCATAATGCCCAAGAGGGTCTGTTCCGTTTTACGCAGATTCCGTAGGCGTGCTGATAAGTCAATCAATTGCGTTGAGACATCCTCCGCTGTAATCGATCGCTCCTGCACCGTACCCAACGCTGCCAACGCATCCAGTGCGGCATCCAATCGCTCTTGGGGAATGCGAAGTTGCATTGAGAGAGTGTGATGATCGCGTTCAGTTTGAGGCGTCTGATCTTGTAATTCCAGCACATCTCCCTGCTGGGTTTGGACGATCGTGGAGACGGTTTTCTGCGCGTTCTCCACCGATGCCACCGTCATCTCCAGCGATGCGTTTTTAATAAGTTGGGGACGAACCTTTGGCACTTCTGCCGCCACTTTTGCATCTGAAGCAGAACCTGAAGCCGATTCAGCAGTCGGAGCACCTCGTTCAGACATCGGCGAACTGCTCAGATGTGAACCCGCAGCACAGCCAAACAGCAGCACTCCTCCTACCAATCCACTCAGTAGGACAGAAATTTTGGGGCTAAGACGATTTGAGAGGTTCATAAGCGTGATTCAATCTCCTGATATTGCTAGTATGACTTGCCAGCTTTTGCACTAACTTGCTTTCTAATGCAATTAAATACTCGCCTCAGGGCGAAGAAATTCAATTTTAGGTAATTACTCAGGATGGAATGACCACGTTGAGGATGCAGAATACTGGGATTAACATTCCCCCTAAAGAGTTACATCGCTTATTGATAGTTTCTATCGGGGCAGTAACGTGGGAACGGTTTCGGGAACAGGACTGGGCTTAGCGATTGTGAAACGCTGTGTCGATGTACTTCAAGGAGAAATTGCAGTCCAAAGCACTGTCAATGTTGGAACAATAGTGACGGTCAAACTGCCTTTTATCCACCAAATTTTGCCTCAGTTCCCTTCCCCAACGTGATGACTTAAATGACGAACTGGGGGGGATTTCTACCCCTACTCCATCCAAAACTTAAATCGAATCTTTCGGAACTCAGCTGCGTCTAACAGGTGAATAAACTCCTCCAAATCGGCAAGAATTGCTGCGGTTGCTCCATGTCCATACTGAGTCAATCGATCGGGGTTTGCTTGGAGAGATTCAACCAGACCCCGCAAGGTCGCACGAGCAATGGTTGCGTCAGAGGGTTCAAACCAGTCGGGCTGTCCAGCTAAGGCTGCCAACTTTTCTTGAATCACTTGTGCATAGTCTTCACACTCTGGATAATCAAACTCGTCAGCGGAGTCGAGCATCTCTTGGTAGAGTTCTGCATCCTCAACCACGAAGTGGCTCAGGCGGGTGAGTCTTTTTTCAATCGCGATCTCCTCCAATTGTTCCCAAACCCCTCTCAGACAAAGATTTTGGCTCACCTGCAAGGTCGGTAAGGATGTATCCAGGATCTCTCTTTCCAAAGCAATCCCAAAGGCGATGGACATGACCTTAAACTCCATCAACTTGACGTGGTCGTGCTCAAATTATCCAGAGGGTAACCGAATTTCATGCCGCAGTGATTGATCGAACCAGTCTTGCGATCGAGATGCACCTACTCTGCCACCACCAAACTGGAAGAAGCGGTACGTCCAAATTCTTCCGGTGCATATTGCAGATGGGCTTCAGCACCCGGATAGAGGAAGACACCAGGCGTGACAGATCGCACCAGATAGTGCAAAGTATACACGCCGGCATCAAATTGATTACCATACGCCACAACCCGATCGTGGTAGATAGTCTGGTAATCGATTTGCCAGCTATCGCTTTGTGCCTGGAAATAGGGGGTCGAGGTCTGGAAACTGGCATCGATCGCTTCAAAGCCGGCAGGTAGCGGATCAGTGATCACCAGATGGTCGATGGGATGGTCGGTGGTAATTTCTAGCCCAATATCAAACACCTGTCCAGGTTTCACAGTCAGGGGTTGAGCAGGGGGCGCTAAGCCAATCGTCTGCACCGCTTGGGGCTGATTGGCAGGACGAATCACCCGATTTACGCGCAAACCGCTCAGTCTGCCGGGTTGGTCGCCCTGCAACCGATAGCGATACGCCGCCAAGTAGTGCAAAATGCCCTCACCCGATTTAGACAACACCAGATCATTTTGTCCACGGGGCAGGTCTGCCATGGGGACCGCAATCTCCACACTGGGCTTTTGATAGCCCTGGAACTGCGCTGTTCCCAGTTGCTTGCCTGCCAATTCCGCCATAGCGGTGAAGTCCGGTGGGGTGGGTTGCAATTGTCCATAGTCCACCAAGGCGGTTAATGCTTCGGCATTGTCGTAAGTGGTTGCCCAGGCGCCGTCCCGTCGCAACGAGAGCAAGCCTTCGAATAAGCGATCGAGGCTATCGACATTGCTCTTTTGGGCAATGAATAACCGCAATGCTTGAGCTTGTACGGCAGTCGGGGAACTCAGCCATTCCCAGGTTTCGGGCATATTGATCGTGGCAGTGCGTCCGGTTTCATAGACGATTTTCCGGATTTCACCCGTCAGGCTGGTGGCTTCATCCTGCCAGTCGGGGAACAGTGCCAAGTGCCTTGCCAGTTTGATCTGCTCCACGACGCTGAGGTGCTGACGCTGGGCGTAGATATCTGCCAGAAAATCGCTGCGCCGATCTCCCAGGGCTGCCAGAGCGCTCAGGGCTTCCAACCGCAATTGGCTCTTGCACAGTCCTTCGCGGCAGAACTCGTATTGACCGGGGTTTGCCAGCAGGCTGCTCAGATATTTTTTCAAGCGATTCACCAGATTGGCATCGACCTTGAGTCCGGCAGCCGTTGCTTGAGCCAGACTATGGGCAGCATAAGGCGACACAAAGGGATCGGATTGCTCCTGTCCGGGATAGGAAGCAAACCCATCATCAGGACGCTGTAGTTGTTGCAGTCGATCGAGGGCTTTAGCAGCTTGTTTTACCGGATCAAATTCAGCAAAGCTTTGCCCATACTGGCGACTGAGAATTTGCAGGTTGGCAGCGATCGCCAACTGGCTGGCAGCTGGTTCCAAAAAGGGCAACTGTTCTTCCCATAGCACTTGTTTCGCTGGGGCAGAGATTTCTGGAATTAGCGTACTGGCGAGGGCGATGTCCAAACCCCCCGTGCTCGACACCACATTGGCATCTACCCGTAGTGGCAATTTCACTTGTGTTGTAGTGGTGCCTGATTCCACCACTTGCTCCGTTACCTCCAGCGGTTTCACTTCTAGGGGCACTTCAAAGGCATCGGTAGCGTTGTCCAGCTTGGAACTGAACTGGATTTTGGCAGTGCCTGGTTGGGTTGCCACGATCGGATAACGAAACGCACGAGCACTAGTGGTTACATCTCGTTGGATCGTTTCCACGCCAGCCGCACCATTGGCAAACTGGAGAGAACCGCTGAGGGTGCCGTTGATTGATACTGTCCCAGTCTTGCCGGTGTTGTTGATCACAGAGAGACCTGCCTGGAGGCGATCGCCGGGTCGAGCAAATTGGGGCAACAGCGGATTGGTCAGCAAAGGCTGGGTTGCCAGGAAAGTAGATTCGCCTTGACCAAAGCGCATCTCGCCATCGGTTGCTACGGCTAGCACTCGCCAAGTGGTCAGGTCGTCCGGCAGTTTAAAGCTAATGCCAGTCCGTCCAGTAGCGTCAGCAACCAGCGTACCGTAGTAAGCCAGAGGTTGGAAGTCTTTGCGGATGCGGGTGTCTCCGGCTCCCGCCGCAAAGCCACCACCAAAGCCCCAGCCTTTTTGCAAGGGCGAGGGAATTGGGTCGAGCACCACATCGGGACGGTTATCAGCAAAGCGGGTGGAGATATCCTGTTCAGCGTAGACCGTCTTCACCAAATCAGGGGGACGGTAGCCACTCAGTTGCAGCACCGCATCATTCACCACCATGACAGTAAATTGCCCGGCGCTGGGTTGTCCTTGAGCATTTTTCAGTTGCACTTCCACGGTTTGCTGGCTGCCCGGTGCCAGGGAGGCAGCCGTCGGTTTTACTTCCACTTGCAGATATTTTTCTTTAATGCCGACCTGGAAGGGGGCAAAGCCCACCCCGACTAGATTTTTCAAGCTCCCTGGCGCTACTTTCGTCAAGGGTTCACCCTGGCGCACCAGCACGGCTTCAACAGCGGCGTTGGGCAACATATCGGGGGTGACCTGGAACTGGACTTTGGGCGCACTCCCCGACACTTTGATCACGGTGCGATAAAGAGTTTGGTGCCGCACTACCGCCAGGTAAAGTTCGGCTTCAGGATAGGGCGATTGGATTAATACCGTAGCAGTTTCACCAGGCTCGTAAGTCTCTTTGTCGAGTTTCAGATCAATGCGGTTGTTGCGATAGCGTCCTCCCCAGTACACGGGGGTGTCTCCAGTTGCCCAGATCTGGGCATCGGCAGCGGTGGCTTCGCTGCTGGCATCGGCAAAGTTTGCCCGAATCCGGTAGGTGCCGGATTCCGGTGGAGTCAGGGTAACGGTTTCTGCTTGGCTACCCGATCGCACCTCGGCTTTGGCAACGGTGTTGTATTCTACCTGGTTGCGTCGTTGTCCGCTGCCTTCCACCACGCGGGTGACACTGCTGTAGGTCATCTTTTGCAGTTCTACTCGCACCGCTTGGTTAGCGATCGCGCGTCCATTGGGATCGGTAACAATCACCGCCACGGAGAAGGGTTTGCCAGCATCAGCAACGAAATCGCTTTTTAGTCCAATCAGGCGATCGCTGGGCAGAGCAATAAATGACTTTGTACTGGATACCGACAGATTGGACACATCAGAGACTTGAGCATCCACTTCGTAACGCATTGGGTAGGGCAAATCTTTTGCCACGGTGACAGTCTGGCTACTTTGTCCCTGAGGATTCAGCGTTTGATTAACCGTCAACACATCACTGGATACAGTGGGACTTTCTTCGGGCCAAAACCAGCGTCGCCCAAAGGAATAAGCATCCCAACCTTGAGGTACAAAGTATTCTTGTTTGCGGGTGACGTAGTATTCCACCCGTCCCCCTTCTACAGGCGGACCAAACAGATAGTTGCTCTGGGTGCTGGCAGTGACTGATTGATTCACCATCGCAAACGCCTGGTTCAAGTTGAGATCAACTTTGAAGTTGGGCAACTTGAACTCTGCGACCCGAAAATCTCCGGTAATCTCGACGCCACGATCGCTCTTTGCTTTGATTACGTAGTAGCCCAGGGGCTGATTCTGGCTAAAAGTCACGGGGACTGAGAAGGTGCCAAATTCATTGGTGGTGTAATTACCGAGCAGTTTGGTTTTGCCATCGGGAGCATCCATGCTAACGGTATAGCGGGCGTTCTTATCTTGCTTCAACACGCCATCTTGAATGTAGTAAGCATTGCCGGTGAACCAGCCTTTTTCACCCGGTTGGTAAAGCTGACGATCGGAGAAAAGGATACCGCGCGATTCCGGTGTGCCGCCCAACCAGCCAGCGTAGATGCCGTAACCATAGGAGCCGCTGTACTGGAGCGATCGGGTGAATGCCCAATCATTGCCTTCGTAAGCAATCGTCAACAATTCTGGTGCTTCATCGAAGCCCCCCGACGCTTTGCCAATACATTGCTGCAAGGCTTCGCGTGCTAACAGCAGGGTTCCAGTTTTGTCGGTGGTGCCTGTGGCACAGGGTTGGGGCTGAGGACGGGACTTTGCTCCCACTTTCGACTTATACACCTCCACCTTGACTCCGGCAGCGGCAGCACCATCCGATAGATGATGCACGCGTACCATACCCGATGTGGGAAACCACTGAGCAAACACGCCCAAATTCGTCAATTGAACCAGTCCGGTATAGGTCGGGATGCGCCATTTCTGCTTGCCATTGTCTGAATATTGATATGCGCGTGTCTGCACTCCGTATGCCAACGCTCCGGTGCTTCCCCCCAACTTTTGGGCAATGGGGACTGGGGTATGAATGGTTTGATTTTTCGGTTGTTTCGCCAGTTTGATCGTCTGCCATTCTGAGGTAGCAGGCAGCAGTCCTGCGGTTTGCAACGAGTACTCATCGGCATAGACCAGATCTTGAGGCTGGACTTTCTGATAAACCGCCTTGAAGCCACCCTCCGGCAAGTTGACGCTCGACAGTTCCAGTTGCAGATTTTTGCCCGTGGGGAAGATGTTTAAGCCCGAGGGTGCCCAGAAATCAGCGGCGACATCTCCGGTCTGGTATTGGACATTGACGTTGCGCCCCAGGGTTTGCCCAAACTGGTCTTTCAGATTGGCACCGATCGTCAAGGTATAAGTCGTGTTCGGTTCAAATGCCCAGGGGTTGAGCTGAATCACCCGATCGTCTTCATAGACGGTGCGAATTAAGCGCGTGCCTTGACGAATCGCAGGTTGCACTTTAATGTTGCTTTCCACACTGTCGGCATCCAGTCCGTTGTTAAATAACAACTGGGGTCCACCTGTGAGAAAGCGTCCATATGCCCCGCTCTGGTCAGGTTGATCGATCAGTTGCAACTCCTGAAATGTCAGGCTGGAGTAGGTGAAGATCTGGCTGGCAAAAGCAGTTTCGCTGAGCAGATTGCCTTTGAGCGATCGCAATCCCGGTGCAAATCGCAACGTGTATTGGGTTGCCTTTTGCAGCGATCGTTGGGGAGTCAACACGTAGGTCCAAGTGCGCTGTGACGGATCAAATTCTGCCCCCGCGGAAACAGAGTCATCGGCTTTTAGCTCGACTTTGAGGGGAACACTGCCCCCACCTGGCGCTGTCAGAGAAACCCGCTGCTGTAACGTATTCAAATCCAGTTCGGTATTGGAGGTGACCTCCAGTACTGGTTGCAAATCGAGCGGGTTGTCTGCGTTCCCCGGATTGCCATTGGTTCCAGGCAGATTGGTTAACTTAATGGGTTCAGTATTGAAAGTCCAGGAAAGATCCTGTTGCAATTGATGATTTTTCAGATCTGCCAGTCCCGCTTTCAGGGTCACTTTCGCCCGAAAGGCTTGAGGAATTGCCTGATCTGCCTGAAAACCTACCATGCGCGGAGTTAGGAAGCGAAATCGTCCCGGAATGGCAGGGGAAATCTCAAACTTTTCTAGAATCGCTTGCTGGTTAGGACTTTCCAAACTTTCCAGCGGAATCAGCGGTTCCTTAAACCGAATCCGAATCTGTGCCAGTGGGGGGGCTTCGCCCACCGGGCTGACCTGCTCAATCCACTCCGGCAACTGGGGACTCGCCACTGGCGTTACCACAGACAGCGGATTGTTATCAAAAAGTCCGGCTTTCCCCAACTGGGCAAAGCCTAAGACCAGAAGCAAGCTTAACAAAAAGGGAACCCAGAGTTTGCGGAACGCTGGCATGGTCGATCTCCTCACAGGGCAAAGTCGGCGATCGTTCAGGTTTTTCGGACAGCATCCTGGCGATCGAATATTGGGCACAAAGTTGAACTAACACCAGTGCTACACCGGATACCGGGTGACTTCCTCTAGATAGCCATAAATCTTTACGGTGATTGGGGAAAAGTCGCGGCATCAACGATCACTAGCCTTTAATGGCTAGACGGGGCGATCGACAACGGCAAAATATTGAGTTGGTGACGCACATCTTCCAGGGGCTTGTCTAACCACTGCCAAAAATCCCAGCCATCTGAGAGATCCGTATTCACCTGAGAACCTCGTTCCACTGCCCGCAAAAACAAGTCTGCCAATCCTGTTTCTGCTAGAATTCCCTGCATGGGTGGAGTGTCAATTGGCACGATTTTCACGCCTGCACTGAACTGAAGCAATACAAAAAGAATGACATAAAAGGGATTGTGCTCGCGGTACCCTGCAACAAAGCCTGCCACCTGCACTTCGCCCTCTGGCTGGGTAGAGTAGCCCGCCAAAATATGGCTCAAGTCGTGATAGACGCCACTTTCAGGAAATCCATACTTCTCACCAGGGAAGGCAAAGCCATTGTCGTGGTAGTGCTGCCAGAGGCTATATCCCAGAGTATTTTGGGGGAAGTGCTCCAGGGTATGATACTTGGCAGCTAGGGCGGGTTCTTCTGCAAAGCCACGCAAGCCTAGAATTGCTCGGATACTCTCCAGCAAACCATGCTGTTGAAATTGGTCTTGTACCATGTCGCGAATGTGCGATCGCCGCATAAAATCCAGTCGAAACAACAGCATTTGTTGCTCAGCCAATAGTTTCAAATCCCATAATTCTGGAAGGCTAATTTGCAACGCTGTGGCAAATTCCTCGACTTGCTTCGCCTGTTGCTCCGATGGCACTCCATCTGTCAGGCTCATCACAATCATTCCTTGTACAAACTGTCGGCGCAGCGCTGGATCGGAAAAACCCGCTGCTAGCTCTGCGGGGGCGATCGTGGGGAGCGTTGCCAGATCAAAATGGGTGCGCAGGATCTGTCGTTGAGCAGCTTGCAATAGATTCAGTGCTGGCAAAGAAATCTCTCCTGATGCTGCTGCAACCATTTTCATAGCACGTAACCCCAGTTCTGCTTCCTGTAGCGATGGATGGAGAAGTTTCACTGTAGGAGTCCTAGCGTATTGGTCGGCTTGAGTCTAGCACAAACCCATTTTGAAACTGTAGACCTCACTATCAGCGCATTCTCTATCAGCAGCGCCTTACAGTGACCGCTGACGAATACTGGCCCCAACCTTATCGCTCCAGTTGTGGGATTCACGTTAGTCTGAAAAAAGATAGAGCTTGCCTGAAGAAGGCGAAACAGTGAATTGATTGACACGCAGGTGAATTGACGTTTGAAGGAGGAGCGAAAGGCGAGCACAATATCGGTGTCAGGTAAAACACGCGATCTCTCAATCTCACCAAAATGGATGAAGCATGGATCGTCAGTGATCGTCCAGCCCTCTTTTTCGAGGACACGTCGGATAGTACCATGAAACAGGTTTTGCTATGGGTCTTAGTCCTCCACTGCCGCAAGCGCTTTTAGGGTTGCTTTTTCTACTTCGGTTACGCCTTTGACGACCGTGTTGTTCATATTGAGTAGGTGGAGGCGATCTCAATTTCCATCGTCATCCCACTGCAAACTCAGTGAATTGACGTTTGAAGGGAGAGTGAAATGCTAGCACGATGTCTTCTTTGGGCACACCTCGCTCCACTAGTTCATTGGCAATGCCACCTTCAGTTCCATCGTGTTGAATCCAGATTTTTTCGTTCTTAATGTCTAAATGTAAGATGCAGCCATAGACGCGGCGTTTGTTTGACCAGCCCACATGAACAACTTGGTAGCGATCGCGCATCGGATCAAAAATTGCTTCGGCGTCAACGTCTTCATTGCTAGCTTTGATTTCGCTATAGGTTTGCAATAATTCCTGAACCAGTTGCCGATAGCGTTCTACTTTTGCCATAGTACGATAACCTCTTCTGCGGGTTCATAAATGATGAGATGGACTTGATAGCGCTGGATCAACAATCGCGGTAACTCCAGACTAAAGAAGGAATCATAAGCATCTACAGGAATCGCTAGATAAAGTATGCGATCGAACCGATTTCGCCGCACGGGTACATTGATAATCCACTCAAAGTAATCGGTTTCCCAGACCTCATATTTCTCAAACCGATACCCCAAGGTCTCAAACCAACCCCGCATTTGCTGTGCCAGGGCAAAAGTAAAGGGAGTAGGAATGATGGCTGGAGGAGACTGCTCACGCTCCTCCGCTGCGGGTAATGACAGTTCTCCCTGAATTGCCAACCGTGCCATCTCAGTACGGATGCCTTCCAGGGTAGGTAGGCGATTCAGGCGCTCCTGTAGGATGCTGATTTGCCGATGCAGAGATTCGAGCCGCTGATTGGTCAACACTTCCGCTGGGGTACGGGTGCGCCTGGCAATCTCGATGAAGACCGCTGCAAACTCATAAAACTCTCTGCGGGCACTCATCCCCAACGTTTGGAGCTCCTCTCCCAACGCATGTCCTGCTAGAAATTCCTCCCCTGCTTTGAGCAGAAAGGTGGGATTGTTCTGATCCAGTGCTCTGCGAAAAATCTGCTGAATCTCAGACTGGCGAAAAATTTCTAGCACTGGCTTCGGTTTACCAATCCCATATTCCACCAGGGCGTACTGATAGACGGCTGTGAAATCTGCTGGTGGATGATCGGGGTTCAGGTTGAGCTGCTTCAGCAGCTTGATCACCCTCTCATGACGCTGAAGTTTGTCCTTCCCGATGGAGGTTCCAAACCCAAGAATGGCGCTGATTAACCCACCCAAATCCATCACAGGTTGGCTCCTAACGTCTGATGTTTTCAGCTTGCGGTTGGGAGAGTTTTGTTAAAGTCCAAATGGATCGATCGCAAACTCCTTGTTGAGTATTTTATCCCTTCACCATTCGATCATTCAGGTGCCGTCGCCCCAACTGGGCGCACAGCCTCATCAATTTGTTGCAGTAGGTCTGAGTCAAGTCGCGGAATCAAATCGATCGCCTGCATATTTTCAACGACTTGGACTGCGCGGCTGGCTCCCGTAATCACGGTACTGACATGAGGATTACTCGCGCACCACGCGATCGCCAACTGAGAAAGCGTGCAACCCAGTTTGTCGCTAATAGGGCGCAGACGCTCAGTGGCAGCCACCCAATCCGGATTAGTCACTGTTGCTTGCAACCATTCATAGCCAGGCAGGGTTGAGCGGCTCCCAGCAGGAACGCCCTTGGCATATTTGCCCGTCAGTACCCCCGACGCGAGCGGACTCCAGGTGGTCAATCCCAGTCCCAGATCTTCGTAGAGCCGAGCATATTCCTGTTCCACTCGCTGACGATGGAACAAGTTGTACTGGGGTTGCTCCATAATCGGTTTGTGGAGATGGTGACGATCGGCAAGGTGCCAGGCGCTCACAATCTCCGCTGCTGACCATTCCGAGGTGCCCCAGTACAAAGCTTTGCCCTGCTGGATCATGTCATGCATTGCCCAGACGGTTTCTTCGATCGGGGTGTGGGGATCGGGGCGATGGCAGAACACCAGGTCTATATAGTCCAGTTGCAAGCGCTGGAGAGAACCCTCAATCGCATGGCGCAAATATTTACGGTTAAGCGTGTTTTTCCGGTTGGGTCCGTCGGCAATTCCCCAATAGAATTTGGTGGAAATGATGTAGGATTCTCGCTCCCAACCCAGCTGCTTTAAAGCATTTCCCATCAGGATTTCGGATTTTCCGCCAGAATAGACTTCAGCGTTGTCAAAGAAATTTACACCCGCATCTCTAGCAACCGATAGAGTTTCGATCGCGGTATTTTCATCAACCTGATTGCCGTAGGTCACCCAAGATCCCAGCGATAGTTCACTGACTTGTAAACCAGAGCGTCCCAAGCGTCGATATCTCATGCCCAATTCTCCTTGCAGGAATTCAATCGCTGACAAATTGTTTTACTGCGAAAGCAAGCTGTTTGTCATGTATCTTCGTGTCGATTAAGAGGGGCTTTACACCTAATCGGCTCAAAGCGTTTCGAGTCGTATTGGTCAAACCAGTGACTGACCTCGGAGATTGCGCTCAGACCCGTGAACCCCGATCGCAACACGGGTCTGTTGCACCCTATTCCTCTGCCAAAATGGCGTAAATTTCTCGCTTCGTTCGTTCTAGCAATTCCTTAGCGCGATTGATGCGATCGGAATTACCGCTCCGAGCCACCTGCATTACTGCGCCTGCTAGCTCCATTGCGGCCTGCCGCAGCTGATTGAACTCCTGGGGCTTATTTTTAAACGTCTCCCAAGAGACCCCTTGCGGTTCTTGCTGAGCACGCTCAGCCAGGAACTGTCTGCCCGTGTCTGTAATCGTATAAACTCGCTTGCCTTCTGTGGTCTCGCTGATCACATATCCCCCATCTTCTAGGAGTTGCAGCGTAGGGTAAACAGAACCTGGACTGAGGCGGCGAAAGCCACCGTAACGCGTTTCCATGCGTTTGATCAGGTCATAGCCGTGACTGGGTTGCTCGGCTAATAATTCCAGCAATAGAAATTTGATGTCTCCCCGGCGAGTGCGGATCTCATCTTCACCCCCCAAGCCAAACATCTCTTCCATAAAGTGCTTGCCACGAGCATGTCTGCCCTGATGAAAACAATGACGGGCAAAAGGTTCATCGGCAACAACGCCTGCCCAAGCTGGAGCGTGAAAATGAGCGCGAAAGTGTCTAAACATTGATTGATTCCGTGAACAACTGCCTCCAGTATACGATATATCAAAATGTATCGCGATATATCGTTAAAAGATTGGGGCTAGGCGAACCAAATTAGGGATTGTGAATATCCACTGATCCAATGGCAAGCCGTGCGATTGGGGCGATTGGAACAACAGATGTATGTAGAGGCTGTCAGCGATCGTACCCTTCTATTTTTCCTAGATCGCTTGTACTATAAAGAGACTGATCTGGAACCGACCTATGACCAATCTGCTTTTGATCGAAAGTCCGGGTAAATCCAAGAAATTGAGTCAAATTTTAGGTTCTGGTTGGATCGTGAAAGCCAGCATGGGACATGTGCGTGAACTAGCAGACGATGGCGAGGATGCGTTGGGATTTGATCTGTTAGATCGCCGCATTGAGTGTCGTTACGAACCCAGAGGAGCCAAAGGTAAAAAGGTACTGGCAGAGCTGCGGCAGGCAGTGAAACAAGCAGATGCAGTCTATATCGCCACTGACCCCGATCGCGAAGGAGAAACGATCGGCTGGCATCTGCAACAGGAATTGCGGCTCAAAAATCCACATCGGGTGGTTTACAGCGAAATTACGCCCCAAGCGGTGAGAGCCGCGATCTCCCAGCCCCGGACCCTAGATCAGTCTCTCATTGCCGCTGGACGGGCACGCGATTGTCTCGATAAGCTGGTGGGCTATAAGGGCAGCAAATATGTCGTGTGGCGACTCAACATCGGCGCGAAGTCGATGGGGCGGGTGCAGAGTGCAACACTGCATCTGCTATGTGTGCGGGAGAAAGAAATCCAAGCTTTTAAACCTCAAAACTACTGGAGCGTTTGGGTGGAGTATGGGGAAGGGTTTAAGGCGTTTTATCAAGCCAAATTGAATACCGATCCAAGTTCTCAATCGGCAGCAGCGACCGAGCTACCCGATGATGCGACCGAAAGCAAGGATAGTCAGGAATCCGATCGGGTCAGTAGTCAAGCAGAAGCCGATCGGCTAGTGGAGATCGCGCGTTCCCATCCCCATCAAGTGGTAACCGTCGAAGGCAAAGTCGCCTATCAATCACCGCCGCCGCCTTTCATCACCTCCACCTTGCAGCAGTCCGCTGGGTCAAAACTCCGCTTCAGTCCCGATAAAACGATGAAAGTGGCGCAAGCACTCTATGAGGCAGGTCACATTACCTACATGCGAACAGATTCGGTCATGTTAGCTGAGCCATTTTGCGCAGCCGTGCGGCAGTATCTGGAACAACAGGATCCGAGCAACGTCCCCAATAAAACGACGCGGCACCGAGCGGTCAAAGGAGCACAGGAAGCGCATGAAGCGATTCGTCCGACCGATGTGCAGCGATCGCCTACGCAACTGCAAGCCAGCACCGATGAGACCCGGCTGTATGAGCTGATCTGGAATCGAGCCGTGGCTTCTCAGTGCTGTCCCGCCCGGTTGCGCAAAACACGCGTTGTGACAAAATCTGCCGCAGTACATTGGGAAGCCAGGGGACAGGTGATAGAATTTCCCGGCTATACCCGCTACTGGAACAACGTAAGTGCCGATACCCAACTCCCTACCTTGAAGCAGAACCAGTTACTCACGCTAACGCAGGCAGCGACAGACAAAAAGCAAACTCAACCGCCGCCGCGTTATACGGAACCCAAACTGGTGCAATTGATGGAGCGCAGAGGCATTGGGCGACCCAGCACCTATGCACCCACCATCAAAACGCTGAAGGAGCGAACGTATGTGCAGGTTGAGAAGGGAAAGCTCCAGCCCACGACCTTGGGACTGGAATTGGATGGGGCGTTAGAAAAGCTACTGCCAGAGTTGATTCAGCCAGAGTTTACGGCTCAAATGGAGTCTGCACTGGACACGATCGCTCAAGGCAAACAGGACTGGCAAGGGTATTTAACTCATTGGCATCGCACCTATTTTGTGCCTGCTTTAGAAAAAGCGGCACAACTGTTGAAATCCAATCCTGTTCAAGCGGTGACAACGGATAGAGCGCGATCGTCCGTCTCACCTTTGTCGAAATCCAAGACAATGGTTACAAAAACTACTTGTCCCCAGTGTGGAAAAGCCATGAGCAAAGTTCCTTGCCAATCCAAGAAGCTGAAGGCAGATCATTTCCTCAAATGTGGAGCAGCAGAGTGTGGAGCGGTGATGTTCTGGAATCCGCAGCGGAAGCAGTATGAATTGCCCTACGCTCAACGAACGCCAAATCCACAGGCATTCACAGATGTGCCCTGTCCCGTGTGTGGGGCGTTATTAGAGCGCTATGGCTACACGAAGGAAGGAAAAGAGAAGAAGATGTTGCGCTGTTCGCTGCTCGAAAATCGCCGGGGAAAATGCAAGGAGGTAGCATTTTTCGAGGGACGAGAAGGCTTTTGGTCGCCGAAGTTTGGCACACTGAAGTTGGAAAGTTTGGTGGAGTAGGAGAAGATCAGCAGCATGATATCACTCTCCAAGGTGCCAGTCAGGAATTGGCCACGATCCATTCACCGTGAGCAAAACGCGCTTGAGCAATTGTTATAAGCTGATATTTCAGCAACCGTTAACTTGGTAGCTTCGACGGCAGGTGCAACAGAGTGAACGACCTATTTCAATCAGTTGCAATCTGTGCATGTTCGTAAGCGGAAGCGAATGGATTTGTTTAAGCAATTGCGGTAATGAAGCATAGCGAAAAGAAATTTTAGTTTAAATGCGACAGCATCAATCTTCACGACCTTGATGAAATGAGTCCAGACAATGCAAATGCCAGAGTTGAAAATGTGGTTAGAAGCATTATTGGCAAATGAATCTATCATCAACAACAGGTGCAGTTTTATGAACTGTCCCAGGTACGGATTCCAGTCCTGTAAAGTAATTCACATCGGGATCGACTCGGGCGCACCTAACGGTTGGGGGAGTAGAGATGGAGGGTTAAGGGGTGTTCTGCGAACAAGGGATCAAACCGCTCATTGACCCAGGCTAGACGCAAGTGCAACAAATGATTAAATCCTGCCTCACTC